>JALEKN010000047.1 GCA_022769125.1 Agathobacter sp.
AATAGCCGATGTAATTAAAATGATGTGTAAATTGCAAGGCTGCCAGATGAAAATATGATAATTTGTTTAAATAGATACCAAGGCAGCAGATGCAGGGCTTATATGAAGTGGTGCATAAGATAATGCCAAGGATAGATAGAAAAGTGGAAATGTTTAAGATAAGAGGATGTGATTGATGAAGTGGAAAGAGGGAGAAGAAGGTGCAGGGTGAGTGGATGGGATAGTAGAGTTGTGGAAAACGATAGTTTTTTGTGGATTATTGAGGAAAAGTAGTTTATTATAGAATGAGCGTAAGTTTGCTTATGCGGGGAATAAGTTTTGTCTGGGATAGGTGAGAATATGAAATCAGATACGATCGCGGCAATTGCAACAGCGATGAGTCCATCCGGTATCGGAATTATAAGGATAAGCGGAGAGGATGCATTTGCGATTATTGACCGCATTTATCGTTCAAATAATCAGAATAAGAAATTGAGTGAATGTCCGACACACACGATTCATTATGGATATATCTGTGACGGAGACCAGGTGATTGATGAGGTTATGGTTCTTTTGATGCGTGCGCCGCATTCTTATACGAAAGAGGATAGCATTGAGATTGATTGTCATGGCGGTGTGTATGTCATGAAACGGATTTTGGAGACAGTCATCAAGTATGGTGCAAGACCTGCGGAACCGGGAGAGTTTACGAAGAGAGCCTTTTTAAATGGAAGGATTGATCTGACGCAGGCGGAATCTGTCATTGATTTGATCCAATCCAAGAATGAGTTCGCGATGAAAAGTTCGCTCAGTCAGTTAAAGGGATCGGTGAAAAATGACATTACGGATATCCGCGGAATGCTCATCCATGAAATTGCGTTTATCGAATCCGCGCTGGATGATCCGGAGCATGTTTCGCTGGATGGTTATCCGGAAAAACTGCATGGTATTGTTGAAGAATGTAACGATAATATAAAGAAGCTTCTGGCAAGTTCAGACAATGGACGGATGCTAAAAGAAGGAATCCAGACCGTAATTGTCGGAAAACCGAATGCCGGAAAATCATCGTTACTTAATCTGCTTGTCGGAACGGACCGCGCAATTGTAACGGATATTGCCGGGACAACCCGTGATGTGCTGGAGGAGCAGATCAATCTGAATGGAATCACTTTGAATCTGATTGATACTGCAGGCATCCGTGATACATCCGATTATGTGGAACAGATCGGAGTCAATAAGGCGAAAGAATATGCAAGTGATGCAGACCTGATCCTGTATGTGATTGATTCATCGACAGCACTCGATGAGAACGATATGCAGATCATCGAATTTTTAAAAGAAAAAAAATCAATCATTTTGTTGAATAAATCTGATCTTGCTCCGGTTGTGACAGAGCAGGAGATTGCAGCTCTGATTGATACGGTTATGATTCCGTTTTCTGCAAAAGAAGGAATTGGACTTGACCGGCTTGAACAGTCGATTAAGGATTTGTTTTTTGCGGGAGATATTTCTTTCAATGATGAAATTTATATCACGAACATCCGTCAGAAAAATGCAATGCAGGATGCGGCAGATAGTCTTCGTCTTGTCATGCAAAGTATCGAAGATGGGATGCCGGAGGACTTCTATTCGATCGATCTGATGAACGCTTATACGTCTTTGGGTATGATCATTGGGGAGTCTTTGGAGGATGACCTGGTCAATGAAATCTTCTCAAAGTTCTGTATGGGAAAATAAATCTAAATTTAAGAAAGAGGATAAATCCAATGTCTGATAGTGTTTCAGAAAACAACAACACACATATTGTAACGAATCGCAACAAGCTGGAAGAGACTTATGACGTGGTTGTCGTGGGTGCGGGTCATGCCGGATGCGAGGCAGCTCTCGCCTGTGCAAGACTTGGTCTTGAGACGATCATTTTCACGGTGAGTGTTGACAGCATTGCTATGATGCCATGTAATCCGAACATCGGAGGCAGCTCAAAGGGACATCTTGTTCGTGAAATTGATGCTTTGGGCGGTGAAATGGGAAAGAACATTGACAAGACTTTCATCCAGTCAAAGATGCTTAATAAGTCAAAAGGACCGGCTGTACATTCTCTCCGCGCGCAGGCAGATAAAGCGGATTATAGCATGTCAATGCGCCAGACATTACAGGATACGCCACATCTTACGATCCGGCAGGCAGAGGTTGCCGAGATCATCACGGAAGAGGAAAATGATGTACAGAAGATTGTGGGTGTACATACCGTTTCTGGTGCGACTTATCATTGTCAGGCAGTTGTGCTTTGTACCGGAACATATCTGCGTGCAAGATGTCTGACCGGCGAGCTGATCACACACACCGGACCGAACGGACTTCAGGCCGCAAATTACCTGACGGACTCCCTGATCGCTCATGGAATTGAGATGTACCGTTTCAAGACGGGAACACCTGCACGTGTGGATAAGAACAGTATCGATTTTTCAAAAATGGAGGAGCAGTTCGGTGATGAGGAAATTGTACCGTTTTCTTTCACAACTGATCCGGAATCAATTCAGAAGGAACAGGTTTCCTGCTGGCTTACTTATACAAATGAAAAGACGCATGAGATTATCCGCAATAATCTGGATCGCTCACCGATTTATGCAGGTGTGATTGAGGGAACGGGACCACGTTACTGTCCATCCATTGAAGATAAGGTTGTGCGTTTTGCAGATAAGAACCGTCATCAGATTTTCATTGAACCGGAAGGACTTCACACGAACGAAATGTATATTGGTGGAATGTCATCTTCGCTTCCGGAGGATGTGCAGCATGAGATGTACCGGACGCTTCCGGGTTTGGAGCATGTACGGATTGTCCGTAATGCATATGCAATCGAGTATGACTGCATCAATCCGACACAGCTTTATGCTACCTTGGAGTTCAAGAAGATCAGTGGACTGTTCAGTGGTGGGCAGTTCAACGGAAGTTCCGGTTATGAAGAGGCAGCGTGCCAGGGTTTGATAGCTGGAATAAATGCCGCTTGTAAGATATTAAAGCGGAAACCTATAATTTTAGACCGCTCGGAGGCTTATATTGGAGTATTGATTGACGATCTTGTGACAAAGGGAACACATGAGCCTTATCGTATGATGACCTCCCGTGCGGAGTATCGTCTGCTGCTCCGTCAGGATAATGCGGATCTGCGTCTGACGAAGAGAGGTTACGAGGTTGGGCTGATTTCCAAGGATCGGTATGAGCATGTCTGTGAAAAAGAGAGACTTATCAAGGAGGAGATCGAGCGTGTCAGCCAGGTACATATCGGTGCGACCGCAAAAGTGCAGGAGCTTCTGACTTCCTATGAGAGTATTCCACTTTCCAACGGAATTTTGCTCACGGAGCTGATCCGCCGTCCGGAGCTTGATTATGAGAAGCTTGCACCGATTGATCCGAATCGCCCGGATCTTCCGAGAGATGTGAGAGAGCAGGTCAATATCCTGATCAAGTATGATGGATATATCAGCCGCCAGATCAAACAGGTTGAACATTTTAAAAAGCTTGAGAAGAAAAAACTGCCGGTTAATTTTGATTATGCGCAGATATCCGGACTTCGCATTGAAGCAAGACAGAAACTGAATGATCTGCAGCCATTGTCAATCGGACAGGCTTCCCGGATTTCCGGTGTTACGCCGGCGGATGTATCGGTTATCCTGGTTTATCTGGAGCAGCTTAAGTATACTGATCCGGATCTGTTTTATCAGTTAAATGGAGAAGAGTAGATGGAATATAATTTAGATCGTTTAAAAGAAGGTATGAAAGATTTTTCTGTCACATTGACAGAAGAACAGTGTATGCAGTTTATGCAGTATTATGAGATGCTTGTGGAAAAGAATAAGGTAATGAATCTTACTGCAATTACGGAATTTGATGAGGTAATCGAAAAGCATTTCATTGATAGTGTTTCGCTTGCAAAGGAATATGATCTGACGAAAAAGTGTAAGATCCTTGATATGGGAACAGGTGCAGGATTTCCGGGTATTCCGCTCAAGATTGCTTTCCCGGAACTTGATATCACGCTTGCGGATTCACTCAACAAACGTATTCTTTTTTTGCAGGAAGTGATTGACGCATTACAGTTAAAAAACATCCGCGCGATACACTCTCGAGCGGAAGAACTTGCAGCAGATAAGAATCATAGGGAATCCTATGATCTGTGTGTATCCCGTGCAGTCGCAAATCTGTCTACTTTGTCCGAATATTGCATTCCATTTGTGAAGGTGGGAGGAAAGTTTATCTCCTACAAGTCCGGTGAATGTGATGAGGAGGTCTCTGCGGCGAAACGTGCGATTGCTGTATTGGGTGGAAAGCTTTCCGATGTTAAGAAATTTTCTATTGGAGAATCCGGCCGGGCATTTGTCATAATTGACAAGGTAAAACCGACGCCGAAGCAGTATCCAAGAAAAGCAGGTACGCCGTCAAAAAATCCGTTGTAGATTTAAAAGTCATTCTAATAAAAAGATGCTGCATCATGATACTTATATGTATCGATGAGCAGCATCTTTTTTTATGCCTCGTCCTGTTTTAAGATGAGGTTGATGAGTGTTGCAATATTTTCCGGAGATTCAAGCTGTGGATACAGATTGCTGTTGGAGGTCATGTAGATCTCAAACTTGGAATTGAGCTTGCGATACTCCTCTAAGGTATGAATATTATTCTTGATGCCTCTGCTTCCAATCAGGTAGACCGGATGATCAATCTTCTTGAGCGCATGTGCAATGTTGATGTTTACATAATTGCCAAGAAGGCTGGAATAGAGGTACTTGCCCTTATTATCATCCAAATGTGCGGATTCGTAGTAGACATCTTCCATTTTTGATGAAATCAGGTTCGTTTTCGCAAAATACTTGTTGCGGAAATTGCGGTCAATATGAACCGGGTTGGACAAGATATTGTAGATGAATGTTCCGATAAGCGGAAGCTCGAAAATGCGCTGCCTGCACTTGGAAATATCATCCGGAACGATTTCTAACTTCTTGACGGAAACCGGGTTGATAAAAATAATCTTGTTAAACAGGTCCTTGTCAATATTGTTTGCCATGATCACGAAAGACGCAGAAAGGTTCGAAGCAACAATATCCGGCTTATCCTTGATAACGTCCTTTATGAAAGCGGTGATCAGCTGCACATAAAGGTAGTTTGTATAAGTAATCTGCGGCTTCTCAGAGCGGCCGCATCCAAGCAGATCAATGGTGTAGACCGTATGATTTTTCTCCAGGCGCTTAATGATGCGGTTCCATTCATAAGAGGAGCTGGCCGGATTGATGTCGTGAATCAATAGAATCGGTGAACCCTGACCTTGTCTGGTGTAGAAAACTTTGCCTTGTTTCCAATCATAAAAATCGCCATCTTTTGTGGTGAGTAGATTTTTTCTTGTGGCGGAGGATGCAACAAATTTATTATATGCATACATTCCCGCAACTGTTGCGGTTGTCAGGAATAAAAAGCATTTTGTACTTTTTTTCATAGAAACCTCCTATATCTCTTTTTTATTATTATAGACAACTTTTTCGTTATATACAAATATTTTTATTTATTTCTTTCATTTATCTGAAAAATGATTTATACTGTAATGGTACTTTAGTAATATATTACTCGAACATATGTTTGTGGAGATTTTATGGTTAACGAATTTCTGGAAAAGATAAGAGATGGATTATTGGAAGAACAATTATCTTTAAAAGAAAAAGAGATTGATCTTCAGAATCATTTTAAGGAAAACATGAAATTGATCCAACTGCTCGAGGAGACGAATGACCCAAACTATGCCTCATTTACTCCGCGCGAAGTTAATGGGTATAATAAAAAGAAAATAGATGAACTTTCAAAAGAGCAGAAGGCAATTGAAGATGAACTGACAGAGCTGCGTGTTAAGATATCGGACAATACATGCCAGCTGAATGAGACAAACAGCGTGATCAAAGTTGCAAAGAGTTTTGTCAATCATACAGATCTTTCATCCGGGGAGGACAGATTTTCAATTCTTGCGACTCAGGAAAGAGAGCGTCAGAGAATAGCCCGGGATCTGCATGATTCTACGGTACAGAATCTTACGTCGCTTGTACATAAGTCGGAATTATGTATGAAGCTATTGGAGGTTGACCCGATTCGTTGTAAGCTGGAATTGTCATCTCTCAGTAAGATTTTGCATGAAGTTATTGATGACACCAGAAATATGATTTATGACCTTCGACCGATGTCATTTGATGATATTGGATTTGATGTGACGGTAGATCGTTATCTGGATAAGCTGCGCAGTAGTACATCTGCTTCATTTTCTTATAAAGTAAACGGGGATGTCTATTCATTGAATAGCGTAACGGAGCTTACATTGCTTCGGGTTATTCAGGAGGCATGTGCAAATGCAATCAGGCATGGCGAAGCTTCCAGGGTAGATATTGTATTTACGTATTATCCGGAATATGTCCAGTTAAATATTGATGATGATGGAAAAGGTATTGACCTTTCATCTATTCCGGATGTTTCACGTGAAGATAATTCCGGATTTGGACTTTCTATTATGAAAGAGAGAATTTATTTATTATCCGGTGATATCCAATTTGAGTCACAGCCGGATAAAGGATTTCATATAACGATAAAAGTACCAAAGGCATAAGGGGGAAAATACAATGGCAATTAATATTATGATCACTGATGATCATTCTATGATTCGCGAAGGACTAAAGAGCTTATTGGAGTTGGACGGAGATATCAAAGTAATCGCTGAGGCAGTTGATGGCAGGGATTGCCTGGATAAGTTAGATGTCTATAAGCCGGATGTATTATTATTGGATATCAATATGCCAAACATGAATGGGCTTGATCTATTAAAGGAATTGAAGGCCCGCAAGTCAAAGGTCAAGGTATTGGTACTGACTGTTCACAACGAGACAGAATATCTGATGAAAGCAGTTGATATTGGAATTAACGGATACGTTCTGAAAGATTCTGAATCGGCAGAACTTAAGAAAGCAATTCATACAATCATGGATGGAGAGACTTACATCCAGCCTAGTCTGATTCCTGCTCTCAACGCAAAGAGACTTGAGCGCAATGAGGATGAGGAGAAAATTGACTCCCTTACACGCAGAGAGTTGGAGGTTCTTAAACTTCTTGCTATTGGAATGTACAATAAGGAAGTTGCTGAAAAACTGGAGATCAGCGAGCGCACGGTTAAGAATCATGTTTCCAATATCTTCAAAAAGCTTGAGGTGACAGATCGTACACAGGCTGCGGTCTTTGCAATTCGCAATAATCTTATTAAGGTTTTCTAATTGGATGAGTTTATAATGTACTACTTCTTGTCTAAATGAAAAGAAGCTTATCAGGTGGTGATCATATAGATTGCCACCTTTTCTTTATTTTATATGAGCATCCCACCCTTCACTTTATTTTTAATGAATTAGTACAAAAATTCTAGTAATTCTCTCAACCCGCTTTACAGTGAATGTGTTGTGTCTTCTATTGGCTTTGACACTCCCCGCTTGACTGTCCACGGTAGACGGATTTGCTGTCGGACTTTTTAGCTTTTCTAAGCGGGCACTTTTGCGAAGTTGATATTAGAGCATGCCCTTCAAAACTCGCTTTTTATGTGTTCTATTTATCAACACATCTTGCTCAAACAAATGAAGGGCATGCTCACATTTCACAAAAGATGCCCGCGTAAGAAAACCACAAAAGTTCTCGAAAGCAAAATCCGCTCTATCCGCGAACAGTCAAGCAGGTGCGTCAAACTTTTAGAAGATATAGCAAAAGAAATATAACAAATAAGAAATGATAAAGCGGGTTGAGAGAATTACTAGAATTTTTGTACTAATTCATTAAAAATAAAGTGGAGGGTGGAATGCGGTATTTCCCTTAAAACTATCTAAGTATACATATAATGTTTCACGTGAAACATAAAATTTAAATAATTTTTTCACGGATGATTCCACAATATTTAGTTTAAGACAAAAAATATGGACACAAGATTTTGGAAAAACATAGGTGCATGTTTCACGTGAAACATTTTTGCCTATGGCATTAAAAATAGAAAAGTGTTATAATGATTGAGCATAAATTTAGAGAGTAAAATATGTGAAAAAGCACCCGTTTTTTCATCAAAGTAGGACTAAGAAAGGAATAGAAATGGGAAGAATTATTGCAATAGCAAACCAGAAGGGTGGAGTCGGTAAGACAACAACTTCTATCAATTTAGCTGCATGTCTTGCAGAAAAAGGAAAGAAAGTTTTAGCAATCGATTTAGATCCACAGGGCAATATGACAAGTGGACTCGGTGTTGATAAGAATGAAATTGAAAATACAGTATATGAGTTAATGTTGGATGAATGCTCCATTAATGAAAGTATTCAGAAAACAGTCGTAGATAATCTGAAAATCATGGCTTCCAATGTAAATCTTGCTGGAGCAGAAATCGAACTTTTGGGAATCAGTAATAAGGAATACATTTTAAAAACAGCAGTCGATTACATAAGAGATGATTATGATTTCATTATTATTGACTGCCCACCATCACTGAATATGCTGACAGTAAATGCAATGACAACAGCAGATACGGTACTTGTTCCAATTCAGTGTGAATATTATGCTCTGGAAGGATTGAGTCAGTTGATCCATACAATCAATCTGGTACAGGAACGTCTGAATCCGAAGCTTCAGATTGAGGGAGTTGTATTTACGATGTACGATATCCGTACTAATTTATCAAATCAGGTTGTAGAGAATGTAAAGGAAAACCTCGATACCAAGATCTACAACACTATGATCCCTAGAAATATTCGTTTGGCAGAAGCACCATCTTACGGATTACCAATAAATATGTACGATAACAAGTCTGCCGGAGCAGAGAGTTATCGCAATCTGGCACAAGAAATTATTGATAGAAAGGATATCTGATATGGCGGCAAAGAAGAATGGATTGGGAAAAGGTTTAGATTCGCTGATCGCGGACAAGGTTAATAAGCCGGGCGCAGCAAAAGCTGCGGAAACAAAAGAACCGGGAACAGATGCAACAATGATGAATATTAATAAAGTAGAGCCAAATCGCGATCAGCCAAGAAAGAAATTTGATGAGGATGCTCTGTTGGAATTATCAGAATCCATCAAGCAGTTTGGCGTTTTGCAGCCACTTTTGGTTCAGAAGAGAGATGATTATTATGAGATTATCGCAGGTGAGAGAAGATGGAGAGCTGCCAAGTTAGCAGGAATCAAGGAGGTCCCTGTTATTGTTAAACAGCTGACCGAACAGGAAATCATGGAAATCTCTTTGATTGAGAACATTCAGAGAGAGGACTTAAATCCGATTGAAGAAGCACTAGCTTATAAGAGACTTCTCACTGAATTTAATCTGAAACAGGATGAAGTGGCAGAGCGTGTTTCCAAGAGTAGAACTGCAGTAACCAACGCAATGCGTCTGTTGAAATTGGATGACCGCGTACAGCAGATGGTCATTGATGAGATGCTTACCACTGGACATGCGCGTGCGATTATCGGAATCGAGGATCCGGAAAAACAGTACATCACTGCACAGAAGATTTTTGATGAAAAGCTGAGCGTGCGCGATACCGAAAAGCTTGTGAAGAATCTTCAGAACGAAAAGAAGAATGCACCGCAGCCGGAGAAGAAACTTGATCCAAAGATCGAGGCAATTTACAAGGATCTTGAGGAACAGATGAAGGGAATACTCGGCACAAAGGTCTGCATTAACGCCAAGAATGAAAAGAGCGGCAAGCTGGAGATTGAGTATTACTCACAGGATGAATTGGATCGTATCATTGATCTGATCCGCACTGTTCATGCATAAAAATAGTTATAAAATACTATTTAAATTACAAGCAATGTAGAAGAAAATAAAAGGAGAAACTATGATTTCAAAAATGTTTGGATTTGATTCCGATTACATTATCATCGGGTTAGCCGTTTTTTGTCTGATCCTTCTGATTCTGTTGATCGTGAATATATCTCAAATCAATTCATTAAAAAAACGTTATAAGATATTTATGAGTGGGAAGTCGGCAAAATCTTTGGAGGACACCCTGATCAAGAGATTAGATCAGGTAGATACATTGCTGGCAGCCAATTCTGCAAATGAAAAAAACATTAAGAAGATCTTCGCAAACATGAAGAGTACATTCCAGAAGGTCGGTCTTGTAAAGTATGATGCATTCCATGAGATGGGAGGAAAGCTCAGCTTTTCTCTTGCACTTTTGAATGAGTCAAACGACGGATTTGTTATGAATGCCGTACACAGCAGAGAAGGTTGCTACACTTATATCAAAGAAATTATCGACGGTAATTCCATTATTGTTTTGGCAGACGAGGAAAAGGAAGCCTTGGAAATGGCAATGGAAGAAAGCAAGTCTTCCCGGAAATAACAATGGAGAACGATTATGAGGATTATTTCAATTGATGCTGTGCGCGGAGGAGAAATCCTGGCCGAAGCAATCAAAAATGAACAGAACGATGTCCTTATTCCGGCAGGTGCTGTGATCAGGGAAGATTATGTTCCGCTCATAAAATCATTCGGTATCGTATCACTGAAGATTGAAGATCCTTATCGATCGTTTGAGATACCACACCCGATTATGAATCCGGAAAAATTGGGTACTATGGTAAATAAAGTAAAACGCCTGATGGAGCGTCATATTTATCATACGGATTTTTCAATGAAGGAATTTGAAGTGATCGCAAATGAACTTGTGCGCCAGATCAGAGATATTCCGGAAAATGTCGTATATGATATTGAATCCCGGGAGGCAGATCTGTACGAACATACCATTATGGTCACGCTGCTTTCGCTGATAATCGCGAAAAAGCTGCAATTTGATGAGCAGCAGCTTTTTTATCTTGCAATCGGCTGCCTGCTGCATGATATAGGGATACGCTATATTACAGTTCCTTATGAGAACCGTGATATGGAAACAGGATTGCCTGCTGAAGTATTTGAATATAAGAAACATACGATTCTCGGCTACTCCGCGGTGGAGGATGAGCCATGGATTCCGGATATCTGCCGCAAAATTATATTGTCACATCATGAGAGGGCAGACGGAAGCGGTTTTCCGATGCGTCAGAGAATGAAGGAAACAGAGTGCAGGATTGTCCAGGTGTGTGATGCATTTGACTGTATGATTTCTGGAATGGAGTGCAACCGAACAAATGTTTGGTATGCAATAGAGCAGATCAGGCAGGGGGCAGGAACTTCTTACGACAGGAAAATAGCCCAGATGCTTGTAGAAATGGTTGCAGCTTACCCGGTTGGTACAGCTGTCGTTGTGGGAGATCAAAAGGCAGGTATCGTGGTAGAACAGACCAACGATCCAAACAAACCTGTTGTTATGATTGTCGATGAACAGCAGAATGGTTTATTGGAGAAATATGATCCGGTGATGCAGCCACAGATTGTTACTGCCTGTCGGTAATTTTTCAAACCATAATGATAGATTTCTGTTCTTTCAGTTGTACAATCGAAAAAATTCATGTAGAATATAACAATGTCTGTTGTGGGCAATTGTTCACAAATATATTTTATCCAGTTAAAGGAGGAAGGAACGTGCATAAGTTCCTTAGAACCATCGGATTTTCAGATATCCGTAAGAAGGATCTTGAGATCATCATAAGCGATATTGTGGAACATCCTGATGTTATGAAGGTTACAAAGGATTCGGAGGAAAATGAATTTGTTGAGATGTTAAAAGAATTCGCTCCGGGTATAGGAATAAAGGTATGCGGCTCATATGATGAAGATGATCGTTTTCAAATGGATTATTATTATCCGTTTTTTGATGCGGTCACTCTTACAACACAGGAGTGCATCGAGGTTCAGAAGCATGCCGAAAAAGAATCTTACGCAGGAATCTGTGATGAGACGAATCTTGGCGTGACGCTTATTTTTTATATGCAGAATGTTGCAGACTATCTGGCGGAATGCCAGTTGCAGCGGAAGACTCCGATTAATGGTGCGAGACTTTCCGCACTTTCCACGGATGGAAAGATTGTCCTTCCGGTTGAGAAGCGTGAGAAGAAGAATCCGTCCGATTATGATTACAAAGACAGAAACCAGCTGATCGCAAAGGCGAGAGAGGGAGATGAGGATGCAATCGAGAGCCTCACTCTGGAGGACATGGACACTTACTCCCTGATTTCGAAACGCGTATTGCAGGAGGATATTTTGAGCATTGTAACAACGTCTTTTATGCCGTATGGTGTGGAGAGTGACCAATACGCAATTCTTGGTGAGATTGTTGATGTTATGCAGTGTCGGAATAAGCTTTCCGGAGAAAGTATTTACAAGATGAAGGTGGAATGCAACGATATCTTTTTTGATGTCTGCATCAATGCAAATGATCTGATCGGAGAACCACAGATTGGCAGACGTTTCAAAGGTAATGTCTGGATGCAGGGAAGTGTCTGTCTGTAATGAATCAAAAGATGTGCCTGTTAGGTGAATGTGCCGGCACTTTCCGGTAGGTATTCTTAAAAATACGATTCAGATTATGCGCGTACAACATTGACGAGCGCACCGGAATACGATACAATAGGAACGCATCACAATAGTGATCGCGTTTATATATGGCTGCCGTAGCCTAGGGCGAAAGCTTTTAATACGGTATCTGTTCTCTTAGTTAAATGGATATAACAATAGCCTCCTAAGGTTCAACCATGGTTAAACCCGTGAGAAACAAAAA
>JALEKN010000054.1 GCA_022769125.1 Agathobacter sp.
GCCAGAAAGCCGTCAAACAGGTATACCCGGTTTTTGTCCCATCCCATTTGAGCGATATATTTCTTTAATTTGCTTGCATCTTTTCGTTTCAGCTCGCAGGCGCACAAGATCGAATATGCCCGCTGCTGTGGAAATACGTCAAAAGCCTCGCCCACCAGCAGAGAGCTTTTCTGATTTGCAAACCGGATCTTATTTTTCGTAAGCTCTTTCTTTACCTTGAAATAGCGGTGAATATTATCCTCGGCTTCTCTCCAATTTTCCATATCGAAACAGACCGTCGCTTTGCACAGGTACATATATGCGTGGCACATCTCATTCATGCGCGTGTCTTTTAATCCCCGGTCTGCAATTTCTATGCTCGTCTCATATTCCTTTAAAAACAGTTTTCCTTCTGCAGCCCCGGCATAAAACGTGCCGATGTCCCAGTTATCCCGTTCATTGTTCCGGTCTTTGGTAAATTCCAGGCTCTCCATGCCAAATCGGTACATCTTACTGTAATCTTTCACAGAACGGTATTCCTGCATGAGCTGGACGCGCCACCGCAGCATCTGTGGCTCTTCTTTTATCATCTCCAAAAGCAATGGAGCATTTCTTTCAAAGTGCTTCCGCTTGTCCTCCGGTGTCTGAAAAATATATCCTGTGTGATTGGCAATCAGTTCAAGATTAAACGCCTCGCCCCTTATCGGTGCCATATATTCATGGATCTTGCTGTGAAAGCATGTATCTGCTTCCAGCTTGATCATACGGCTCGCCCAGAAGTCATCATAATGTACAAAGTCTGTATCATAAAAATTTCTTTGAATGTAATTCACACAGCCATACTTTTTGTATTGCCCACTTGTAAAAAACTGGATCAATACTTCCGGATTTTCAAACCACTCATCGTCATCAATGTATAAAAACCATTCCCCATGTGCAGCCTTTATCCCAACATTCCGGGCTGCTGAAAAATCATCGCACCATGTAAATTGCAAAATCTGATCCGTATATTTTTTTAGCTGCTCCCTCAATTCCGCCGGGCATCCGGTATCTACTAAGATCAGTTCTGCATCCATTCCGTTTAGGATTGGGACAAGAGAGTCTAAGCAGCGTATGGTTGTATCTCTTCCGCATACAAGCATTGAAATTGTTAATTTTCTTTTTGCCATTCTTCTTCTCCCATCTCAATCTCGTCCATGAATTTAAGCGCCCGTTGTCCGCTTTCCGGCAAAAGCTGCGGGTATTTTTTTATTGCATCAGCCTGATAATATTTCGATAGAAATGAAATTGTCTGCTTCTGATAACCATCCCGCAAAAAAGCCCGTTGTTCCGGTGTGCGCCCGCTCCATTTCTTTCTATTCTCCGTAACCATCATATCATAAAGCCGCTTATCATTCCAAATACATCTCCATATTGTTTGCAGATACTCCGGATGTGGATGCTCGATGGTACTTTCCAATAGGATCGGCAGTAATTGTGGAAACACATAAACGACACTCTGCTCCCATTCTAGTAGCTGAAATAAGTGCAATGCTTCTTCTGTATTTTCCTGCATCAGACTGCATCCTAGCAAAACAGAGTACGCTTTCTTTTTGTTTATCATGTCAAATGCGCTATCGACCAGCAGTGCCTCCTGCCATATCGCATATTGTGCCGCATCTGCTGTGATCTTTTCTTCCAATTCAAAATAGCTTTGTATACTGTCCCTTGCGTTATCCCAGTTCTTCTGCTCAAAGTAGCAGATGCCCTCTTGAAGTCTTAAATATGCAGCTCCCAATGGACTGCAATCCTCGCTTGAAAGTGCATGGGCGATCTCCGGGAGCGCTGATTCTATCTGCCCTCTTCCGATCAGCGCCTCTACCAGCCCTGCGTAAAAGGTTGCTGCCAGACGTTTCATAAGGGCTTGTTTTTGATATTTTGGTTTTTGTAGAGACTCCCTGCAAAGAGCTTCAAGCTCCGCCCATTCTTCTACGGAATAGTATTCCTGAGCTAATTGCAGCGCCCAGCGCAGTGTCTCCGGTTCTTCCTCCATCATTCCCCGCAAAAGAGGGACATTTCTCAGGTATCGTTTCCTGCGGTCTTCGTCGGAACTGTAAATGTATCCTGTGTGATTGGCAATTACGTTAAGATTATATCCTGCTCCATGTACAGGATAAAGATATTCATGTATTTTGCTTCGGAAATGCATCTCCGGGGATAACTGCACCATTCGCGATACCCATGTATCGGAGTAGGTCTTATATTCGGGATCTAAGAAATTCCGCTGCACATAATTTGCATATCCATAATGGCGATACTCCCCGCTCTTAAAGAAGGTAACGATCTCCTTTGTATCCTCAAACCACTCGTCATCATCGATATACAAATACCATTCCCCGCGGGCTTCTGCCAATCCGCAATTTCTCGCCTTTGAGAAATCATTGCACCACAAAAAGGGAATTACAGTATCTGTATATTCCCGTATGATTGCCTCTATCTCCGGCTGCGTACTGGTGTTTACAACGATTAGTTCACATGACAATTCCCTCATCATCGGGCGCAGTGAATCTAAGCACCTTCGAAGCGTGTCCTGCCGGTTTGAAGCCAATAATGAAATTGATAGTAGTGCTCTTCCATGCCCCATAGTTTCTTTCATCCCTGCTAATTAAAAAGGGAAGAGCGAGGTATTTCGCTCTTCCCCAATAAGTTCTTGCAGAATTACTGTAATAATGACATTACGCCCTGAGTTGCCTGATTTGCCTGTGCAAGCATAGACTGACCAGCCTGTGCAAGAATGTTATTCTTGCTGTACTCAACCATTTCTTCTGCCATATCAGTATCACGGATCTGTGACTCTGCGGAAGTTGTATTCTCAACAACGTTATCCAGGTTGTTGATTGTATGCTCAAGTCTGTTCTGGATAGCACCGAGTGAGGATCTCTGAGCAGAAATCTTTGAAATAGCCTCAGCAATTGCATCAATCGCATATGTTGCCTTTGCACCGGTTGTATCAACAATGCTCAGATCCTTAACCCCAAGACCTGCGGAGGTCATGCTGTCAATCGTAAATGTAATCTTGTTGCTCTCGTCTGCATCAGCACCAACATGAAGTCCCATCTGAAGTCCCTGTGTGCTCTGTACAGTTCCCTCAGTAATGATGAACGTAATCTGCGTATTCGTAGCAGAAAACTGGGTTCCGTCCTGCCAGTTTGCCTTAACTGTTCCGTTTCCACCAACAGTAGCTGTTGTCTTTGTAACCTTTGCCTCATGTCCGGCATCGGTTCCGATAGAGGAAGCTTTACGAAGCTCATCTGCGATCAGCTCATACGCTTTCTTTGCAGAAATAACAGATGCATCATTGTCTCCGATTCCATCAACCGCACCATTCTTTTCATCTTCTGTCATTGCAACCATCGTCTGTGTTCCAACAACAACCTTGTCTCCATCCTTAACCAGAGCTGCAATCTCCGAAGCCGTAAGCTTATTCTCTGCCTTGTCAACATCCTTTGTATCCTTTACGATGGTATACTCTGTTCCGTTGATCTGAACGATGCTTCCTACCTTACCATCCTTTAAGAATTTACCATCTGTAATTGCAGATCTAATATCTGCAATCGTGGTACCAATAGTATATCCCTTTGAACCAATGGTAATTGTTGTACCAAACTTAAGCGCGTCCATCTTAAATACGCCGGTTCCGGTTCCGATACCGGTTAATGTTCCTGCAATACCAGCATCCTTTGAGCTGATGACATTCGTTGTTGTCTTGCCATTTCCCTTTAATAAGTATGTCTCATTAAACTTCGTGGTCTCTGCAACTCGATCGATTTCAGTTGTGAGCTGTGTGATCTCGTTCTGGATCGCTTCACGATCGCTCTCACTATTAGTTCCGTTGGCTGCCTGTGTTGCCAGCTCGTTCATACGCTGTAACATAGAATGTACTTCGGTAAGTGCGCCTTCAGCAGTCTGTACTGCGGAAATACCATCCTGTGCATTGGTGGATGCCTGATCCAATCCACGAATCTGCTTACGCATCTTCTCAGAAATTGAAAGTCCTGCTGCATCATCTGCTGCACGGTTGATCTTATAACCGGATGACAACTTCTCTGTTGCCTTTGACTGAGATGATGTTGTGATGTTTAACATTCTGTTGGCGTTCATCGCCTGCATGTTGTGCTGTACTACCATTTTTGTTTCCTCCTTGAATCCGTGTAACGTCCCTGGTTACTCTTTTGATAATATTGGCGCTTACTGAACGCCTATCGTAACGACGCTTGCTAGGCGTCATAATGGTGCTTGCTGGACACCATTTTTACTTGGTTACTCTTTATATCGGGAACTTTATCGATTACTTAACCCCAAAAAACAAAAAAATTCCAACTTTTCAAACAATAAATGTTGAAAAGTTGGAGATTTAGCGTTGAATTGTTGTAATACCCAATCCTTACTATAAAGCAAGATTCTAAAAGCTTATACTGTTTTCACTTTGTTCAGGCTATTTTTCATTTCTCGAATCTTCTCGATTGGAAGATCTAAGTACATTGCAATTTCCTCTTCTGACAGCTTTCCCGCATCTATCATGCGGCTCACCACATTAACTGCCTCCTGCTGCATTCCCTGTTGGTACTTCTCCGCATATTCCAATTCCAGCTTCATATACTCCAGCCTCCATTTCTCGCTCTTCCGTATTGTTGCTATTTCTTCCGAAAGAAGCCTCGTAAATTCATCCTCTGGTTGTTTCCCATCTATAAAGTCTAACAATTTTTTCAATTCGGGACGAACATCGTTAATAGCGCCCTTCGTATTCAATATGATCTTATATGCCTCATCTCCAAGTACCAAACTCTGATCCTGAGCGCAACGATTTTCAAATGTATACACATGTTTTCCTAATCCAAATGGGTCAAATGTACATACAAAAATTATGTAGCTTTAGCAAAGAAATCTGCAATTAATTTTTCTTTTATTTTATCATGGTTTTTGTCCTTTTTTCAATATATGAACCTTATTTACTTTTAAAACGGGTCATATACTTAAAAAATGCTTTTACATGCAGAATTCTTTGCCTTATTTTATTGTTCTGTATTGTGAAATATTATCAGATAATGTCTTCATCGAAATGCACTAGTGATATGTATATGTGAAAAGGTATCCTTTTATAAATATAACGCTTTGTGCTTGATGTCTTCGTAATATATTAATATCCTTTTATCATTGAAATGTTTTATTTACCTTACTGCTTCTGTAATTGGTCTATTATCAATTTCCGCTCGGTGCCTTGGATTTTCAGAGCATCAAGTGCTTGATCTAATGTAAACTTTAAACTATCCATAAGGTTTCTAACATTGCAAACCCTTTCTCTTACTACATAATCTTTTGCATATTCCTCTGCGTATTCTTTTGCATATTTCTCAACTGCCTCACACATATTCTCACGTCCTTCCTTATCTTCTTTATAATGCTTTACGCCGTGTGCAAGCAAATCATAATGAATATTCCTTGAATCAGTCTGATGGAAGTCCCTCATTAGCTGCCCGATTTTACTTGCCAATCACTTACCGTTCTATTATAATATAACCGTTGGTTATTATAATATCCTAACCGACGGTTATAGTCAAGTATTTTTATTGGAGGTCAATAATGAAGTTCATTCCTGAGCGCCTAATTTCTTTAAGGAAAGAGTTGGGTATTACAAAAGCCGAGGCTGCAAGACGGTTAAATATTACCCCGATGGGATATGGAAGATACGAAAGTGGCGAGCGGGAGCCTTCCTATCAGGCCGTTGCTTTTATCGCCCAGACGTTTAATACTTCTATACAATACTTATATGGGGAGACTGATGATTCGTCTGCTTCTACCATTATGATTTCATCAGAAAAAGATCCTGAACTATATTTGCTCGTGGAGTCTCTTCAAAATGATAAGGATATGCTTAAAAGATTATGTGCATATGCCAAGCAATTAGCAAAATAAATTACGGATTCCTCTGTTTTGTATTTAATAAATTTGTGAAATATTGTCGAAACGACAGACTAGTATTTTTGCACAGTAAGATACTGTTCAAATTCCTCGATGGATGTTGCTCTTGCTGCTTTCTTATTAAGATTCTTAAGGATCTCGAAGTCATTGACAGACGCAATCCTACTCTCAAGATCATCGGAAACCGGTGACAGATCAGATAAGAAATCAACGATAGAACTAACTATTCCCTCAGCCTTTCCATCTTCTTTTCCGGCATTATATTCTTCTTTCATCAATTCTTCAACTAACATATAACGCCTCCCAAATTCCCGATTGCTTTTTCATCTTCATAATGACTACATTATACTATAAGGGTTCTCTCCATTGCAACACAATTCTACCCGCACAGGGCATAACGGCTGGGAAATATCCGTGATACCCCGGCGAAAAAAGAATACAAAAAGGCGACGGGAGCAACCCGTCGCCAGTTTTGTAATAGTAGTATAGCAATGAATAGCAAACAGCAATTAACCAAGTAAGGACAATACACCCTGATTTGACTGGTTCGCCTGAGCGAGCATAGACTGGCCGGCCTGAGCAAGAATGTTGTTCTTGCTGTACTCAACCATTGTCTCAGCCATATCTGTATCACGAATCTGAGATTCAGCTGATGTGGTGTTCTCAACTACGTTGTCCAAGTTGTTAATTGTATGCTCAAGTCTGTTCTGAACAGCACCGAGAGAAGATCTCTGAGCAGATACCTTAGCGATTGCATCTGAGATTGCATCGATTGCGTATGTAGCCTTAGCACCGGTATCATCAACAAGGTTCAGTCCCTGAACACCAAGTCCTGCTGAACTCATAGTATCCATCTTGAATGTAATCTTGTTGGTTCCGTCTGCGTCAGCACCTACATGTAATCCCATCTGTAAGCCCTGAGTTGTCTTAACAGTTCCCTCTGTAATAGTGAAGGAAACCTGTGTATGGGTTGAGCTATATACACCTGTAGGATCAGTTCCAACGCTTGCTTCTTCGCCTGCATCTGCACCAATAGAACTTGCAGCCTTCAACTCCTGATTGATAAGCTTGTAAGCCTTATCTGCAGAGATAACAGAAGCATCGTTCTTGCTTACGCCATCAGCAGTAGTTTCTGCCATGTACACATAAGTCTGTGTTCCTGCAACGACCTTGTCACCATCGCTAATGAGGGTCTTTAAGGTTGCTGCTGTGAATTCCTTCTCATCTGCATTGTCTTTTGTTGCAAACTTGTACTCTGTACCGTTAATTGTAACAGTATCTCCAACCGCCTTAAATGAAGCGTCGATGCCTGCTTCAACCTGTGTCTTAGTAGCACCAATGGTGTATCCCTTAGATCCAATGTTGACAGACTCACCGTACTTCAATGCATCCATCTTAAAGGTTGCAGTTCCTGTTCCTACACCGGTTAAGGTTCCCTTCATACCAGCATCCTGTGCATGAATCTTAACAGTAGCAGTCTTGCCGTTACCCTTTAACAGGTATGTCTCGTTGAACTTGGTTGTCTCAGAAACACGGTCAATCTCAGTTGTTAACTGATCGATCTCATCCTGGATGGATGAACGGTCAGATTCACTGTTGGTTCCGTTAGCTGCCTGAGTAGCAAGCTCGTTCATACGCTGCAGCATAGAGTGAACTTCTGTTAAAGCACCTTCAGCTGTCTGTACAGCTGAGATACCATCCTGAGCGTTTGTAGAAGCCTGATCAAGACCTCTGATCTGCTTACGCATC
>JALEKN010000002.1 GCA_022769125.1 Agathobacter sp.
TCTAAAAAACTCGCACCACTGGTGCGAGAAATTTGCTGGAGCAATAATATCATCATTATGGAAAAATGTAAGGATGATTTGCAACGTGAATTTTACATTCAAATGACGAAAAGATATGGTTGGACTAAGCGTATTTTAACTAATTTTATTGAGGCAAAGACCTATGAGAAATATTTACTGAATCAGACGAATTTTGACTTAACACTTCCAGTTGAGCAAAGGGTACAGGCTAAGCTTGCAGTAAAAGACGAATATACATTTGATTTTGCGGAATTATCGCCGGAATACTCTGAACACGAATTGGAAATGCAGTTGGTAAATAACATAAGAGCGTTTTTGATAGAAATGGGTGGAGATTATACATTCATCGGAAATCAATATCATCTTATGGTGGGAAACAGAGATTTATATATTGTTTTATTGATATTTCATAGAAGGCTGAGAAGTCTGATCGCCATAGAACTGAAAATCGGTGAATTTGAAGCAGAATACACTGGAAAGATGCAATTGTATCTAACAGCATTGGATGAACAGGTCAAATTACCAGATGAGAATCCATCAATTGGCATTATTATTTGCAAGGGCAAGGATAAAACTTATGTAGAATATGCTTTGAAGAACATTAATGTGCCGATTGGTGTGGCTACATACCAGTTAAGAAATACGTTACCAGAAGAGATGAAAGCGCTGCTACCGGAGCCGGAGGAGATTGTGAAGAGGCTGCAAATATTTGAGGAATATGAAAACAATTAACTAAAAAGTTAAAGGTAAGGAGGAAAATTATTCGGCTGTTGCGAGAAGGGCTTTCTCTGCTTCCTCTACCTCGGTTAAATCATAACCGCAGAAATCTGCAATTTGAGTGGCTGTTTTTCCAGAGAACAGCAACTTTTGAATATCTTTAGTCCGCTGTTCTTTGGCATAATATTCTCCTAAAATCTCAACTGACTTACGCATTTCCTTTCGAGATCCTTCGGTATCCTTGAAATATTTTATGGAATTGCTGATTGCAGGAAATTTCTCATTATAGAATGCTTCCTTGCGAAGCATTCGAGCGTTAGCAAAATAGGCGCACCGGCAGATTCGCTGAATTCATTGGTGGTTAATGCTGTGGATTTTAGTGGTAAACCAGCATCTTACACACGAAGAGGTCCTGTGTTATCTTTCTTCTATAAACCGGATGTGTGCTATTATGGGGGAGATGGTTCTGATAAAATTGTCGTTTGCGAGCCTTTAGGCAAGGCGACTGTAACTGGCACATCATTTGCAGCTCCTTGGATAACTCGAAAAATGGCGTATCTTATATATATTATGGGATTAAGCCGTGAGGTGGCAAAGGCATTAATAATTGATTCAGCTGCGGGGTGGGACCGGCAGGATACTATTAAATATGAAAAAGGGTATGGTATTGTCCCCAAAAGGATTGAGGATATTTTGTATTCCCGAGAGGATGAGATTAGATTTATTATGTCTGGAAATATTGATGAGTATGAAGTATATACTTATAATATTCCGGTTCCTCAAGATATGAATGCACATCCTTTCTTCGCGAAGGCTACGCTTGTTTATTTTCCGAAAAGTGATCGTAACCAAGGCGTTGATTATACATCCACAGAGATGGATATTCATTTCGGGAGAATCGCGGAGCAGAATGGTAAAGCGGTAATCAAAGCCATAGATTATAATAGGCAGGCAGAGGAAGGCCTTAATACAATTTATGAGGAAGATGCACGTAAATTGTATCGTAAGTGGGATAATGTCAAGCATATTAGTGAAGCATTGAAAGAAAATGGGCGGCCACGCAAGGCATACCAATCGGGTATGTGGGGCTTAAGTATTAAAATGAAAGAAAGACTAGACCCGAAAGCTGGAAGGGGGCTGCAATTTGGCGTTGTGGTTACTTTGAGAGAGATGAAAGGCAAAAACAGAATAGATGACTTCATAAAGATGTGTATGATGCGAGGCTGGGTTGCTTCTAGACTTGATGTGCATACGCAAATTGATGTTTATGCTAAAGCTGAGGAAGAGATTATATTTGAGTAGAAGAGTACGAGGAAAGAGAACGATATAGATAAATAAAAGACGAAAAACGTTGATGCAAGTAGACATATCTTGCGATTGATGATAAAATTAACTTGTATAACTTCATAGAAAGAAGCGGATGCATTTCCGATATGATGCCCTCTAGTCTGCAAAGGAGGGTGATGCCCATGAACACGATGGAAGTTTTAACACTGCTGATCGTAGTATTTGCGGCTCTGTCTTACATAGATAATCATAACAACAAAAAGAAATAGCATCCTCTACGGCTCAATGTGAAGGATGCTATTCTTATACCATTTTAAACAGAGGGCAATCGGATAATGCATCCGATAACCTTTCTAAGGAGATTATACATTGAGAGACTTGTTTTTTCAAGTCTCTCTTTTGATAAAAATGAAAATTTTAGTCATTTTATATGACATCACCGGTATAGTTCTTGCACGCAATCTGGTTTACAGCATATAGAAAGAAAAGGGGACGAATGGACAGAGTAAGCTGCTTTTTATACAGTATACATTACAACTTCACCCGCAACCTGTCTTGCCGCGAGGCAGTCTGCCTATTTATTCTGGCTGTTCTTGTCTGGATTTTGCGGAAGAGGGGGTCGTGGCTGGCAGTTGCGTACAGCGTTTTCCTGATTGCCTATATTACGCTGATCCGGAGAGCACCGGAGGCAACAGGTATCTTGCTTTTACAGCTGCGCTCCTGGAGGAATCCGGGAGAATTGGCTTCGGCGCTTTTGAATATGCTGTTGTATCTTCCGCTTGGGGTGAGCGGTATGCGCTTTTGGTGGACGGTTCGATGGTGGCAGAGAGAAGTGCAACAGACTGGTGAAGACAGAAGGTGCTTCCGGTGTGCCGGATGGGTGCTGCTTCTATCAGGTGGAACCGTATTTTCTCTACTTTGTGAGGTTATCCAATATCGCACCGGACGCGGTTGGGCGGATATCAATGATGTTATTGCCAATGTTCTTGGCATGGTGCTGGGGATGATTCTGGGGAGCATTCATGTTAAGCAGATTACCAGATTTGAACCTAAATAGAAATAAAACACCTTACGGGCCGGCAATATTTGAATGTCGTGCCAGCATAGGGTGTTTTTGGAATGCTGTTGATTGCAGGAAATTTCTCATTATAGAATGATTCCTTGCGAAGCATGAGTTGCAATAATTCTGCTTTGTCACTTCCATCATCCACAAACGTGTTCGCGAAGATAATGTCCTCGCCATCATTGAGCGGAATGTAGTCGCATCCGACCTTCATACACCTAGAAACATGGGTAACGGTCTGGTTGTTTCCCAATGCATCATACAGAAATAGAATCAGCTGATTTGCGAGTGTCTTCAAAGACATTGCGGAGGTAATCGGGGCCTTCCATCCAAAGACCAGTAGAGTAATCGAACAACTCCTTATAGGCGGGGGAGACCGAAAACTCAAAGAACGCTTGATGGAAAGGAACACCTGTCTCGGTGCAGTAATCTTCGAGCATTGCTCGCATGACGTTCACAGCACAAGATTCGCGCTGCTCGTCGCTGACATTATAAATGCTTGAAATCATAGATGTCACTCCTTATAAATTCGAGGGATTGGATTGCCTTTTCATTGCAGAAGCAGAGCTGATCCTCCAAACGATTCGGCAACAGTGTTTTGATGGCAAAGCTATCGGCATCTTCGGAGCCGGGCTCGCCATAAGAGCGTGTGGTATAAAGTTGCGGCAGCATTGAACAGGTGAATGGCGACATTAGAATTTAAATGAAGTTTGAAAACAGAAATGTAACCGGTCGTTGTGCCAGCAGGCAGCCTTCCTTCGTTAATCTGTTTGTTCACAGACAACGGAACAAAACCTTGAGCTTGCTTGTAAGAACTTGTGACGTAGAAACCACGTCCGAAATCTTTGCCTTGCTTGCATTTGTTAAGATCAATTTCAGAAACCGCGTGAAGCTGCCGTGATAGAGGAGCATTCCGTTTGTTAATGTCAGCATACGGAAACACCTCGGTTCTTCAGCATTTCCTCGATATCGTCCAAGGCACACTCATAGCTGCTCAAATGGAGAAAGTCGTAGCATCTGGCGATAAATCCAAACACATCGTTATCTTTAAATATCTTTGTGCAGGCTTCGGGAGATTTTTTCCACTTGGCTTGAGCCATGCGGAAAACCCAGCACTGCATATCCGCAATGTCAATTTGATGTTCGCTCATAGGACGTCCCTCCTTTGAATACAATTTCTCAATATAAGTATAGCCCTTTTTCTGGCTCATATCAACGATAGAATTGTAAATTGAAGGAAAGATGTCTGCTTGTGTTGGTAGTTCTTGCTTGGAGTTTTCGCAATATGCAAGAAAATGTTTTCTGCACAAGGCGAATAGACCGAAATTGGGCACAAAAGTACCCTGCAGGTTTTCCCCGGCAGGGTCGATTGAATTGTTTACTTGTAGAGGTCTTCCAGCGTTATCAGCTGAACTTCGCCACGCTCCTGTGCCTGAAGAAGCCCATCTGTAAATCCGCCTTTAGAAAAAATATAGTAATGATAGTTGTTGCCTTTTCCGAAAACCGATGCATAATCTCTGATCAACTCCAGTTCATCCATACCAATTTTCTCGTTTCGATATTTACATGAGCCTATGATATAGTCCCTACCCTCAACAGGTGTTCCGACGATATCAATCTGTATCTGCTTTTTCCTTTTGGGGTCTGTACCCCACCATTGACCGATTTCATTCAGCTCAATGGGAAGGGAAGCTGAATAATAAAGCAGATAATCCTGACACATTTTCTCAAAAATCAGACCCATATAATCAGGAAGATACTGTTTCACCGCATGTGGATAGGTCTTTGCAATCCTACCGGAGTCAATGGCACTCATATTGACCGGCACAAACCGATACCAAAATCGGAAGAAGTTATCAGCCAGCAGATAGATGGTTTTCTTGCCCGGTTTTTCAGCAATCGGAGTATCTTTCCTGACAATACCAAGGTCAATCAGTGTTTTCAGATACTTTGATATGACCGAATTTTCCTCACCGACTTTCATCTTGATGTCGTTCATTCGGGAAGCGCCCTCCGCAATCGCTTTGATGATTGCATTATAAATGGCTGGTTCCCGGAGTTCCTGCTTCAGCAGATTTCCTGGCTCCTCATACAGATAGCTGGACCGGTCGAAGAAATTGTCCAGCAGAGCCTCATCCACACTATCGCTCACATCCAGTTTGTTGATGTAGTGAGGGACTCCTCCCGTGATTCCATAAATCAGGGAATTATCCTCGGCGGACAGATGCGGATGGAACACAGCAGTTTCCTTATAATCGAGGGGGTCAATCTTGAATTGGCCTGTTCGCCTGCCGTAGAGCGGACTTTCCTTGCCAAGCACTTGACTCTCCATAAAACTCATAGACGAACCGCAAAGAATCAGGTACATCTTTGTCTCTGTCCATTTGTGATCGATGATATGCTGCAGCATTGCTGAAATAGCAGGCTTCGCTTTCGCAAGATAAGGATACTCGTCAATAACAAAGATGATTCGTTTTTCCTTTGAAAGTGCTGTCAGCTCATCCAGCGCATCATCGTAAGTTCTGAACTCAGGTGCAGACTCCATATCTGGTCGCTCATAGCTCATGATCGACTTCGAAAGAGCCTCCAGATTTTCCTTTCCGGTTGTATTCAAAGCAGAGAAGAAAATCGTTGGCTTATCCTTACAGAACTCATTGATCAATGCTGTCTTACCAACACGCCGTCTGCCGTAGATAATGATACACTCAAACTTATCCCCCACATACCGTTTATTCAGTTTCCGCAGCTCATTTTCACGGCAATAAAAATGACTCATTTGCTTGCCTCCAATAATTATACCCACAAGTTAGTAACTCGTAAGTTGCTTTCTCACGAGTATAATAAATTAGATAGCTTGGAAAGTCAAGAAAAATAAGTCGAACCTTTAGAACCGGTCAAAGTCAGTCTGCGAGGGCAGTTCCTGACATTTTGCACTTGCAATCTATTGATGTAGATGTTACACTTTATTCAAAGCAGATTTTCATAGTAGGCGTGGCCAATAGGGTTGCACGTTCTTTCACATATCCTTAGCATATTATTTCATATCACGAAAATTCCTGCTTTTACTTTCACTATTAATTGGCAGCGGGAATTTTTTTAGTTTATTTGTCGTATTCTTTTCTCGCTGCAACACAGCCAAAGGAGGAGAATATGGCAGGAAACAGAGAATACAAGAGTGATGTGTTCAGCATGCTGATGGAGGACAAGGAGAATGCTTTGCAGTTGTATAATGCGATGAATAATTCGCATTACACAGACCCGGACTTGGTGGAGATGCATACTCTCGATAAAGGGGTATCGTTGACAGTCCGGAATGATGCGGCTTTTGTGGTTGATGCAAGTCTCAGCATATATGAGCATCAGTCCACCGTGTGCCCGAATATGCCGGTGCGGTGTCTGATGTATTTTTCAAATATTTTGCATCGTCTGCTCAAGAACCGCAACATTTATGGAAAGAGCCTTATCAGGATTCCGGTTCCGAAATTTGCGATATTTTATAATGGAGAAGAGGATCAGCCTGAACGGTATGACATGAAATTGTCGGATTCTTTTGAGAAAGAAGTGGATATTCCGGAAGCGGAGCTGATCTGCCATGTATATAATATCAATCATGGGTACAATGAATCTTTGATGAAGAAATGTCCGGTTTTGCAGGAGTATATGACGTTCGTGACATATGTGCGTGAATATCATAAGCTGGAAGGGTATGAGAATTTGGAGACGGCCATTAATAATGCAATCAATCGATGCATTGAAGAGAACATTTTGCGGGATTTTTTGATTGAGAACCGCTCGGAGGTGGTAAAGGTGACTCAAATGGATTACACATTTGACCGGCAGATAACTTTAGAACGAGAGGAAGCGCGGGTAGAAGGCTGGAAAGAAGGTCGGGAAGAAGGCAGGGAAGAAGGCCGGAAAGAAGGTCGGGAAGAAGGACGTGAAGAAGGTCGTGAAGAAGGTCGTGAAGAAGGCGAATGGAAGTGCTTATCTGACCTTGTCACAAAGAAGCTAAAGAGGAATCTCAGTGACGAAGAGATTGCGGAGCAGCTTGAAATAGAGGCGGCAGTAGTTGCTGAAATCAGGGCTTCCATTGAATCCGATAAATAACTTATGCAGGCTTTCTGGGGGATTCTATGGATAATAAAATGTCAGAAATAATAAAGAACATAGGAAAAGAAGGCGTTAAGGCTTTTTCGGGCAGGATGCTGACTCATTGGATGGACAAAAGACAGTTTGTGAATATGTTCATTGACGCAGGCGCGGCGGTAGCAAACTATGAGCGAACGGGGAGCGAAGAATGCGAACTGCGTGATATCTTGTTTTGCGAAGCTAATATGAGGGCTTTGGCGGAGAGCATGTACCGAATAGATGATTTTAGCTGGTGGGAGAAGATGCAGCAGTGGCTGCATAGCCATCTTGAGAATGCTGCAATTTCCGATAGCAATAAAAAGGCGTGTGAGCGTCATTTCTGTGAACTGATAGAGCATTCCCTCAAATGCGTATATCCTGAGGTGTATGGACGAAGCTTGCTGCAGGAGATGCAGGAGGAACTGGCAGCCTTGGGAAGCCAGATGGAAACGATGACCTCAGCTATGGAGAAAACGATTGCTTGTGATGAATTTTTGCGGGAGCTGATCAGACAGAGAGAAGAGGCACAACAAAATGTCCGGCAGGAGCACAGCGAGAGCAGACAATCAGGTACCGGATCAGCCAAGCCACAGGCGCATGAGATACCTTCGTGGAATCTAAAACATGTGCATGTGGAGGGAATCCTCCAATCAAAGGAAGCACGCAAGGCGGAGATAGCCAGCCTGACAGAGCAATGGAGCAAAGAACGTGAAGCGTTTCCGGGATGGTATATCCTGCCGAAGGATCTTTGTGAAAAATTGGCAGTAAATAGCCGCGACTGCGGGCTGCTTCAGAGCCATGAGTGGATGGATGAACCGAGTATGCTTGAGTTTGCATATGAGCTGGTGTGGCGCTGGGAGAAGAGTTTTTACATCTATTCAAGGTACGAATACAGCAATATATATGCAATATGGGACAAATATCTTAAGTGGATAAAGGCAAATCCGAAGGAAGCGGCAGATGCGACAAAGACAGAGTATATGCGCAAGTGGTTTTACATCGGACAGGCACTCTTGCGTATTTTCCGTGAATATGGGGAAGATACTGAGTGGAACAAAGTATACAAGACACTCCGGCCATATGAAGCTTATGGAACAAATGGTACAACAGATCTGCAATTGGAGCGTGCGAAGCTAGCGTACCATCATCTGGACATGCCGGCATTAAGGAGGGAACTTAGCCGGTGCCAGCCTAAGAGTTCACAATTTGAGCAGAGACTGCAGGTTTTGGGGCTTCATGTTGAGTGCGGGGAGGCGGATGCGGTCATACATCAGTTGAGGCAATTGATGGAAGATGTTGAGGTCGCAGCTGCAACAGCACAGTCAGATACATATAGAGTTGGCTGCATGACTTTGCAGGCCTGCGCACTTCAGTTATTGTCACTCTGCATACAGGGGACACATGATTACGAAGACGAATATGAATTGTACCAGGGCCAGATCGATGAAATCCTGCATGAGATGGAAGCGAAAACCTCTCTATTTGATTGGGATTCATGGAAAAACGATACGGAAAAGGCACTTCTCCTCTGGAAAGTGAAAAAACATGATAAAAGTGAGCCTTTCGATTTAAACCGGGAGTCGAAGATTTTCTTTGGAGGAGAGAATTACTGTGGAGATGCATATAGCTTTTTCCGGGTGCTGGATCGTCTGGCAATTCCTCTGCAATGTGGTTATGTCACACTGCTGGGAGCTTTGGAGCAGCCTTTTATGGAGGCTGTCATGGAGATGGATAGTACGCTTGGACTTTTTCTTCTTGTACGATGCAACCGGAGTGCAACCTTAAAGAATCTCGTGAACCGGACATATGTGATGAGTCTTGGAAATGACGAGGCCGGGCAATTACTAGGTTGGCTTTTGAATGCTGCGGAAAGGAATATAGAGGAACTGCACTTGGGTGAGCGCCGTATGGATGGAAGTATTGCGCAACATATGTATGACAATGTTCCGGAGCTATTGATGAGGCTGATGAGCAGATGTCCGGAGTCGTACATGGAGCGTGCGCTTTTCGTGTTTAAGAAGCTGATGGAGGATGAGGAGCTTCCGCTGGATTATCCGATAGCAAGCTTACAGGTTGCAATCATGAAGCAGATATCGGAAAAGCAGAAAGCCCGTATGCTTGGCACGATGATGGAAACTGCTATCTGTGAGCATAGGATGCTGCATGGGAAGGCAGATGGGTTGGATGTATTCGACTTTTATTTCTGCAAAGAAGATATAGCGGATAATCGTAGTCTTTGCAGCGTGGATGCCTCTGTAATCGAAAATTTGCTGGAGCCTTCGGAGGAAGCCGGTTATGAGTGGAGAACAAAGATTACACGGCTTGGGGTTCTGGATCGTTTGGATTTGCTGACAGAGGAACAACAGCAGCAATATGCAAAGCTGATCTGGAGTCATGTGTCGGAGCAGACCAATCTCCCTTTACTTACAAACCTCTGCCTCTGGGGATATGAAAAACTGCCATGCCCGGACAAGGATAAACTTGCCCTGTCAGTTAAGGGATATTTCCTGAACCGGAAGCTTCGCGATTCATTTGACGATGGAAATGGTTGGAGTATGACCATGGGTGATATTCCTTATCTGGATGAACTGACCTCACTTTGTGAGAATGTCGAACGTGACTATTGGAAGCGGGATGAGGTTGACTGCATTCTTGATTCAATTCTGGATTATTGGGACATCCTATATGCAAAGGTAACAGGACAACCTTTCCAGGATACCGTGTGGGATGAGTACCGGTACCGGGTACAGAAGATGCTTGGCGGAATTGCCGCTGTCTGTGGCAATGTTTCGTCTGGCGTAGACCAGGGGCGCCTGGATAAATTAAAACGGATGTTAGAGCAGATAGACCATTTGGGACATGGCATCAGCACCAAGGAGGCGGAACTAGTACTTGGAATAAAAAGTGACATATTGATGGAGATTCAGGCAGAACTGTGTTCGGCGGATAGTGGACTGACCGTGGGTGCTTTGAAAGCCGCATTTTTGTATATTACAAATCATCCGGACACCACAGAGGCACAGGGGCTGCTGGATGACATTTTTGCATTGCTGCGTTACCGGAAAAGGCCGGGGCTTCTCTCTGCTGTTTGGACACTACACAATCTTGTGTACAGGGAGTGCCCGATCATGCAGGGGAAAAATGCTTTTATTCTGGATGGCTATCTTCTGGAATTGGCGGGTATCACTCGCATTGACAATGAATCCTGCAATTTTTCAACGAAGGAAATCCTAAGCATCCGTGCAGCCTGCGCGGCGGCGGCTTATCAGCTGTATTACAGAAATATTGCACCATCCGGTGCAGGTGTTATGTTGTGGAAGCAGCTTGCAGGAGGGGAAGAAGCCAATGATGTGAAGAATCAATGGGTGACCGGATAATGCTGCCGGTTGTATTATTTTGCAAAACTGCCCCCTTACGTATTGCGAAAACAATTTGTAGTCATTATAATGATAAAAGCAATCGTTGAAAGAAAGCATATAATAGATTAGAAAATAACAGAACGAAAGAGGATAGAAATGGGTAAATATTTTGGAACAGATGGTTTTCGCGGGGAAGCCGGTAAGAATTTAACAGCAGATCATGCATATAAGATCGGTCGCTTTCTCGGCTGGTATTACAACACTCTGCGCACCGCACAGGGAGAGCAGGAGCCTGCACGGATTGTGATCGGAAAGGATACAAGACGTTCCGGATATATGTTTGAGTACAGTTTGGTTGCTGGATTGACGGCTTCAGGAGCGGACGCATATCTTCTCCATGTTACGACAACGCCGAGTGTGGCCTATATTGCACGTGTGGATGGGTTTGACTGTGGAATTATGATTTCAGCAAGCCATAACCCGTATTATGATAACGGGATCAAACTGATGGACGCAAAGGGGGAGAAGATGGCAGAGGAGACACTTCTGCTGATCGAGGATTTCCTGGATGATAAGCTTCACCTGTTTGGACAGGATTGGCACGAGCTTCCGTTTGCGGAGCGTGAGAAGATTGGCTGCACGGTCGACTATGAATCGGGACGCAACCGTTATATGGGATATCTGATTTCCCTTGCAATTTATTCCTTTAAGGGCAAAAAAGTAGGATTGGACTGTGCAAATGGTAGCAGCTGGTCTATTGCGCCAAAGATTTTCGAGGCACTTGGTGCCGAAACTTATGTGCTGAATGCAAAACCGAACGGACTTAATATCAACAGGGATGCAGGTTCCACCCACATTGAGGGACTACAGAAGTTTGTTGTTGAGAACGGGCTTGATGTTGGCTTTGCGTACGATGGAGATGCTGACCGCTGTCTTTGTGTGGACGAGAAGGGTAATGTTATTACCGGAGATCATATTTTATACATTTACGGCCGCTACATGAAAGAGCGTGGCAAGTTAATGACAAACACGGTTGTCACAACGGTTATGTCCAACTTCGGTCTGTATAAGGCTTTTGATGAGATTGGCATTGATTATGCGAAGACGGCTGTTGGAGATAAGTATGTATATGAATATATGACACAGAACGGCTGCCGTATCGGTGGTGAGCAGAGTGGGCATATTATTTTTAGCAAGTATGCAGGCACAGGTGATGGAATTCTGACAAGCCTTAAGATGATGGAGGTTATGCTCGCCAGAAAAGTGCCAATGAGCAAGCTTGCAGAGCCACTTACCATCTATCCGCAGGTTCTGACTAATGTACACGTGACAGATAAGCGTGCGGCTCAGGATGATGAAGCAGTCCGCGCGGCGGTTGATGAGGTTGCAGAAGCCCTTGGAGATTCCGGACGTATCCTGCTTCGCGAGTCGGGAACGGAGCCGGTTGTGCGCGTTATGGTGGAGGCGCAGGATCATGAGACTTGTCAGAGATATGTGGATCAGGTTGTGGATGTTATCAAGGCCAGAGGATATTGTGACTGATTACATCCAGGAATAGAATACAGCGATATCAGTGGGATTGTGTAAGATACAATCCCGCTTTTTTTATCATCTTATCATATACGGCATATATTATAGTATACCTGCATAGAATGAAAGGATGGTATAAAATATATGGCTAGGTTTACGAATCAGGCGCAGCTTAGATATGGAAATGCGGTGGCGAATTCCAATATCGCAGTCGGAGAGATTTTGGAAGTGCTTTCAGCAACAAAGACCGCAGTCGGCGATTCTTACAGACAAAACGACAGTATTACGTATGTTGTCAGCATTGTTAATTCCGGGGCAACTCCGGTCACAGGACTGACATTGACGGATAATTTGGGCGAGTATTCCTTTGGAGATGGAACATTGCTGCCGCTGGATTATACAGAAGAGACAGTTAACTACTATGTAAACGGAACATTACAGGCAACACCTGCTGTCGCAGCAGGCACGCCTCTTACGGTGTCCGGAATCTCTGTTCCTGCAGGTGGAAATGCAACGATTGTCTATGAAACTCAGACAAATGCGTTTGCGCCGCTCGCGCCGGGATCCGCAATCACGAATGCCGCAACGATTTCCGGTAACGGCATCACTCCTGTTACCGTGCAGGAGACTATTGAGGTGGAGGAAGAGCCTCTCCTTACCATCACGAAATCGGTAAGTCCGGTTCCGGTCACTGAAAACGGAACATTAACTTATACATTCCTGATCCAGAATAGCGGAAGTGCTGAGGCGGACGAGGACACGGGAATCGTTATTACAGACACATTTAATCCGCTTCTTGAGGACCTTACGGTTTCTTATAACGGAGCAACACTTACAGAAGGCACAGACTACACGTATGATGCGGCAACAGGGGAGTTTGCAACTATAGAGGGAAGAATAACGATTCCTGCCGGTAAATTTATACAGGACCCTGTAACCGGAACCTGGAATGTGACTCCGGGAGTGGGAACTTTGACAGTAAAGGGAACCGTGTAATTGTGAAAAAATCGCATAGGTTATCCTGTATCATGAGCTTTGCACATGGTACAGGATAATTTTCATTTTGTTGCTTTTTCTTATACAAAAATTCTGAAGACATGGTACAATAGAAGTTCAAAGGAGTACGTAATAGTGGAGAATACAAAAGAGACCATATTAATTGTGGATGATTCACGTTTTCAGAGAGCAGTCATAAGGGAGACATTCAAAGAAAAATTCCGGATCATGGAGGCAGCTTCGGGTGAGGAGTGCCTGCAGATCATCGGTGAGAATCCGGATGATATTGATTTAGTGCTGTTAGATCTTGTGATGCCAGGGATTGATGGCTTTGAGGTGCTGCGAAGGCGAAGACAGATGCAGAGCTTTTCTGATATTCCGGTTATTGTGCTGACAACGTCCGACCGCAGTGAGATACAGGCGAATGCGTATGAACTTGGCGCCAATGACTTTTTGACGAAACCTCTGAATGAGAGTACGGCGATTTTTCGTATCCAAAATCTGCTTGGCTATAAGAAAAGAGTAACAACACTTGTTAAAAAGTATGATGAGTACCGGACCAAAGCGGAAATAGATGGAATGACGGGCTTTTTTAACAAGACTGCAACGGTGGAGCTTATCTCAAATATTCTGACAAGCGAAGCCAATCAGCGACACGCATTGCTGGCAATTGACATTGACAATTTTAAGGCAGTCAATGATGTGTATGGACATACCGTGGGTGATCATACGATTTCTATCGTTGCAAGTGCGATTGCATCCCGGTTTACCGGATCGGATATATGTGGAAGAGTCGGCGGAGATGAGTTTGTGGTCTTTGTCCGCGATGTTGTTTCAAAGCAGGAAGTTTATGAGAAGATTCAGAATGTAATGCATTTGATCTCTGGAAATAAGGAACTTTCCATTCCGGAGAATATAACGCTTAGCATAGGTCTTGTTTTCTCGGATGGAACAGAGCAGGATTATGCCCAATTATATGCAAAGGCAGATGAGGCACTTTACATTTCCAAGAATTCCGGTAAAGCGCGTTATACGGAGTATGGACGCGCGGAACGTACGGATATGGGGGATAAGAATGTTCTTGTGCTGACGGGGTCGCGAAATGTGGCAAGTATGATTGAGTTTGCTTATGATGCAGCTGTGCGGATACATACAATTGCTACCTCTGTGCAGCTTGCTGAAGCAATGGATCAGATGGATGTTACACCGATGCACGTATATGCGGATATTTCTACCCAAAAGGATGAAGGACAGCGTATGCTTGAAACGATAGGCAAATCTTCCCTTGCGGAGGGAAAGGTGATCGTAATCTGTAGGGAGGGCGACCTAGCGCAGGTGCGACAGGCCGTATCCTACCCATTTGTCTGTGACCTTATATTTGAGCCTATTGAGCCGCAGCAGCTGAAACGACGGGTTGCTGCACTAAACAATTCCGTATCATAAAAGCGTGTCAACTGCCTGCGGTTCCATGGTTATTTTACGTGCCTCTGCAGGTGCAAGTTTTCGCCGAAAGTCGGCGGTAAGCTTTTTTAGCCGGTCGTCTGCAACAAACTGTTTAAGTGTATCTTCATCGACTGAGATACGGTTATCCATAGTCTTCATGATGTCGACGATCTGAAGTTTTGCTGCGGCTGCCGGATCGCTCAGATCATAGATCCTGTTATTGGACAGACGAAGCACAACCGGATGTAGGAAGTCAACCGTATTTTCCACAAGCACGATCCCTTTGTCGCCGGTCGACAAATCTACATTGGCGGATACCGGAACGATGTGGATAGACTGTGCCAGCGCAGAGACTATAGCAGGAGGATAGTTGTCCGGGTCTGACATCAGTCTACGCATGGCAAGAAGCTCTGATTCCGGTTCATGGCCGATTTCCATGCCGGTCATGCGGTCAAAATCATCTGCCACCCGAAGAACCCGTATCATTTGTGCAATCTCCGGTTCAGGAGTAAGCGCACGTGATGGGTTAAAGGAATAGATATAGGTGGACATCAATGTAATTGCTTTTGAAAAAAGCTCATTTGTGCTCTTGTAGACATACATCTGCTCGATTCCTTTTTCCAACGCTTTCTGTAGCGCATCGCGGTCGAATTGGGACATGTCCTGCCCTCTTTCCAGATGCTTTTGACCATACAGATAACCATAATCATAGAGCAGCGCGGCAGTGACAAGAATCTGCTGCTTCTCATGGGAATACCCGAGACGGCTGGTGATCATTGCGGTTAAGAGTGCTGTACTGATTGCGTGTTTGTACATGAAGTCAGAAGCGCTGCGGAGATTCTGGTTGAAATTGACACGGTGGTCAAGAGCACTGTAACGCTTTAAAATATCTTCTGTCAGGCGGTAGATGTCATCGACCGGCTTTCGCTGGGAGATGAATTGCATGACTTCACGCAGCTGGAACATATAAACAGTCTGACACTGCTCAAATTCCATATCCTCACGGGAAAAAGGAGGAATTGGCTCAGCCGGCTCTAGGATATAGATGCCGATCAGCCCGAAGTTACGGACACTGTTAATGCCGGGCAGTGTGAGCGTAGAATTGCGATCGTAAAGAAGAACTCCGTTTTTGTTGTAAATTGGTTTTGCAAGCCGCATCCCGGCTTTCAGATCCTCAGTCTTGACAAATTTCATGTCGCACTCCCTCCAATCATGCAAACATGTTAGCTTACTTGCGCTCATTATATCATATTGAAAACATAAACACAATTTGATAAGATAATGAAAAATCTGGCTGCGGAGGGAAAATGAAGAATCGCAATGATACAGGAACAACTGCATATCGCATGCTTTCATTGATCGTTGCTGCGGCTCTTTTGATCGGGAGTATGAACATTGCCGGCTGCATTCGGGCATATGCGGCTTCTGTTGAGGAAATTTTGCAACAGCAGGAACAGGCGGGAAAAGACGCCGCTGAATTGCAGAAGCAGAAGGAACAGGCCGAAAAGGAAGCAGAAGAACTGAAAAAGGCTAAGGAACAACTGAAGGATTCTCTCGGGGACATGGACTCGGAACTGGTGAAATTGTCCGATGAGATCAACGATGTTCAGGAGCAGATTGACGGGATACAGACTGCAATCGAGCAGGCAGAGGCGGATCTGGCGTCAGCTCAGGCAGATGCGGCACAGCAGTATGAGGATATGAAGATCCGTATTCAGTATATATACGAGAATGGCGGAACATTTTCGTGGACGAGTATTTTTTCGGCGGGCTCTTTTTCGGAGGCATTGAACCGTGCGGAGTATGCGATGGATCTTGCCAATTCCGATCGTGAATTAATGGGAAAATACCGGGACACCCTGCAACAGATTGAAGATGAAAAGCTGACACTTGAGACACAGAAGCAGCAGTTACTAGCTTCACAACAGGAGCTATCAGAAAAAGAAGAAGAGCTTCTGTCGTCCATCAGCCATGCAAAGAGTGAATTGTCAGATACAAATAGCCAGATTTCCGATAAGCTTGACAGCATTGATGATCTTGATGACCAGCTTGCAGCGATGGAAGAGTATGAGCGCAAATTGGAGCTTGCGCGTGCAAAGAAAGTGGCGGAAGAGCAGGCAAAGAAGAAAGCAGAAGAAGAGGCTAGAAAAAAGGCAGAGGAAGAAGCAAGAAAGAAAGAGGAAGAGGAAGCAAGAAAGAAGGCACAGGAGGAAGCTGCTGCGGCAGGCAATTCTGATACCGGTGCATCAGACGCAGGGGATACGGGAACAGGGACTGCGGATCAGGCGACGGACGAAACGCCGCAGGAAGAAACGGATGCTTCGGATAATGGATATTATTTACATACAACAACTCCGGTGACGGCATCGGAGGAGGAAGAGGCGCTTTTTGCAGCACTCATCTATTGTGAGGCAGGAGGTGAGAGTTACGAGGCGCAGCTATCGGTTGCAAGCGTGGTAATCAACCGGATCAACAGCGACCGTTTCCCGGATAATCTTGTTGATGTTATTTATCAGAAAGGACAATTTTCGCCTGCAGCAAGCGGCAGACTTGCACTTGTTTTGGAACAGGATCGTGCCACGGAAAGCTGCAGGCAGGCGGCAAAGGAAGCCTTAGCGGGAAATATCAGCGGAGACTGGCTGTTCTTCTGCTACAACTTCGGAACGATTGACGGAACCGTTATTGGATCGGAAGTATTCTATTAGGATGTCTGCGGTAAGTACAGCGGATACATGAGCCGCCGTGCGGCAGAACGGAAACACTGCTTTGTGCAATAATTACAAAATTATTTTGAAATACCCTTGGCAATGCCGAGGGTATTATTCATTTTGATAAAGCTACATAAATCTGTTGATTTTGGAAACAAATTGTGCTAAAATAAACATTGTTAAAAAATTAACAGCACGCGGAAACGTGTGCAAAAGTCTTTTCAAAGGAGATAGTAAATATGGCAAAGAAAGTTGTATTAGCAGGCGCATGCCGTACCGCAATCGGTAAGATGGGTGGAGCATTAAGCAACACTCCTGCAGCAGATTTAGGAGCAATCGTTATTAAGGAGGCTTTAAACCGTGCAGGTGTTAAGCCTGAGATGGTTGATGAAGTATTGATGGGATGTGTTATCCAGGCAGCTCAGGGACAGAACGTAGCTCGTCAGGCTTCCATCAAGGCAGGACTTCCAATCGAGGTTCCGGCTGTTACATTGAACGTTGTTTGTGGTTCCGGCCTTAAGTGCGTAAACGAAGCTGCAACCCAGATCTTAGCTGGACAGGCTGACATCGTTGTAGCTGGTGGTATGGAGAACATGTCTATGGCTCCTTACGCTATGACAAAGGCTCGTTTCGGATATCGTATGAACAATGCAACCATCATCGACACCATGGTAAACGATGCACTGACTGACGCTTTCAACCATTATCATATGATGATCACAGCAGAGACTGTATGTGACAAATACGGAATTACCCGTGAAGAACTTGATGAGTTTTCAGCAAACAGCCAGCAGAAGTGCGAAGCTGCAATCGCTGCAGGCAAGTTCAAGGATGAAATCGTTCCTGTACCGGTTAAGGTTAAGAAGGAAATCGTTGATTTCGTAACAGATGAGGGACCACGTCCTGGAACAACTGCTGAGTCACTTTCTAAGTTAAAGTGCTGCTCAGGAAAAGAAGGCGGACTTGTTACCGCTGGTAATGCTTCCGGTATCAATGATGGTGCAGCAGCTATCGTTGTTATGAGCGAAGAGAAGGCTAAGGAGCTTGGTGTTACACCTATGGCTACATGGGTTGCAGGAGCACTTGGCGGTGTTGAGCCGGAGATCATGGGTGTCGGACCTGTTGCTTCTACCAGAAAGGTACTTGCAAGAACCGGTCTTACCATTGATGACATTGATCTGATCGAGGCAAATGAGGCATTTGCTGCACAGTCTATCGCAGTAGCAAGAGACCTTGGATTTGATATGAGCAAGGTAAACGTAAACGGTGGTGCAATCGCACTTGGACATCCGGTTGGAGCATCTGGATGCCGTATCCTTGTTACATTGTTACATGAGATGCAGAAGCGTGGATCTAACAGAGGTCTTGCTACACTTTGCATCGGTGGTGGAATGGGCTGCTCTACTATCGTAGAAGCTTACAAATAATTAATTACATAGCACATATACGGTATTCCAAACGGTCATAGACTGTTTGGATTACTGTAATTTTATACAATTTTAATTATAGGAGGAACTAAAATGAAAGTTGGCGTTATTGGTGCAGGAACCATGGGACAGGGCATTGCAAAAGCTTTTGCAATGGTTGACGGATATGAAGTAGCTCTTTGCGATATCAAGCAGGAGTGGGCTGAAGGTGGAAAGGACAAGATTGCAAAAGGTTATGCAAAGCTTGTTGAGAAAGGTAAATTAACTCAGGAGACTGTTGACGGAATCCTTGCTAAGATCACTCCTGGATTAAAGGAGAACCTTTGTGCTGACTGCGACCTTATTGTTGAGGCTGCTTTCGAGAACATGGAAGTAAAGAAGACCACTTTCGCTGAGCTTGACAAGATCGCAAAGCCAGAGTGCATTTTCGCATCTAATACCTCAAGCCTTTCTATCACCGAGATCGGAAACGGACTTACCCGTCCAATGATCGGTATGCATTTCTTCAACCCGGCTGATCGTATGAAGCTTGTTGAGGTTATTGCAGGTGTTAATACTCCGGCTGAGACCGTAGAGGCAATCAAGAAGATCTCCGTTGAGATCGGAAAGACTCCTGTACAGGTAAATGAGGCGGCTGGATTCGTTGTAAACCGTATCCTGATCCCAATGATCAACGAAGCAGCATTCATCAAGATGGAAGGTGTTTCTGACATCGCCGGTATCGATGCAGCTATGAAGCTTGGTGCTAACCATCCAATGGGACCACTTGAGCTTGGAGATTTCATCGGACTTGATATCTGCCTTGCAATCATGGATGTTCTTTACAATGAGACCGGTGACAGCAAGTATCGTGCATGCCCACTTATCCGCAAGATGGTTCGCGGAGGCAACTTAGGCTGCAAGAGCGGCAAGGGATTCTATGTATACAACGCAGATCGTACAAAGACCCCTGTAGATGCTCAGTAATAATGGTTAATGGAGGAAATTAAATCATGGATTTTACTTTAGACAAGAAACATGAGATGACTCGTGACCTCTTTAGAGAGTTCGCTGAGAAGGAAGTTGCTCCTCGTGCTCAGGAAGTTGATGAGACAGAAGCATTTCCACAGGACACAGTAGATAAGATGGCTAAGTATGGCTTCCTTGGAATTCCGGTTCCGAAGGAGTATGGCGGACAGGGATGTGATATCCTTGCGTATATCCAGTGTGTAGAGGAATTATCAAAGGTTTGTGGTACCACAGGCGTTATCGTTTCTGCACATACTTCTCTTTGTGTAGATCCGATTCTTACATATGGTACAGAGGACCAGAAGCAGAAGTACGTCAGAGACCTTGCTACAGGCAAGAAGCTTGGTGCATTCGCTCTTACTGAGCCGGGTGCAGGTACAGATGCTCAGGGTGCCCAGACAAAGGCTGTTTTAGATGGCGATGAGTGGGTATTAAACGGATCTAAGTGCTTTATCACAAACGGTAAAGTTGCAGATGTTTATATCGTTATCGCTATTACCAGCGTAACCGAGGATAAGAGAGGCCGTAAGAAGAAGAACTTCTCCGCATTTATCGTTGAGAAGGGTGCACCTGGATTCTCATTTGGAACTAAGGAAAAGAAGATGGGTATTCGTGGTTCATCAACTTATGAGTTAATTTTTGAAGATTGCAGAATTCCAAAGGATGCTCTTCTTGGAGTAGAGGGCAAGGGATTCCCAATCGCTATGCATACCCTTGATGGTGGACGTATCGGTATCGCTGCTCAGGCTCTTGGTATTGCAGAGGGCGCTCTTGACAAGACAATCGCTTACACCAAGGAAAGAAAGCAGTTTGGCCGTGCAATCGCAGCACAGCAGAATACACAGTTCCAGTTAGCCAACATGGCTACCCAGATTGAGGCTGCTAAGGCTCTTGTTTACAAGGCTGCACTCAAGAAGCAGGAGTTTGCAAACGGAGCAAAGGTTTCTTACTCAGTAGAGGCTGCTATGGCTAAGCTTTTTGCTGCAGAGACCGCTATGGATGTTACAACCAAGTGCGTACAGCTCTTCGGTGGATACGGATACATCCGTGAGTATGATGTTGAGCGTATGATGCGTGATGCTAAGATTACAGAGATCTATGAGGGAACTTCTGAAGTTCAGCGTATGGTCATCTCTGGTGCATTACTGAAATAGTCACGGTTAACAAATTCAAATAAGGAGAGAAAATACATGAATATCGTAGTATGTATTAAACAGGTTCCTGATACAAAGGGTGGCGTTAAGTTTAACCCGGATGGAACACTTGATAGAGCAGCAATGCTTGCAATCATGAACCCGGATGATAAGGCCGGACTTGAGGCAGCACTTAGAATTAAAGATGAGACCGGTGCAAAAGTTACCGTTCTTACCATGGGACTTCCAAAGGCTGATGCAGTTCTTCGTGAGGCTATGGCTATGGGCGCTGACGATGCAGTGCTTGTAACAGACAGAGTCCTTGGTGGAGCTGATACCTGGGCTACATCTACCACAATTGCCGGAGCACTCCGAAACATGGATTACGATCTCATTATCACAGGACGTCAGGCTATCGATGGAGATACCGCACAGGTTGGACCGCAGATTGCTGAGCACCTTGGACTTCCGGTTATCTCTTATGCAGAGGACATCAAGGTAGAGGGTAATGCTGTTATCGTTAAACGTCAGTACGAGGACAGATACCATATGGTAAAGGCCCAGATGCCTTGCCTTGTTACTGCACTTTCTGAGTTAAATGACCCAAGATATATGACTCCGGGTGGAATCTTTGATGCATGTGACAAAGAAGTAACTGTATGGGGAAGAGCAGATCTTAAGGATGTTGATGATAGCAACCTTGGACTTAAGGGATCACCGACAAAGATTGCTAAGGCTTCTGACAAGGTTCCGAAGGGGGCTGGTGAGAAGGTTAACCTTGATCCTGCAGAAGCAGTTGCTTACTTAATGGGTAAGTTCAAAGAGAAACACATCATCTAAATGGAGGAAATCTAAAATGGGTTTAGAAGAATATAAGGGCGTATTTATCTACGCACAGCAGGTAGACAATCAGCTTAGCTCTATTGCTTTTGAATTGATCGGAAAAGCAAAAGAGTTAGCAAGCGACCTTGGAACAGAAGTTACAGCAGTACTTCTTGGTTCTAACGTTAAGGGTCTTACAGACGAGTTGGGCGAGTACGGTGCTGACAAGGTTATCGTTGTAGATAATCCGGAATTAGAGACCTACCGTACTGAGCCATATGCACAGGCATTGGCAGCTGTTATTAATGAGTATAAGCCGGAGATTATGTTAGTTGGCGCAACAGCGATCGGTCGCGACCTTGGTCCTACCGTATCTGCAAGAGTTGCTACAGGACTTACCGCTGACTGTACCGTTCTTGAAATCGGCGATTTCCCACTTGCTCCGGTTCCGGGAAAGGAAGATGAGCAGAAGCACAATCAGCTTCTTATGACTCGTCCTGCATTTGGTGGTAACACCATTGCAACAATCGCATGCCCGAATAACCGCCCTCAGATGGCTACTGTACGTCCGGGCGTTATGCAGAAGCTTCCAAAGGAAGCCGGAAGAAGAGCAGAAGTAATCGAGTTCAATCCGGAACTTCCAAAGAACAACCGTTACACTGAGATCCTTGAGGTCGTTAAGGCAGTTGGCAACGTTGAGAACATCATGGATGCTAAGGTATTGGTATCCGGTGGTCGTGGAGTAGGAAGCAAGGAGAACTTTGCTATGCTTCAGGATCTTGCTGATGTATTCGGCGGAATGGTATCCTGCTCACGTGCTGTTGTTGAGAATGGCTGGTTAGCACAGGATTATCAGGTAGGACAGACCGGTAAGACCGTTCGTCCACAGATTTATTTTGCAATTGGTATTTCTGGAGCAATCCAGCATGTTGCAGGTATGGAAGAGTCTGACCTGATCATCGCAATCAACAAGGACGAAGATGCACCAATTTTTGATGTCGCAGATTACGGCATCGTTGGAGACCTCAACAAGATCGTTCCACAGCTTACCGCTGCATTAAAGGAAGCAATGAACAAATAATTGTTTGAAATAGTTTTTATTTGAAAAGACGTTATAAAAGAGGGAGACATTGCGGGTCTCCCTCTTTTTGTGGGGACGTTCCTTTTGGCACGCGCATCGCCCTTTGACATGAGCATCGCCCATTGGCACATCTTCACTTGCATAGCAGAATGCAATAGGGTATAATTGATAAGCTGGTGTTGGCTTGGCATACTGTGAAAAGAAAATCTGACCGTAATTGGAGGATATTTCCTGAAGCAGCGCCGGACAGTTGACATACAGCATAAAAAATACACTGTATTCCAAGAGGAAACGGTAGTAGGAGGACAATTTAATATGGAAAACACAAGTAACAAGAAAGTGAATGTAAAATTCATGACAGAACTGGCTCTGCTGATCGCGATCATTATCATCATGGCGCTTACACCGATTGGGTACATCCGTACACCTATCATTGTGCTTACACTGATCACGATTCCGGTTGCAGTAGGTGCTATCATCATGGGACCTTTGGGCGGAGCAATCTGCGGACTGACATTTGGACTTACAAGCCTTTATATGGCAATGACAGCTCCAAGCGCAATGATGGGCGCGTTTATGGCGGTTAATCCATTCTTGGCAGCAGTACTTTGTATCGTACCAAGAGTTTTGGATGGATGGTTATGCGCATTGATTTATCAGGGACTGCGCAAGGTGACAAAGAACAATCCGGTTACATACTACATTGCAGGAATTTCCTGCCCTGTACTCAACACGGTTCTGTTTATGAGCACACTTGTTCTTTTCTTTTATAACTGTGAGTTTGTTGTAAACTTAAGAAACAATCTCGGTGTGACAAACGCATTTGCTTTTGTCATTGCGGTTGTAGGCGTTCAGGCACTTATAGAAGCCCTTTGCTGCGGATTGGTTTCCGGATTTGTTTCACAGCAGCTCAATCGAGTATTAAAGAGATAGTAATTAGGGACGTTCCTTTTGACACGCGCAGCGCCCTTTGGCACAGAAATACACTGTCTGCAATTAGCAGCTGTGTGATGGTTATGCCAAAGGGCGCTGTGTGTGTCAAGGGGCGCTGCACGTGCCAAAAGGAACGCCCCCACTAAAGGAGATAACATGCAAACATTAAGAGAGATCAACATCATGGATATCGGGGGATTTAAGGTTGGACATGCACAGGATGAAGTTGGAATGACAGGCGTGACGGTCATTCTATGCGATGAGGTGGCGCCGGCGGGCGTGGATATCAGAGGCGGCGGTCCGGCATCAAGAGAGACACCGCTTCTTAACCCGGTGGCCGATGCAAAGGGAATTCATGCACTTCTTTTATCCGGAGGCTCAGCATTCGGACTTGATGCAGCGGGTGGCGTTATGCGCTACCTCGAAGAACGCAATATTGGATTTGATACGGGTGTAACAAAGGTTCCGCTTGTATGCCAATCCTCCCTGTTTGACCTCCGGATTGGGGATATGAAGGCAAGACCGGATCAGGCAATGGGGTATCTGGCGTGCGAAAATGCGTCAACGGAGCCGATGGAACAAGGCAATGTGGGGGCAGGAACCGGATGCACGGTTGGCAAGATAAGAGGAGCCGAGCATTGTATGAAAAGCGGAATCGGCGCTTATGCAGTTCAGGTCGGTGAACTAAAAGTCGGTGCAATCGTTGCAGTGAATGCACTCGGAGATATATTTGACATTGATACCGGCAAACAGATTGCAGGTCTTTTGGACGATGAGAACAGGCTTGCATCTTCGGAAGAGGCTTTATATAATATGGTAAAGAAACCAACGAACTTATTCACGGGCAATACGACAATCGGTGCGATTCTTACCAACGCCTGCATGGACAAGACAGCAATGAATAAGATCGCGTCCATGGCGCACAATGGATATGCAAGAGCTATCCGCCCGGTACATACGATGGCAGATGGAGATTCTATCTATGCATTGTCGGTAGGCAATGTTGTTGCAGACATCAATGCGGTCGGAACACTGAGCGCATATGTGATGGCAAAAGCGATCGCAAGCGGAGTGAGAGCAGCAAAAGATGCATGTGGATTACTCTCTGCGAGTGATCTCGACCAAAGCAAAACCGAAAGATAAGAGCGATTAAGTGAGTGTAAAGGAGTGGGAGAGATGTTAAAAGGAAAGTGCGTGGTTCTCGGAGTGACCGGAAGCATTGCAGCATATAAGATTGCCAATCTTGCAAGTGCCTTGGTAAAGCTGCACGCGGATGTGACCGTAATCATGACGCGAAATGCAACTAATTTTATCAATCCGATTACATTTGAGACTCTGACAGGAAACAAATGTCTGGTAGATACGTTTGACCGGAACTTTCAATATAGCGTGGAACATGTCTCGTTAGCAAAAAAGGCGGATATAGTTCTGGTTGCACCGGCATCCGCCAACGTGATCGGCAAGATGGCCAACGGGATTGCGGATGATATGTTGACTACAACGATATTGGCATGCAAATGCCCGAAGCTTGTGTCCCCGGCGATGAATACAAATATGTTTGAAAACCAGATTGTACAGGACAATCTGAAAAAACTCGAAGGATACGGATTTACTGTGATCGATCCGGCAAGCGGATATCTTGCCTGTGGTGATACCGGAGCCGGGAAAATGCCGGAGCCGGAGACCCTTTTGGAACACATTCTGTTTTGGACCGCGCATGAAAAGGATATGCTTGGCAAACGTGTGCTGATCACTGCCGGGCCAACGCAGGAGGCAATTGATCCTGTGCGCTATATTACGAACCATTCCACCGGGAAAATGGGTTACGCGATGGCGGTAAACTGCGCGCGCAGAGGCGCAAAGGTTACGCTGGTATCAGGACCAACGGCACTTCGGGCACCGTTGTTTGTAGAGACGGTTCCGGTTGTCAGTGCTGCGGATATGGCGGAGGCTGTGATCAGCAGGGCAAACGAGCAGGATATTATTATTAAAACGGCAGCGGTTGCGGATTTCAGACCGTCAGATCCGAAGAACGAGAAAATCAAAAAACAGGAGAATGAAGAAAAATCTTCCATCGAGCTGGAGCGTACACAGGATATTTTGTCCTACCTTGGCGCACACAAGAGGAAAGGGCAATTTATCTGTGGCTTTTCGATGGAGACAGAGCACATGCTCGAGAACTCACGAAAGAAGCTTGAAAAGAAGAATGTGGATATGATTGTTGCCAACAATCTTAAGGTACAGGGAGCCGGATTTGGAACTGATACAAATGTGGTGACGCTCATTACCAAGGAGGACTGCAAAGAGCTTCCGATTATGTCAAAGCCACAGGTGGCAGAAGAAATTGTGACAGAAATTCTGAGAAAAATAAATTGATAAAACCGCAAGTTCAAAGGTGTATATGCTTCTTAACCGGCAGACCGGGGAGGCGAATATGTATCGGATGGGCTTGCGGTTTTTTAGCTGTCCGATTTTTCATGTACGAAACAAGCAAATTACATTGTATTACAGGAAAAAATATCATGATATAATGTGTGTAGCAATGAGCGGTGCTAGTCGAAAAGCGAAGCTTTTTGAGATGGGCACTGCGGGTAAATGTTTGCACGATTGGAGTGCGTGTCATGATATAATTAAAAAGGGGAGCGGCCGTAGCAGGTCGGGAAAGCAGGGAGATATGACGAGTGAGGCAGAGCAGAAATATTTAAAACTAGTTGATGATGTGATCGCGCAGGGGCCATACAGCGCGGATTGGGGCTCTCTTATGGACTCAAGGGTTCCTGAGTGGTTCAATAGGGAACGCTTGGGAATTTTTATCCATTGGGGTCTGTACAGTGTGCCGGCTAATTCAAACGAGTGGTATTCCCGCAATATGTACATAAAGGGAATGCCTGCATATGAACATCACATTAAAACATATGGACCGCAATCAGAGTTTGGATACAAAGATTTTATCCCGATGTTTCGGGCAGAGAAATTCAGACCGGAGGAATGGGTACGTTTATTTAAGGAAGCCGGGGCCGGATATATCTGCCCAGTCGCAGAACATCATGATGGCTTCCAGATGTATGAGAGCGAGCTTTCTCATTGGAATGCGAAAGAGATGGGACCGAAGCGGGATATTGTCGGGGAGCTGAAAGCAGAGGCGGAGAAACAAGGATTGGTATTCTGCACATCGAGTCATCGCGCGGAGCATTGGTTCTTTATGGGACATGGCAAGGAATTTGACAGCGATATAAAGGACCCGATGCAAAAGGGAGATTTTTACTGGCCAGCAATGCCGGAACCGGATAATCAGGATCTGTTCAGTAAGCCGTATCCAACGGAAGAATATCTGGATGACTGGCTTGCCCGTACAGCGGAGATCATTGTAAAATATCGCCCAAAATTTCTATATTTTGATTGGTGGCTTCAGCATGAAGCGTTCAAACCTTATCTGAAGAAGCTTGCGGCTTTTTATTATAACTGCGGTGTGCAGTGGGGAATGGATGTACAGATCTGCTACAAGCACGATGCCATGATGTTCGGAAGTGGTATTGTGGATGTGGAGCGGGGCGGATTTGCGGAAGCAAAGCCTTACCGTTGGCAGACAGATACTGCGGTTGCACGCAATTCCTGGTGCTACACGGATACGCTTGATTATAAGAGCAGCGAGGAGATCATCCAGACGCTTGTGGATGTGGTTAGCAAAAACGGTAATCTTCTTTTAAATATCGGACCGAAGGCGGATGGAACGATTCCGGATGGCGACCGCAGGATTTTAGAGGATCTCGCTGCTTGGATGAAGGACAACAAGGAAGCCGTGACCGGAGTAAAGGTATGGCGCAAGTCCATGGAAGGCCCGGTTTGCAACAAAGAGGGACAGTTCCAGGATCAGCAGGCACTTGTTTATACCGAGAAGGATTACCGTTTTACGGCAGGACATGGAAATATCTATGCGTGCTGCATGAAGTGCCCAAAGGATGGGCGTTTTGTGGTTCAGTCACTCCGTGACAGCGATGACCAGAATGTGCCGGAGTTCCACGGAATCATCGACGGCGTTGACATCCTTGGCTTTGACGACGATGTGGAGTGGAAGGTAGGCGCGGAAGGCCTCGTTGTGCAGGCGAAGGGAATCAAGAGTGACTTCCCGGTTGTGATCCGCGTACATGTTGAGTAAAAAGAACCACGAAAAAAGCTGATAATGTGTGCAAAAGCATACACACAAATAGAACTAAGAATGAGATGAGGAGAGATATTATGAAATATCGCAATCCAGTTATACCGGGATTTTTCCCGGACCCAAGTATTTGTACCGATGGCAAGAAGTTTTATCTGGTAACAAGTACCTTCCAGTATTTTCCGGGTGTTGCACTCTTTGAGAGCGAGAACCTGATCGAATGGAAACAGATTGGCAATGTGCTGACCAGAAAGGAACAGCTTCCGCTTGACAATGCTACACATTCCGCAGGAATATTTGCTCCGGTAATCCGATACAATGAGGGCCGTTTTTACATGATTACCACGAATGTATCTGATGGCGGTAATTTTCTGGTATACACCGATGATATCTATGGAGAATGGTCCGATCCGGTGTGGCTAAATGTCGGAGGAATCGACCCATCCTTATGCTTTGCAGACGGCAAATGTTATTTTACCGGAAACGGTCATGATGAGGAAGGATACCAGAGTGTTCTGCAATGTGAGATTGTTCCGGAGACAGGAGAGATGCTTACTCCGCTAAAGGGCGTATGGCGTGGAAATGGCGGAAGATACTTAGAGGGACCGCATCTTTACAAGATCGGTGATGAGTATTATCTGATGGCGGCTGAGGGCGGTACCGAATACGGACATATGACAATCTATGCCAGAAGTAAAAAACCATATGGCCCGTTTGAAGGCTATCCGAAGAACCCGGTGCTTACCAACCGCAATCTCGGCGGCTACCTGATTCAGGGATGCGGACACGCGGATCTTGTGCAGGATAAGAACGGCAACTGGTGGATGGTGCATCTGGCATTCCGCCAGACCGGACGCTGGATGATGCATCATATTACCGGAAGAGAGACCTACCTGATGCCGGTAAACTTTGATGAAAACGGATGGTTTACTGTTGGCGAAAACGGAACGACAGCACTGGAGGTTGAGACAGACCGCCTGCCGGACATCAAACAGCCGGATGAAGTTGTTCGTACATTTGCAAACACAACGCCGGGAGTCGAGTGGGTATATCAGCGTAATCCACATCCGGAATGTTACGAGTGGAGTGACAGATCCGTACGTATAACGGGAAATGGCGGCTCAATCAACGATGCGCTGGGTAGCAGCAGTTTTACGGCAATCCGGCAGGAACAGATGGATGAGGATGTAACCTGTCGTCTGTCGGCAAACGGACCGGAAGCGGGTGTCACACTTTACATGGATGAGGAACATCATTATGATGTGGCTTTGTGTGAGGATGAAAACGGAAAATATGTCATCAAGAGACTGTGCATTGGGGATGTTAAGCATGTGGCAGAGCGTATAGCGGTTCCTGCCGATGCAAAGGATATCATGTTCAAGATCCATATGGAGCCGATGCTGTATCATTTTTCCGTGTTGATTGACCAGAAAGAAACCGACCTTGGAAGTGCACAAACCCGTTATCTTTCAACAGAAGTTGCTTCCGGATTTACCGGAGTTATGATAGGATTATATGCAGAGAAAGATACACAAGCGACATTTTATGATTTTGAGGCAATTAGAAAAGAGAATCTATGAAATTAATTCGAAAAGTATCGGCTGCATTTGGAAACATTCGCCTTCGGGAGAGAATGCTCCTGCTTTATCTGGTAGGTGGAATTCTCCCACTGTTATTGGCCAATATCTATATGTATTCATCGGTACGGTCACTGATGATCCGGCAGACGAAAGACAATTCCATTGAAGAACTTTCGGTTATTGGACATTCACTGCAGGAGAGCATTTCCGTTATAGAGGAAGTGTCAAAACGGTTGTATTTCGATGAAGATATTGAACATATTGCATTTACAAGGTATGAAGACTACGAGGATATTGTGCGTGATTACCGGGAACACGATAATATAGAAGACTATGTGCGGAGTTATTATCAGGATATCTCATCAATCACGATATACACGTACAACACAAGCCTTGTTCCGAATGAGCACTTTGTCTATGCGGATGCTACGGTTAAGAGCAGCGACTGGTATCCGATGACCAGAAAGCTCGCAGGAAGCCCTTACTGGAGCTTTCAATATGATAAGCTCACACATAAGAACAACCTGTGCCTTTCACGTATGCTGTATACTTCGGACTTTAAAATAGTGGGGATTGCGTTTATATCCATGCAGAATCTGCGCTCGGAGCTGAATGTCTCATCGAGGGAAGAGGATACATTTCTTTTGTATGATGACACAATGATCGTTCACAGCAATGACACACACGCGGATTATGATACGATTTTTTCTATACTGATGAAGCATAGTGAGGATTCTTTTACGGATAAGGTAATGTACCAGGGAAAAGAATGTCTGGTATCGTATCTTCGCATACGTCCGGCCTACGCGGATGACTTTTATACGGTCGTGAGCATCAAGCCTTACAGCCAGATCACAGCGCTGGCGACAAGAGCAGCGTTTGGAAACCTTGTTCCGATGTTCATCTGTATTATTTTTGCACTTGCGTTACTTGCTGTGTTCAGCAATTCGTTCAGTGCCAGGATCAATGCTTTCAAAAATGAGATGCACAAGGCAGCGGGTGGTGATTTCCACATTGCCGAGCGGCTGCAGGGCAAAGATGAGATCTCTGAACTTTATCTGGACCTGAATGTAATGATTTCGGATATTCAGGAACTGATGGACCGCGTTGTTGCGGAGCAGGTGCAGAAGGAACAGATCAATACCCGCCAGAAAGAAGTAGAGTTTAAGATGCTGGCAAGCCAGATCAATCCACATTTTTTGTATAATACGCTTGAGACGATCCGCATGCAGGCGAGAGTAAAGAAGCAACCGGAAATCGAAGAACTTGCAAAGATGCTGGCAAAGATCATGAGACACAATATTCAGGTGGGAGACAGTCTTCAGCCGGTGAGTGAGGAACTTAAGCTGGTACAATATTATCTGAAGATTCAGGACTATCGTTTCCATGACAGGATCTCTTATGAGATTCAGGTAAATGAGGCTGAGATTGCACCGCTTAAGATGATGCCGCTTCTGATGCAGCCATTTGTTGAAAATGCATTTATTCATGGTCTGGAGAGTAGGGAGAGCGGTGGAATCATCCGGATTGAAGTGGAAGTGAGAATGCACCTTTGGATAACAATCTCGGATAACGGCTGCGGCATGGACGAACAGAAACTGGCGGAAGTTATCCACAATCTCAACGATTTTGACAACCTTGACCGTACACACATTGGTATCTGCAATGTCAACCAGCGAATCAAGCTACAGTACGGCGAAAGCTACGGGGTTACAATAGAAAGCACGCCGGGCTGTGGCACGAAGGTGACAATCCGGCTCCCTATACTTTTATATTGACATATTCAAATTGGATGGCTGCGTTTGCGGTCATCCAATTTTTGCTTGGGAGATCTTTTTCAATAAAACAAAAATTGGGTAAGATGAATTTTTAAGGGTAAATATGTCAAAATATTCATGTTTCTATGAAATAATAAAACACGTATCATGTAATTAGTCAGAAAAACTGGCCGTATGTTAATTACATTTATAACAGGAGGGTGAACTATGAAAAAGTTCAAAAAGTTGTTAGCTGCTGTATGCACTGGTGCAATGATGCTTTCTTCAATTACAGTATTCGGCGCACAGGATGCATCTGCTTTGCCAGATGGTACAGCATACCTCAACATCAATAACGCAGATTGGGGTGATTTTGATGCAGAGTGGACCAATGCCGAGATTACAGGCGATGGCTCCTACACTGTAGGAATGGTGGCTTCCGAGGGACAGTCACTTGCACAGTTTAACGCACTTGAGGTTGTAAACGGTGAATCTTATCTTGGAACAGGATGTGTTCTTACCGTAGACAGTATCAAGATTAACGGCGAAGAAGTAGAACTTCAGGGACCGAGCTACACCTGTTCAGCAGATGGCACAGGCGTAACCACCCGTGTAAACATCTACAATGAATGGAATGCACCGGATGATACCGCGACAGCAGGAGATGACAGCCACCTTGATCAGCGTGTTGCAGAAGGCAACCTTATGGATGCAACCGCATGCCTGTTCTCCAGCGATTATGTAGATTCTTCATCTGCAAGCGGTTTCAAGGTAGAGTCTATCGAAGTTAACTTTACTGTAAGCGGATTTGGCACCCAGGCGGCAGCTGCTGAGACTTCTGAAGAGCCTGCAGTTGAGGTTGAGGGACCGGCAATCGCTCACTTAAACATCAACAATGCAGACTGGAGTGAGTTCGAGGCTGAATATGTTGACGCTGAGATTACCGGAGACGGAACCTATACCGTATCCATGAATGCAACAGAGGGACAGAGCCTTGTTCAGTTCAACGCTTTGGAAGTTGAAAATGGTGAACTCCTCATGGGAAATGCATGTGTACTTACCGTAGACAGCATCAAGATTAATGGCGAGGATGTAGAACTTGCCGGACCAAGCTACACCTGCTCAGCAGATGGTGCAGGCGTAACAACCCGTGTTAATATTTACAATGAGTGGAATGCTCCGGATGATACTGCAACTGCAGGAGATGACGGACATTTAGACCAGCGTGTTGCTGAAGGCAGCGTTATGGATGCAACTGCATGCCTGTTCTCCAGCGATTATGTAGATGCTTCTTCAGGAAGCGGCTTCAAGGTACAGTCTATGGAAGTAACCTTTACCGTATCTAACTTCGGTGTTTCTGCAGGCGGCACAGATGCTGGCGAAGCAGCAGGACCGGCCGATGTTGATTTAGACGGAACATACAATGCTTACATTGGATTCCAGTCTCCATCATATTCATTCCGTAACGCATTTGATGATGCTACATACGGACGTGATACCGAGTACTTCAACCAGATTACAGGATGGGATGCAAGCAACAATGCTGTTACAATCCCTGGTACTCTTAACGATACTGTAATCGCTGGTAACGGAACCTACACGATCTCTGCAACAGGAATTGAGTTCGCAGCAGATGATTTTGCATCACAGGATCACATGAACCTGATCTTTATCTCTACTGATATTCCGAATACCGGAGCAATCACTATCTCTGATATCAAGCTGAATATCAACGGAAGAGATGTATCTGTTAATCCGGTTGTAAGCCCTGACTCTGTTGATTACCTCAACATGCTCATCCAGAATATCTGGAATGATGACGTTGCAACCATCGGATACTATGATGTTCCTGTAACAGATATCAATATTACCTTTACTGTTTCAGGATTCAACTATGACAACCCGGATGCAACCGGCGAGGCAGATACCACAGCTCCAGCAGAAGACGAGGCTGTTTCTGAGGCTCCTGCAGAAGATGCTTCTGAAGCTCCAGCAGTAGATACCGGCGCAGATGCATCTACCTCCGGAGTAAACCCGGTAGTAGTTGTTGTTATCGTAGTAGTTGTAGTAGCAGTAGTTGCTGGTGTAGTTGTTGTTCTTAAGAAGAAAAAAGCAGCAAAGTAATAATTTCTAAGAATTCAATAATTCCATAAATCTAAGGAGCGTGAAACCTTTAGTTTCACGCTCCTTTTTTACGACCATTCACCCTATCCTCTGTCCCCATTTTTTCTGTTTTACAAACACCCTGTGCATCGCCCTATTTCCCTCTTTTTCATTTAATATACACATCGGATTTGACTCGTGCACTGCCCCCGCTGCCCCTCCGGAGAAAACACCGCTTCAAATTGCGAAATTCTATAGCAGGCGCTCCTGCGGTTTATTAATCAGTTATGTCTTCTTTAGGTTTGAGCACTCCGGCGCTGCTGTTCGCGGATAGGTGGACTTTTCTTCCGAGGGCTTTCGTGTCTCCCTTTGCGGGCGTGCCGAACAAAATGGGAGCATGCTCCGACTGCCTGAGCTCTTATCGTTTATATATGGAACAACATAGAGGGCGAGTTTTGAGGGGCATGCTCCTAATATCAACTTTGTGAGGCCGCCCGCTTAGGGAGACTAGAAAGACCGACAGAAAAGTCCGCCTACCGTGTAACAGCAGTGTTCGGAGTGTCAAAGCCAAAATAAGACACAACCTTATCATCGCAGGAGCACCTGCAAGAATTTCTACAATTCCTGCGGAATCGTTTTCTCCGGAGGGACAGCGGGGGCAGTGCACGGATTAAAACATAGTAAGAAATGGAAAAGTGGGAATAGGGCGGAGCAAGGATTGACTTGCAAAACAGAGCGCTGGGAATGAAAGAAAAAAGGGAGACATGTTATGTCAAAAAGTCGGGTATTTTATGTGAAAATTTTCAAGTATTTATATTTAGGGGGCTTCGCTATAATAGATACTGTAATAAGTAATTGTAATTTTGGAGGTTAATATGAACGAAGAGAAAAAAGGCAAAGAAATAATTGCTGACAAAATCTACTATGTTCAGCGAGTGGTTGCGCTTCTTATGGCAATTCTGATCTTCTTCCCGGGAATGAATCCGGGGCGGATCTGCGAGCTGATCAATAAGAACGTCTCTCTTTTCACAGCAGGTATTTCCTATGGAACACTTACCGGTGAAATGGGAAGAGCCCTCACAAAGGGATGGATCAGTCAGGACACAATGATTCTTGTATTTTGCGCGTCCTTGATCATGCTGGTTGGAATCGTGGCAGCAGGAGCAGGCGGATGCTTATCCCTTGGAAATCTCAAGATGAAGAAACTCGGCAATCCGTTTTCCATTGCCGGCGGTGCACTTGGCATGGCAGGTCTTGTGATGATCTGGATTGCACATGCACAGATCGTGTTGACCGAGAAACCTACGAAGGTTGGACCAATGTTCCCGAATGGCTGGTATGTATTTCTGGTGCTTATTGTACTTTTATTGGTATCATCCATCGCGATACAGTTCCTTCTTCCGAAACCGGAGGCCGGAAGCAAATATGAGATGGAATCCAAATACAAGCTGTTTTTGATCTTCTTACCATTTGCAGCACTTTGCTTTGTATTCTCTTATCTGCCGTTGTATGGATGGAGATATGCATTCTTCGATTACCATGCGGGCGGTACATTGTCATCTGATAATTTTGTCGGGTTTAAGTGGTTTACCTCTTTGTTCCAGAATAAAGCAACGAGAGCCGATGTTGTACGAGTGCTTCGCAACACTCTTGCGATGAGTGGTCTTGGTATTATAACCAGCTGGCTCCCGATGGCGTTCGCAATCTTTTTAAATGAGATTAAGAACACAAAGTTCCGTCGCTTCGTGCAGACCTTTACCACAATCCCGAACTTCATCAGCTGGGTTCTGGTATATGCAATTGCACTTGCAATCTTCTCTACAGACGGATTTATCAATACTGCAGGTGTTGCACTCGGACTTATTGAGGGCGGCACGAACTACCTGATGGGTAACTCCCATATCTGGCTGAAGATGCTTCTCTGGGGAACATGGAAGGGCATCGGCTGGAGCGCGATCATCTACATTGCAGGAATTTCCGGTATTGATCAGCAGCTTTATGAAGCAGCTACGGTTGACGGAGCGGGAAGATTCCAGAAAATGTGGCATGTCACCGTTCCGGGACTTATCCCTACATACTGCGTAATGCTTCTTATGTCAATTGCCAATATCTTAAGCAATGGTATGGATCAGTACCTCGTATTTGAGAATGCACAGAATACCTCTTACATGCAGGTACTTGACCTTTATGTTTACCAGCTGGGTATCGGAAGTGGTAATATCCCGTTATCTACGGTAATCGGTATGGTAAAATCTATTGTCAGCGTAATTTTACTGTTCGCTGCAAATGGAATTTCCAAAGCTATTCGTGGCGAGAGTATTGTATAAGGAGGTGCAGACATGGCAATGACAAAACAGGAAAAACTCGATGCAAAGGCAGAAAAAGCCTACTACAAGCATCATGTTTCACATATCAAGAAAAAACCTTCAGATTATGTGTTTAGCATTATTAACTACGCATTTTTCGGAATATTTACAATTTGCTGTCTGTTCCCATTCTATTATCTGTTTATCAACACGATCTCAGATAATGACATGGTACGAAAAGGACAGATCACGTTGATTCCTCACGGACTCAACATCCAGAACTACATTATGATGCTGAATGTATCAGATCTGGGCAATGCATTTATCGTTTCCATTGCAAGAACCCTGATCGGTACAGCACTCATGGTAGGTGCATCCGCATTGATCGGATATCTGGTTACCAAGCAGGAAATGTGGCATAGAAAGTTCTGGTACCGTTTCCTTGTAATCACAATGTACTTTAACGCAGGTACGATTCCGTGGTATTTGAATATGTCCATGCTCGGTCTGACCGATCACTTTATGGCATATATCATCCCGGGTATCGTGGCTCCGTACAACATCATTTTGGTTAAGACCTATATCGAATCCATTCCGGCAGAACTGGAGGAGAGTGCATTTATGGATGGCGCCGGATTCATGACGGTATTCCGCAAGATCATCTGGCCATTGTGTAAGCCAATCCTTGCAACAATCGCAATCTTTGGTGCTGTCGGACATTGGAACTCATTTACAGATTCCCTGATTCTGATGCAGAACAGCCCGAACCTATACACATTGCAGCACAGATTGTATATCTACCTGAACACCAGCTCCAACTTAAGCAATATCATGAGCGCCGGCGGTTCCGGTGCGGCAGCTGCAGCGGCAGGACTTTTAAATACCAAGGTATTGAAGTACACCATTTCCATGGTTACGGTAATTCCAATCCTGCTGGTATATCCGTTCATGCAGAGATACTTTGAAAAAGGTATTATGTTAGGTGCGGTAAAGGGTTAATGAATACATCACAGTTGCTTGAGGAAGCAATTGTTGTATAATAAAAAGGAGGATATTTTTATGAAGTTAAGAACATTGAAGAAGAAAGTTTTACCGATTGCACTCTGTACTGCAATGGCGGTTGGACTTACTGCAGGCTGTGGTGCAGGCGGTGATTCCGGCTCCAATGGCGATAGTGCGTCAAACGGGGATGACCCGATTACCATTACGGTATTCAGCCAGCTGGCAAACTACTCAGGAGAGCAGACCGGATGGTCAGCAGATATTTTAAAGGATAAGTTCAACGTAGTGCTGAACATTATCCCAGATTTAAATGGTACTTTACAGACGCGTATGGAGGCAGGAGACTTAGGCGATATCGTTGTATTCGGTGACAATGGAACCGATTATCAGAATGCAATCAGCGCAGGACTTCTGTACGATTGGAATGAAGATGATCTTCTGACCGATTACGGCCCATACATTAAGGAGAACATGAGCCATGCACTTGAGCACAATGCAGATTACTCCGGTGGAACTACCTATGGATTTGGTCATGCGGTTGCAACAAGTAGTAACGACTTACAGGATTTCTTCTATACATGGGATATCCGCTGGGATCTTTACAAGGAACTTGGATATCCGGAAGTAAATGAACTTGAGGACTTAGTAGATGTATTTAAGCAGATGAAAGAGATCTGCCCGACTGACGAGAACGGAAAGCCTACCTACGCTGCATCTTTGTGGCCGGATTGGGATGGCGACATGGTAATGTATGTTAAGTCTACCGCAACTGCTTACTATGGATATGATGAACTTGGAATTGGTCTGTATGATCCAAATACCGGCGATTACTATGACTGCCTGATGGAGGATGGCCCATACTTAAGATGCTTAAAGTTCTACAATCAGTTATACCAGAACGGATTACTTGATCCGGACTCTATGACCCAGACTTATGATGAAATGAGCCCGAAGGTACAGGCCGGCGGAACCTTCTTCTCCATCTTCAACTACTCAGGATATATGCTTTACAACACGGATGAGCATCTTGCAGAAGGAAAGATGATGAGATCTCTTACTCCAAAGAACGCTTCTCCAATCGTTTATGGTATGGATGTCCTTGGTGGCAACCGTCTGTGGTGCATCGGTTCTAAGACAGAATATCCGGAACTTTGCATGGAGATCATCAACTACTTAGCTACTCCGGAAGGCCGTATGACAATGGAATATGGTCCACAGGGTGTTACATGGGATTATGATGCTGACAAGAATACCTACCTCACAGAACTTGGCACAAAGTGCAAGGCAGATCAGGAAACCTCTATGGCTGATGCAGGATATCAGGGAACCTTCCATGACGGAATGCTTCAGATCAACAACATTACCTGGGCTCTTGATGCAGTTAACCCGGATTCTAATGGCGAGACCTACAACTACCTGAATTGGAAGAGCAACCAGACCCCTGCTACCTGTGATATTGATCAGGATTGGAGAGATTACACCGGATGCAATACCATCAACGAGTATATGGCTTCCGGCAACTACACAGTTTCTCCAGCTTCTGCATTCGTAAACGGAACAAAGGATGAGGAATTCACAACAAAGTGGACTCAGACAACCAAGTGCATTACCACATACTCATGGAATGCAATCTATGCAGAGAGTGACGAGGAATTTGATCAGATCGTAGCAGAGATGATTGAGCAGGCAAATGCTTACTACTATCAGGATTGCCTGGAGTGGTCTAAAGAGCAGGCACAGGAGAGATATCTGTGCGAGCTTGCAGTTCGTTAATCATTTAGAATATTGAAGCGATAAGAAAGCGGGTCAAGTCGAGCTCTTTTGGGAGAAAACAGGCTTGCCCGCTTTTGGTACATGGAAGGAATAACAGCATGAAGTTTTTTAGCACAGATAGTCCAGTATACAAATTCATGATACGTTTATGGGATATAGTAAAAATCAGCCTGCTGTGGCTGATCTGCAGTATTCCGATTTTTACGATCGGACCGGCAACTGTAGCCCTTAACAAGATCACACTCGAGATGGCAGATGAGACAGAAGGATATGTTGCAAGGGATTTTCTTAAGGCATTTAAGGAGAACTTTAAATCATCCATTCTTCTTGGACTGATCGGAGTGGTCGCATTCTATGCCGTCTATCTGGATGTCCAGTTTTTTCAGGCAACTGAGGGAAACTCCATGTTCTTTCTCGTAGCAGCCATTATAACGGCCTTTGTCTGCGGAATGGCATTCATCTATGCATTCCCGCTTATGGCCCGCTATGAGAACACAACCTTCAAGACACTTAAAAATTCTTATGATATTGCAACCCGTTACTTCCTTCGAACCCTTCTTCTTGCGCTTATCATAGCGATTGAGATTGTTCTTTTTTTGTGGAATTACACATTGATGTTTATCGGTTTCCTGATCGGACCGGGGACGATAGCGCTTACTGTATCTTCGTTTGCAATCCGCTTCTTCCGGGAGATCGAGAAAGAACCGGGAGCCGTTTCCCAAAAGGAAGAGTAATACTCCCGGAGCACTTCTCGAAGTTTGTGGTTCCGGGAGTACAGCATGACTTGTACAACCACTGAAAGTATGAGATAATGTATATGTTCAGTAACGATATATGTAATACTGCTTATATCGTATGAAAGACATTAGAATGGCAGAGACGCAGAAAGATATGAAGAGAACGACAAGCGGGAACAACAGACGGAATCGGATTGCCGCAGGGGCGCTGGCTGGCGCGATGCTTATGATGCTTGCCGGGTGTACCGGCAAACAAAAGGACAACAATGATCAGGCGGGTTCCACCCTGGACCCAATTACATTCACTTTTTACAATGCAGATGGCTCCGAAGATCCATGGACGGATCCGGTAGCACTTGCAATCACAGAGGCAACTGGCGTGACACTGGATACATTATATCCATCGGATGTTGATGTTAAGGCGGCGGAATTAATGATTGCCACCGGTGAGTTGCCGGATATGATCTTTGCAAAGGGTGACAGTGACATTTTGATTGAACAGGGCGCTCTGATTGATTTGTCTGACTTGATCGACGAATATGGACCTCACATTAAGGCTCTGTATGGTGACGAATATGAGAAGCTTCGATACAGCAAAGAGGATCCAGCCATCTATCAGCTCTGCTGCGGCAAGGTGAAGGATGCACAATTGACTTGTTCCGGAACTGCGCAGCTACAGTGGGCGGTTCTTGCATTTAATGATTACCGTATCCCTTATACACTTGAAGAATACGGGGATATGATAAAGGAATACAAAGAGCGTCATTTAAACATTGAAGGACAGACAACCATTGGTCTCACACTTTCCGTTACGGATTGGCATTGGTATACAACACTTGCAAATCCATCTGGCTACATTGCCAATGGTGCTGTAAATGACGGACAGTGGATTGTTTCTGATGACTATGAAGTACAGTATAAGCATATGGCAAGTGGGCAGAGAGAGTATTACCGCTGGCTTAACCGTATGTATGACGAAAAAGTGCTGGATCAGGAATTTGCAATCCAGACGCATGAGGATTATCTGGAAAAGATTGCTTCCGGAAGAGTGCTCGGATTATTGGATGCCGATTGGGATTATGTTACGGCTGAGAATACGTTAAAGGCTGCAGGCAGATATGAGCGTACATACGCCGGACTTCCGGTGACGATGGATGCGTCTGTAAAATGTGCGTCACTCGCACCACAGGCACTCAACGTAGGGTGGGGAATTGGTATTACAACAGCATGTAAAGACCCTGTGAGAGCAATACAGTTTCTGGATTGGATGTGCACGGAAGAAGCACAGATTCTTGTTAATTGGGGAATTGAAGGCGTCAATTACTATTATGACGAGGATGGAGTCCGCTGCCGCACCGAAGAGGAAATAGAGAGTGCGGAGAAGAATGTGTCGTACCAGAGTGAGACCGGAGTAGGACTTCACTGCTATCCTTTTCCAAGTTACGGAAATACAGTGCTCGATTCTACAGGAAACTATTTCTGTATCAAGAATCCGAAAAGTATAGCAACTTCTTACAATGAGCAGGAACAGGCGGCACTTAAGGCGTGGAATGCAGAACTTCTGACCGACATTTTTCCACAGCCGGAAGAGTTTGAACAGAAAGAATATACACCATTGTGGTCAAAAATCTTACCGGGAGATTTGGAATGGCAGCTTTCGAAGCTCGACGAGATTGCATGGGAGGGATTGATTGATTGTGTGGTCTGCTCTCCGGAAGAGTTTGACGCCAAATGGGATCAATTGCAGCAGAATCTGATCAATGCAGGTGCATATCAGGTGCAGGCACAGATGACTGAGCTGCTAAAGAAAGAGATAGAACAAAATAAAGAATAGACAATATAAATGATATGGAGGATATTATGAAGCGTGTAACAGATGCAGAATTTCGCAAATATGGGCAGATTCTCGAGGGGTATGACCTGACAGAACTGTTGACAAAGATGGAAGCAACTCCATGCCCATCGGACGAACCGATTTATGTGGCTTCCGTACCTGAGTTTGAGGCATGTGCAGTAGCCAGAGAGTTGGCGGATCGTGCCTATGGCGGACTCCCGATTGAGATTGGGTATTGTAATGGTAATAACAAGAAACTGAATGCGGTTGAGTACCACAGATCATCAGAGCTTGATATTGCAGTTGGAGAGGGATTGGTGCTTCTTCTGGGTAAGGAAGAGGATATCAACCCAGATTTTACCTATGATACTGCAAAAATAGAAGCCTTCTATCTACCGGCTGGAGTGGGGGTGGAGCTTTTTGCGACAACACTTCATTATGCACCTTGTACGGCACCGGGGGAGAAAGGGTTCCGTTGTGTGGTCGTGCTTCCGCAGGGAACAAATACAGAGCTTGAGGCCGGACCTTGGAACGAGGGGGAGGGCAAGCTTATTACTGCAAAGAATAAGTGGTTGATTGCTCATCCTGAGGCAAAGATTGAGGGCGCATTCTGCGGACTGATCGGTGAGAATGTGACTGTTGAATAGAAATCTGTGAGCGGGATTCTGATGATTGCCGCGTATCATAGAATAAAAGAATCTGAGTGCATTGATGCATTCAATATAAGAGAGAGGGAGAACATTATGAACAACATTCCAAAAATTAAAGTGGGTATCGTAGCAGTAAGCCGTGACTGCTTCCCGGAGAGTCTGGCTGTCAACAGAAGAAAGGCACTCGTTAAGGCATATGCTGATAAGTATGATGCCGCCGATATTTATGAGTGCCCGGTATGTATCGTGGAGAGTGAGATCCATATGGTACAGGCGCTTGAGGACATCAAGGCTGCCGGATGTAATGCGCTCTGCGTATACCTTGGCAACTTTGGCCCGGAGATTTCCGAGACACTTCTTGCAAAACATTTTGATGGACCAAAGATGTTCGTTGCAGCAGCAGAGGAGAGCCAGGCTGACCTTATGGATGGCAGAGGCGATGCATACTGCGGTATGTTAAATGCAAGCTACAACTTAAAGCTCCGCAACGTTGGGGCATACATACCGGAATATCCGGTTGGTGATGCAGAGGATTGTGCAGATATGATCCATGAGTTCCTTCCGATTGCAAGAGCAGTTGACGGACTCAGCAACCTAAAGATCATTTCTTTCGGCCCTAGACCACTCAACTTCCTTGCCTGCAATGCGCCAATCAAGCAACTCTACAATCTTGGCGTTGAGATTGAGGAGAACTCAGAACTTGACCTGTTTGAGTCATTTAACAAGCATGCTGGGGATGCCCGTATTCCGGAAGTAGTAGCGGATATGGAGAAAGACCTTGGAGAGGGTAACAAGAAACCGGAAATCCTTGAGAAGCTTGCACAGTATGAGCTTACACTTCTTGACTGGGTTGAGGCACACAAGGGATACCGCAAGTATGTTGCCATTGCGGGCAAGTGCTGGCCGGCGTTCCAGACACAGTTTGGATTTGTTCCGTGCTATGTCAACAGCCGTCTGACTGGAAGAGGCATTCCGGTATCCTGCGAGGTTGATATCTATGGTGTTCTCTCTGAGTTCATCGGAACTTGTGTCAGTGAAGACGCAGTTACCCTTCTTGATATCAACAACTCCGTACCGAAGGATATGTATGAGGAGTCTATCAAGGGTAAGTTCGATTATACACACAAGGATACCTTCATGGGATTCCACTGTGGAAATACCTGCACCGCAAAGCTTACAAAGGGTGAGATGAAGTACCAGAAGATCATGGCTAGAAGCCTTCCGATTGAAGTGACCAACGGAACACTTGAAGGAGACATTATTCCGGGAGATATCACATTCTACCGTATCCAGTCTACCGCTGACAACAAGCTGCGCGCTTATGTCGCACAGGGTAAAGTCCTTCCGGTTGCAACCAGATCCTTCGGCGGAATTGGCGTATTTGCAATCAAGGAAATGGGACGTTTCTATCGTCATGTACTGATTGAGAAGAACTACCCGCATCACGGAGCAGTTGCATTCGGACATTACGGCAAGGCACTGTTTGAAGTGTTCAAGTACATCGGGGTTCCGATGGAGGATATCAACTATAACCAGCCGGCCAGCCTGCCATATCCGACAGAGAATCCATTTAAGTAAGAGATCAAACAAGATTGTATTGGCAGGAGTATCGTGATATTCCTGCCAATTTTTATCACCGGCGGTAATTGACCGCTGTTTAGAGAGGGAGCACACATATGTATTTTATTGGAGTAGATTTGGGAACCTCGGCAGTCAAGCTTTTGCTGATGAGCGAGGATGGAACGGTTGAAAAAATCGTATCAAAAGAATATGCACTCAGCTTTCCGCACCCGGGATGGTCTGAGCAGAATCCGTCTGATTGGTGGACGCAGAGCATTGCAGGATTAAAGGAACTTACTGAGGAGTGCGATAAGAGCCAGATCGCAGGCATCAGCTTCGGCGGGCAGATGCATGGGTTGGTTATCTTAGACGAGAACGATGAAGTCATCCGCCCGGCAATTCTGTGGAATGATGGAAGAACGATGGAAGAGACCGATTATTTAAACAATGTGATCGGAAAGGAAAAATTATCAAAACTTACAGGAAATATTGCGTTTGCCGGTTTTACCGCCCCGAAGATTCTCTGGGTAAAGAAGCACGAACCGGAAAATTTTGCAAGAATTCACAAACTAATGCTGCCGAAGGATTATCTGGCGTATCGTCTGACAGGGGTGAGCAGCACAGATTATTCGGATGCTTCCGGTATGCTTCTTTTGGATGTGGAGCATAAATGCTGGTCAAAGGAAATGATGGAAATCTGCTCGGTAAAAGAGGAGTGGATGCCAAAATTGTTCGAGAGCTATGAAAGAACAGGTTCCCTTCTTCCGGAGGTAGCAAAGGAGCTTGGATTCCCGGAGAGCTGCATTGTAGCGGCAGGCGCGGGTGACAATGCGGCAGCTGCAGTCGGAACCGGTTGCGTGGGAGCAGGCAAATGCAATCTGTCCCTTGGCACAAGTGGTACAATCTTTATCACAAACGGTAAGTATGGCGTGGATCCATATAATGCACTGCATTCATTTGCACATGCGGATGGCAATTATCATCTGATGGGCTGCATGCTTTCAGCTGCAAGCTGCAATAAGTGGTGGATGGAGGAAATCTTAAAAACCGGCGATTTCGCAGGAGAACAGAAGCCAATCGATGAGCGTGATGCGAGCGGGCATCTCGGAGAAAACCATGTATACTTCCTGCCGTATCTGATGGGAGAGAGGTCTCCACATAATGACCCTCAGGCGAAGGGCGCATTTATTGGAATGAGCCTTGACACCAGCCGTGCTGATATGCTGCAGGCCGTTTTCGAGGGCGTTGCGTATGCACTGCGGGATTCTCTTGAGGTGGCAAGAAATTTAGGTGTAGCACCGGAGCGTACGACAATCTGCGGCGGAGGCGCAAAGAGCCCACTTTGGAGAAAGATTGTTGCCAATGTCATGAACTTAAAGGTCGATACTGTGGAGGTTGAGGAAGGTCCTGCATATGGAGGCGCGATCCTTGCAGCAGTGGCTGCCGGAGTTTTCGCAAATGTGGAAGCTGCAACAGAGAAGATTGTTCATGTGAAAGACACGACCGAACCAACGCCGGAGCTTGTAGAGAAGTACCAGAAGTGCTATGAAAAGTTCGTCAGGATGTATCCGGCACTGAAGGAAGTGTACAAGACCATATAAGGTCTGCAGCCTGAAATTGTAAATTTATAAAGTTATAAAAAATGAGCGGAAAATAAGAGGATGACTTATTTCCGCTCATTTTTGCAAGAACATAGGATTATGATCTACTGACGGTGTGCCTTGCGGTATTCTGCCGGGCTTTGCCCGACATATTTTTTGAACTTTATGTGGAAGTAATCCACGTTCCGGTATCCGACCCTCTCTGCAACACTGTAAACCTTAAGGTCCTCATTTTGAAGCAATTCTTTGGATTTTTCAATCCGGATATGGTCTACGTAGGAATTGAAGTTTTCACCCATGCGCTTGCTGAAGATCTTGCCAAGGTAAGAACTGTTATAGCCAAACAATGGTGCGATATTTTCTAGCGTGATATTGTTGGCGTAATTGTGGTTGATATAATTTAAAATATCGTCGAGCACGCTATCGCGCGTGGAATTGCCAATGGAACCGATCACAATCTCAAACTGCTCGGTAAAGAACAGGATGATCTCATACAGGTAGTACTTGCCCTCGATGGTGCGGATGATATCTGCATTATTCGGGAAAGGAATCTCCGCGTGATTATATAGATGATTCATCTGCTCCTTGATCTGTAAGAACAGATCTGCTAACAGCAGCTTGATCGAGTCAATGGAATCTGACGTATTGTAGAGTTCTTTACTTAAATCATTCAATGTCTGGGCTACCATGCTGCGGTTGAAGGACTGCAGGTAGCTGAGCAGCGTGGCAGAGTATTTTTTCAAAAAGGCATCATGATTGATTGGATGCGTGTTCAGAAACTTTGGCAAATCAGCATATCCGATGGTATGCTGCTCCTGATCACAGAAAAAGCGCCGGTGCATCAGGTTGAGGGCATCGGTGTAGGACTCCGGGATCTCATCCGGTGAAGAGACACATTTGCCGTATGTAATGAATAAGGAATCAAGAGGAGAACCTTTCTGCGGCCGGCGCTCTCTTTCGTAGCGCTCCAGAAATTCGTTGAACTTCTGAATGGCAAAATCTCCCTTTAACAACAGCACCTCGTTGTAGGAAAGAGTAATATGGTCATAGGAATTGTTGTCCTGATTGGTTACCCGCAGCAGATCGGAAAAGCTGTAGGAAGCATCCTGTGTATTGTGACTGTATTTTTCATAGATGACAACCTGATAAACCGGCGCTTCCAGATGAAAATCGGACAGGTTTGTCTTCGGAAAATCGGCAGTACCAAGTAAAAGGTCTTTGACGATAGAGGCATGAATGGTGTCACGGTAATGCTCTTTTGTACTGCTTGCAGCTGCCTTCGCATCCAGCTGTTCACGGATTGCAAGAAGTGCCGATTGAAGTTCATCTTCATCAACGGGTTTGGTCAGATAGGAATGAACCCCGTAACGGATTGCCTCCTGCGCATATTTGAAATCAGAATATCCGCTCAGGATGATGATGTTACCCTCATATCCGGCAGAGCGTACTTCGCGGATGACATCAATGCCGGAGAGTCCGGGCATACGGATATCAAGAAGTACAACATCCGGGCGCAGCCGCAATATTTCCTGGTAAGCCTGCTCACCGTTTGTAGCCTCGCCTGTGATGGTAAAGCCAAGACTTTCCCAATCAAAAAGACATTTAATTCCTTCACGGATGATGGACTCATCATCAGCAATCAATACCTGATACATAAAATTAACCCCTTTACATTTTGTAACCTTATAGAATTATAAATTTGGATGAAATTTTTGTCAAATTTATCGAGCCTTTTTTGTGAAATTTGTAAGGTAGAAGAAATGACCGGAATTGGGGTATTATGATACAAACAAAAACTATGACTATGCAAAGGAGAGCGGATTATGAAATTTAGCAATGGATGCTGGCTTCAAAAAGAAGGATGCAGCTGTTTTTCACCGATGGAAGTATATTTTACCAAGATTACACCTGATATGGTGACACTTTGTGCACCAACCTATCATGTTGTAACGAGAGGAGATACACTTGGCAATATTAATCTGACCATCCAGATTACTGCGCCGTATCCGGAGGTGCTTCGTATTCAGACCTTCCATCACATGGGACTTGCGGAACATTTCCCACAGTTTGAGATTGCCACACCGGCAAACGGCAATTTAAGAGCTGAGGAGGATGACGAGAAAATTACCGTATGGAGCGGCACACTTCGCGTTGAGGTGGCTAAGGCAACTGCTGCGATTACTTTCTATAGAGGTGATGAGAAGATCACATCAAGCGGGGCGAAGGATCTGGCTTACATGAAGACAGATTGGAAGGGACTTGCATACGACAAGGGACCGGAAGATGCCTATATGAGAGAACAGCTTTCCCTTTCCGTAGGAGAGCTGATCTACGGACTTGGCGAGCGTTTCTCCGCATTTGTAAAGAACGGACAGAGTGTTGACATCTGGAATGAGGATGGCGGTACTTCCACCGAGCAGTCCTACAAGAATATTCCGTTTTATATTTCCAATAAGGGATATGGTGTATTCGTAAATCATCCGGAAAGAGTATCTTTTGAGGTTGCCACGGAGATGGTTACGAAGGTAGAGTTTTCGGTTCCGGGAGAGAATCTGGACTACTTCCTGATCAACGGACCTACAATGAAAGAAGTCCTGATGCGCTATACGGATATTACAGGAAAGCCATCACTTCCGGCACCATGGACATTTGGACTCTGGCTGTCAACTTCGTTTACAACCAATTATGATGAGGAGACGGTCAACAGCTTTGTCGATGGAATGTTAAACAGGGGCATTCCGCTTAAGGTATTTCATTTCGACTGCTTCTGGATGAAGGACTTCAACTGGTGTGACTTTACCTGGGATTCCCGCGTGTTCCCGGATCCGGAGGGAATGTTAAAGAGACTTAAGGCAAAAGGGCTTAAGATCTGTGTCTGGATCAACAGCTATGTCGGACAGGAATCTTCCATGTTCGAAGAAGGTGTAAAGGGCGGATACTTTATCAAACGCCCGAACGGAGATGTATGGCAGTGGGATATGTGGCAGCCGGGTCTTGCAATCGTCGACTTTACCAATCCTGCAGCATGCGAGTGGTACAGCAAGAAGCTTGAGGCTCTTATGGATATGGGGGTTGACTGCTTTAAGACTGATTTTGGTGAGCGTATTCCGACCGACTGTGTATATTACAATGGTGCAGATCCGCAGAAGATGCACAACTTCTATACATATATGTACAACAAGACGGTATATGATGTTATCAAAAAGAAAAAGGGAGAGAAGGAAGCTGTCCTCTTTGCGCGTTCGGCAACAGTTGGCGGACAGAAATTCCCGGTTCATTGGGGAGGCGACTGCTGGTCTGACTACGAATCCATGGAGGAGAGCCTGCGTGGAGGATTGTCGCTGACAAGCTCAGGATTTGGTTATTGGAGCCATGATATCGGTGGATTTGAGTCTACATCCACAGCGGATGTATATAAGAGATGGTGCGCATTCGGACTTTTATCTTCTCATTCAAGATTACACGGCTCTACCTCATACCGGGTACCGTGGGTATATGATGATGAGGCGGTTGATGTACTTCGCTTCTTCACGAAATTAAAGGCATCCCTGATGCCATATCTGTACCGCAATGCAATTGAGACTTCAAAGACCGGTGTACCGATGATGCGGAGCATGGTGCTTGAATTTACAGAGGACCGCAACTGCGCATATCTTGCTACGCAGTATATGTACGGGGATTCTCTTCTTGTTGCACCGATCTTTAATGACAAGAGCATCGCTGAATTTTATCTTCCACAAGGAACATGGACTTCACTCCTGACCGGAGAGGTAAAGGAAGGCGGCAAGTGGTACAAGGAAGAATATGGTTATATGAGTATTCCTCTCTTTGTAAAAGAGGGAAGCATTGTGGCAGTCGGCTCCTGTGATTCCGACGCTGTATACGATTATGCGGATGGCGTAGAATACAAGGTATATGCACTAGCAGAGGGCAAGGATGCCAAGACTGTTGTATACAGTACCGAGAATGAAGTGGAATCCGAGATTACGGTATCTCATATTGACAATAGATATGAAATAAGTGTAACATCTAAGAAGCCGTGTAAGGTGTCACTTGTTCATGCAGGATGTGCTGTCAGTGTGGACGGAGCAGCTTACGAGCAGCAGGACGATACCGTAGTTCTAAGCTTAAGCCAGAGCGCGAAAGCAGTTGTTACACTGTAGACAGGAATAGACGGTACCGGCCATATGGGAGGACTACCAATGGACGACTTTTCCTATTATCAGCAGAACAATCCGTATCAACAGCCGGTGCAGGATAAAAGATCCGCGTCTATGACGACGGCGGCAACAATTCTTGGCGTGATTTCAGTTACGACCTGCACCTGCCTTTATGTATCCGTTGCGTGTGGAGGGCTTGCAATCCTGCTTGCCCTCCTATCCAAGGGAGGAGAACTTACAATGAGTAAGAGTGCCAGATTGGCACTTTACCTTGGGGTGGCAGGACTTGTTATCACTGCCATTACGTATGCAGTTACATTGTATGCAATTATAGGGGAATATGGCAGTTTAGAAGAATACCTGCGGATATATCTGCAGGATTACGGAATGAGTTTAGATGATCTGGGACAGCTCATGCCTTAGCAATGGCGCTAAGGTCTGAGCTGCTTTTTCGCTTTATGGGAAAACTCTTTTCCTATAAAACAAAAAACAAGAGCGTATTTTTCAAAAAGAAATTGACTACAATGATTCCAAGTCCGGCCCAAAGATATACCGGGCGGAAGTGAAGCGCAACGGCAAGTCGATGGTGGGACAGACGTTCAATGGTCTGCGAGAGCATGAAATATCCGCCGAGGAGCACCACATAAGGAACAAATGGATGATAAAGTACAGAACGGAATAAATGCCCGTGCAAAAGGGCATAAACAGCCCGTGTGCCTCCGCAGCCGGGACAATAGTAACCGGTTGCAGCGTGAAAGGCACAAGGGGTAGCAGCCTTTAACAGCGGGATGTCTGCATAGCGGATGATAAGAAGGTAACTTGCCACAGCGGCGATGCAGATCCAGCCTCCGATATAAAAATAAGTGTCGAGTTCTTTTTCGCTTTTCATAAAAAGCAGTATATCGATTCTTGTAATCCTTGTCAAAAAAATGTATAATATTTGAAAATTACGTCCTAACAACGATTATGTATATTAAAGGAGCTTACAGAACATGATGACGTCCTGTAAAGAATTAAAAAGAATCGCCCGGGAGAACCTTACCGGACATTATAAAACACCGATGGGAGCTTTCTTGATGGCAAGTCTTATCACCCTTGCTATTGAACTCCCTTTTTCTATGCTCTTACAAAATGAGTATGCCACAACGTTCCAGAATATTCTGTATTATGTGGTAGATTTCCTTATCACCCTGCTTGGAATGGTATTGTCGGTAGGAGTGTCCGGTATCCACCTGCGTCTTGCAAGACGCCAGGAAGTGATGGTGTCCCAGGTATTTGGACCAATCAAAACAAGACCGGACCGTTATCTGATTGCCGGATTTTTTATGCTGGTTCTGACCTTCCTTGCGGTTCTTCCACTTGGAATCGGAACCGCGCTTGCAATTCTTTCCCCATCAGCCCAGACAATCGGAAGAGCTGTGGCACTTGGGGTATTCAGCGTAATACTGCTTGCGTATGTCGAACTGAAATTGTCGCTTGTATTTTTCTTAATGCTGGATGATGAGTCACTTTCACCGATGAGTGCATTTCGGCAGTCTGCAAGCTGCATGAAGCATCAGATGGGACGTTTGTTGTATCTGGAGCTTAGTTTTATCGGAATGTATCTGCTTGGAATTATCTCACTTGGAATTGGTCTGCTCTGGGTGATTCCGTATCGTACGCAGACGCTGACCCAGTTCTATCTGGATGTATGTAAAAAGGTGCCGCAGAGCGACACTTTTTAATAGAAAGTATACTTACTATAAGGAGGAGTTAATTTTATGAATGAACAAAAGAATGTCATTCGCGATGCCCGTGTACTCGGGACACCAAAGATGCTGTTGCTGGGTCTGCAGCATATGATTGCTATGTTTGGAGCTACAATTCTGGTTCCGATTCTGGTAAACGGATATTTCGGAAGCGATACGCAGGTGCTTTCGGTTCAGGTTACACTGTTCTGCGCCGGCGTAGGAACATTATTCTTCCATCTTTGCTCAAAATTCCAGGTTCCGGCATTTTTGGGATCATCATTTGCTTTCCTAGGCGGATTTGCAACAATCGCAAACCTTGACAGCGGTATATTTGCAAACATGCCGGATTCTGAGAAATTACAGTATGCGTGCGGCGGTATTTTCGTCGCAGGTCTTCTCTACCTTGTGCTTGCGCTTGTTATCAAGCTTGTCGGGGTTAAACGTGTAATGCGTTTCCTGCCGCCGGTAGTAACAGGACCGATTATTATCTGTATAGGATTGAGCCTTGCACCATCAGCAGTTACCAACGCATCTACCAATTGGCTGATAGCAATCGTAGCACTTGCAGTTATTGTTATCTTCAATATCTGGGGAAAGGGAATGTTCAAGATCATTCCAATCCTGATGGGTGTTGTGGTTTCTTATGCATTTGCACTTGTGCTTCATCTGATCGGATTTACCAATCCGGACGGAAGCGCAATCCTTAATTTCACGAATGTGGCTTCTGCCTCATGGATAGGACTTCCACCGTTCCAGCTTCCGAAGTTTAACCTGACTTCTGTGCTTGTCATGGCTCCAATCGCAATCGCAAGTATGATGGAGCATGTCGGAGATATGTCTGCAATTTCAGCAACTGTCGGAAAGAACTTTATTGAGGATCCGGGACTTCATCGCACATTGATCGGTGATGGTATTGCAACTTCTCTTTCAGCAATGATCGGTGGACCGGCAAACACAACTTACGGTGAGAACACCGGTGTACTTGAGCTTAGCCGAGTATACGATCCAAAGGTTGTACGTCTTGCAGCTGTATATGCGATTATTCTTGGATTTATTCCGAAGATGGCTGAGATTATCGGCTCCATGCCTGCATCCATCATTGGTGGAGTCAGCTTTATCCTTTACGGAATGATTTCCGCAATCGGAGTTCGTAACGTCGTTGAGAATCACGTTGACTTTACAAAGTCAAGAAACCTTATTATTGCAGCGGTTATTTTGGTTTGCGGACTTGGATTCTCCAATGGACTGACTTTCACCATCGGAGATACTTCCATCACACTTACCGCTCTTGCAATTGCTGCAATTGCAGGTATTTTATTAAATGCAATCCTGCCGGGAAATGACTATGAATTCGGAACAGATCCGGAGGCAGATGGTTCCCGTGGCGTGGATATGAGACCACATGATTTGGAGAATTAGTACATGGATATAATTTCTAAGATTTCCCAGGAACTTGGGATAAAAAACAGTCAGACAGAAGCAGCAGTCAAATTGATTGATGAGGGAAACACAATCCCGTTTATCGCCAGATACCGCAAAGAAGTGACGGGAGCACTTAATGACGAGGTGCTTCGAAATCTGTCGGAACGTCTGACCTACCTCCGCAATCTGGAGGAGAAAAAGGCAACAGTTCTTGCCAGTATTGAGGAACAGGGCAAGCTGACGGCCGAACTGAAAAAACAGATTGAAGAGGCAGAAACCCAGGTCGCAGTCGATGACCTATATCGCCCGTACCGTCCAAAACGGCGTACGCGTGCTACCATCGCAAAGGAAAAAGGCTTAGAGCCGTTGGCAGAGTTCATTCTCCGGCAGGAGGATGACGCTTTGCCTACCGAAGCAGCAAAGTATATCAATGAGGACAAGGAAGTGGCAACCGTACAGGATGCTATTGCCGGGGCAAAGGATATTCTTGCCGAGATGATTTCGGATAATGCGGATTACCGTACCAGAATCCGCGAACTTACCGTAAAGCAGGGCAGACTGACTTCTGTGGCAAAGGACGATAAGGCTGAGTCTGTCTATGAGATGTACTACGACTATGACGAGCCGATTGCAAAGGTTGTAGGACACCGTACCTTAGCACTTAACCGTGGTGAGAAGGAAAAGTTCCTCACAGTCAAGGTTGAGGCACCGGAGGAGGAAATCTTAAAATATCTTAAGCGGCAGATTATCACAAAGGAAGGAACGGAGTGTGCCAAGGCAATTGAGGAGACCATCGAGGATGCATACGAGCGTCTGATCGCACCGGCAATCGAGCGCGAGATCCGAAACGATCTGACGGAGAAGGCAGAGGATGGTGCGATCAAAGTATTCGGCAAGAATCTAGAGCAGCTTCTGATGCAGCCTCCGATTGCCGGACAGGTGGTTCTGGGATGGGACCCGGCGTTTAGGACCGGATGCAAGATCGCTATTGTTGATCCTACCGGAAAAGTGCTGGATACGACCGTTATCTATCCGACCGCACCACAGAACCGTGTGGAAGAGGCAAAGGCTGTCTTGAAGAAATTGATCTCCAAGTACCACGTGACACTGATCTCCCTCGGCAATGGAACAGCATCCCGCGAGTCTGAGCAGATTATTGTCGAACTTTTAAAGGAGATTCCGGTTCCGGTGCAGTATATTATTGTAAACGAGGCGGGAGCATCCGTATATTCTGCCAGCAAACTTGCAACCGAAGAATTTCCGAACTTTGATGTTGGACAAAGAAGTGCAACTTCCATGGCACGCCGGCTTCAGGATCCGCTTGCAGAGCTGGTAAAGATCGACCCACAGTCGGTCGGAGTCGGGCAGTATCAGCATGATATGAACCAGAAGAAACTCTCGGAAGCACTAGGGGGTGTGGTAGAGGATTGCGTAAATAAGGTCGGTGTAGATCTGAATACGGCATCTGTATCCCTGCTTGAATATATTTCGGGTATTTCCAAGCCAATTGCAAAGAATATTGTTGTCTATCGTGAGGAAAATGGAAAGTTTACGTCACGTTCCCAGCTCCTTAAGGTTGCAAAACTTGGACCGAAGGCATACGAGCAGTGCGCGGGATTCATGCGGATAGCGGACGGCAAGAATCCTCTTGATGCAACGGGCGTACATCCGGAGTCTTATGAGGCGACCAAGAAGTTATTAGAAGAATTGGGCTATACGCTCGAGGATGTAAAAGAACGTAAGGTCTCTGAAATTTCTAAAAAAATCAGTGACTACGGAAAGCTTGCCGAAGAACTTGGCATAGGAGAACTGACCCTTCGTGACATAGTGAAGGAACTTGAGAAACCGGCACGTGATCCGCGTGATGATATGCCGAAGCCGATCCTTCGCAGTGATGTACTTGAGATGAAGGACCTGACACCGGGAATGGTTCTCAAGGGAACGGTTCGAAACGTTATTGATTTTGGAGTTTTTGTTGATATCGGAGTGCATCAGGACGGACTTGTCCATATTTCTGAAATCTGCGACAGGTTTATAAGCCATCCGTTAGAGGCGGTAAGCGTCGGTGATATCGTGGATGTTCAGGTGCTCAGCGTAGATTTAAAGAAACAGCGGATCCAGCTGACTATGAAAATCGGAGGCAGCGATGGATCTGCAAAGAAGGAAAAAACAGAGCAGCCGAAAAAGCAGGATCGCCCGAAGCAGCAAAAGAGTCCAAAGGAAGGATTCCGGAAAGATAATAAGAATCTTGCACGTAAAGACGGCAATAACCGTGGAAACGGAAAGTCTAAGCAGGAGCGGAAAGGGAATCACTTCTTCGACAACATTGTGATAAAAAATTAACAAAATGGGTAAAAACGGTTGACAGAGCATGCCATGCCGCATACAATATCCATGTAAAAAGAATAGGAGTTCTTCGGGGCAGGGTGAATCGTAAAGACGATAATTCCCGACCGACGGTGACCTTTGAACTGATCAAGGGGAGTCCGTGAACCGCGTATGCGGCCGATCCGGTGTGATTCCGGAACCGACAGTACAGTCTGGATGAGAGAAGATAAGTCCACTTTTGCGCATATACCGCGCATGGTATGACGCCGTGCCGCTTTTGCACAGAATACAGACACAGGTCCCGGATGAATTAATGTTCATCCGGGATTTTTGCTTTACTCCTCCTGAACTTCGGATTCTTAAAACAAATAAGCGGGGATGCCCCGGTGTTTTAGAAAAGGAGACAAAACAATGAGCGAAGTAACAAACACAAGCGCAAACACAAGCAACAGAGAAGAAACTACACAAAAGCACACCACGCGTTATACGGCGCGTTATCTGACCGTGACAGCGATGCTTTCAGCGGTGGCATTTATTTTGATGTTCTTTGACTTTTCAGTTCCGTTTATGCCGTCATTTATTAAGATGGATCTGTCAGATCTTCCGGAACTGATCGGTTCATTTGCAATGGGACCTCTTTGCGGTGTCCTGGTTGCATTGGTTAAGAATCTGCTGCATCTTACCATCAGCTCAACGGGAGGTGTTGGAGAGCTGTCGAACTTTTTACTAGGTGCTGCATTTGTACTTCCGGCAGGGCTTATCTACCGTGCGAAGAAGACAAAGGCGCGTGCGCTGTGGGGAGCAATTCTCGGAGCTGTTATCATGGGTGTATTCAGCGTGGTATCCAACAACTTTTTGGTGTATCCGTTCTACTACAATTTTATGGCGAAGGATGCAATCCTGGCTGCTTATCAGGCAATCCTGCCGGGAATGAAATCCATTTTGCAGTGCCTTATCTGTTTTAACATGCCATTTACGATCATAAAAGGATTGCTTTCCGTAGCAATCACAATGCTCGTGTACAAGCCGCTTTCACCGATCTTAAAGGGCCGTCAGTAAGAGCAGATTGTACTATGCCTCCGGAGGATTACCTTCGGAGGCTATTTTTTTCTTCCATTTTGAAGAAAGGAATGCTATACTTAAATCAATTATGGGTTGCTGTACCCATTGCAGGAAAGATAGAGAGGACGATTACGCATGGAAGTATCATTTGATGTAAAACTTTCCCCTAAGGATTTGTTTCGATTTAATATGTATCAGACATATACCACTTTGCAGGGACCGCTTTCGATTTTTTTTACAGTACTTGTATTTGCCATGGCGGTTCTTTCGTTCCAGAAGGGGAACATGGGATACACAGCTCTTTACGTCTGCGGTGGATTTGCAATTCTGTTCTATATACCATGCGCCCTGTGGAGCCGTGCCAAGTATGTCCTTAAAACAAACCCGATTCTGGCAGGCACCTTAGGCTTCCGTATTACGGAAAAAGGAATCGATGTGTCTCAGGGCAGTGAGACGGGAACGCTAGAGTGGAGCAAGGTCTATAAGATGGTTGCGACAAAGAACACGTTGTTTATATATAGTACCAGAGTATACGCATATATAGTGCCAAGGGAACAGCTTGGGGACAAATACGATGATGTCAGGAAAATCGCGGAACGTATGCTGACCAAAAACCGCCTGAGAATGAAATAGAACGAGGAAAATGACATGCCGCGACAGGATAATGTGACAATAATAGAGAGCAATTCGCCGGAGGAGACGCTTGCGCTGGGAAGACGCCTTGGAACAGCAGCGGTGCCGGGTGAGGTATATACCCTTTTAGGGGATCTTGGTGTCGGAAAGACAGTACTGACACAAGGCATTGCGGAAGGCCTTGGAATCACAGAGCCAATCTGCAGCCCGACATTTACAATCGTGCAGGTATATGAGGAAGGAAGAATGCCGTTTTACCACTTTGATGTCTACCGCATCGGGGATATCGAGGAGATGGATGAGATCGGATATGAGGATTACTTTTACGGAGATGGACTTACCATGATTGAGTGGGCGAATCTGATTGAGGAGATCCTTCCGAAGGAACGCAAAGAGATAACAATTGAGAAAGATCTGGAAAAGGGGTTTGACTATCGCCGGATCACGATAAAAGAGGTTCATGCATGAAAATTCTTGCTATAGACAGCTCCGGACTGGTGGCAACTGTCGCGGTCGCGGAGAACAATAATCTGCTTGGTGAATACACCATCAATTTTAAAAAGACGCATTCACAGACGTTGCTTCCAATGCTTGAGGAAGTAAAAAAGATGATAGAACTTGACCTTGATACGGTAGACGCAATTGCGATTTCCGGAGGACCGGGTTCCTTTACGGGGCTTCGTATTGGCTCCGCAACGGCAAAAGGACTTGGGCTTGCACTTGATAAACCGCTTGTTCATGTCCCGACACTTGATGCACTAGCGTATAATTTGTGGGGAAGCAGTGATGTGATCTGCCCGCTTATGGACGCAAGAAGAGGGCAGGTTTATACCGGAATATATGCATTTGAGGGAGAAAATTTTACAACAATCAAAGAGCCATGCGCAATCAGCATAGAAGAATTGATCCAAGATGTAAATGAATTGGGGAGGAAGATTATCTTCCTCGGAGATGGTGCGGATGTATTTGAATCGGTTATCCGTGAAAAATGTAATGTCCCGTTCCGGTTCGCACCTGCCCATATGAATAAACAGCGTGCGGCAAGTGTGGCGGTGCTCGGCATGAAGCTGTACGGAGAGGGCAAAATTCAAAATGCGGCGCAGCATAAGCCGGATTATATGAGATTATCGCAGGCTGAGCGGGAACGTATGGAAAAACAGAGAGATTTTCAGATATGAGAATTCGGAGGATGAAACCGGAAGATGTCCGGCAGGTAGCTGCGATTGAACGGGATACATTCTCGCAGCCGTGGAGTGAACAAGGCTTTCTGGAATCCTTGACCAATCCGGACACGCTCTTTTTGGTAGCTGAAGGGGATACGACTCAGGAAGAGTCTCAGATCATGGGCTATGTTGGGATGTACTGCGCATTGGATGAGGGAGAGATTACAAATGTTGCAGTTGCACAACGTTTTCGTAAGCGTGGAGTTGGAAAAGGACTGATTGAGGAACTGCTTGGACAGGCGCAGGAACACGAAATTTCAAGGATTGTTCTGGAGGTCCGCGCAAGTAACAAACCGGCAATCCATCTGTATAATGGGATGCTGTTCCACAAAGTAGGCGTTCGAAAGGGATTTTATGATTTCCCGAAGGAGGATGCTGATATTATGGTGTGGGAAAAAGACTAGGATAGGATGTTGAAAAATGTTGGATATTTGTCTGCTGGGTACGGCAGGAATGATGCCGTTGCCAAACCGCTGGCTGACAGCGATGATGCTTCGCTATAATGGGAGCAGTCTGCTTGTTGACTGTGGAGAGGGAACACAGATTGCAATAAAAGAGGCGGAACTTAGCTTCAAACCGATCGATGTGCTGTGCGTGACGCATTTTCATGCGGATCATATCAGCGGGTTACCAGGACTTTTACTTACAATGGGTAATGCCGACCGCAAGGAACCGCTTACCATTATCGGACCGAAAGGTCTTGAACGAGTAGTCGGGGCGTTGCGCAGTATTGCACCGGAGCTTCCTTTTGCAATCAATTGCATAGAGATTACGGAACAGAATGCATATTTCGATATGAATGGAATCCATATTCACGCGTTTCGTGTAAAGCATGGCGTGGAGTGCTATGGGTATTCCTTTGAACTGCGCCGCGCTGGAAGATTTTCTGTTGAACGGGCGAAGGAACAGAATATACCAATGAAGCTGTGGAATCCCTTACAAAAGGGAAATACTGTGGAATGGGAAGGCAGTATATACACGCCGGACATGGTTCTTGGGGCAGAGCGAAAGGGCTTGAAGGTTACTTACTGCACAGACAGCCGTCCGGTGGATGCAATCGCTGAAGCTGCAAAGAATTCGGATCTTTTTATCTGTGAAGGCATGTATGCCGAGGCTGATAAAATTGCCAAGGCAAAACAATATAAACATATGACCTTTTACGAAGCTGCTGAACTAGCGAAAAAGGCAGGTGTGAAGGAGATGTGGCTTACCCATTTCTCGCCATCTCTTGTCAAAGCGGAAAGCTATATGCCGGCGGTTCGGCAGATTTTTGAACAATCGTATCTGGGAAAAGACGGAAAGAGCATAGAACTGACATTCCAGGAGGAATCATAAATGAAGAAAATCGGTGCATGGGTCGCCGCTTTGTTATGTGTCGCACTGGTGTGTGGGGGATTCTATCTGGTTAAGCTAAGAACGCAGGATCGTCAGTCCAACAATCAGGACAACCTGACGGAGGTACAGCGTATCATTACCAAAAACCTGACAGAAAATTACCCGGCAACACCGCGTGAAGTGGTAAAACTATACAACCGAATAATTACAGCGTATTATAAGGAAGACTATACGGATAAAGAACTGGAGCAGATGGCAGATCAGGTGCTATGCCTGTTTGATGAGAAACTGCTGGAAGTGAATCCGAGAGCATCATATCTTGCGAGCCTGAAGGCGGATATTGCTGACTATGAAAACCGGTCGCGCTATATTGCAGATGCGAGGGTGTGCGATACTTCGGAGGTACAATATGTAAACGATGGTGACGATAGTCTTGCCTATGTCACAGCGTCTTATTTTGTGCGGGAGAAGAACGAATATACCAGAACCTACCAGCAGTATGTACTACGCAAGGATGGAGATGGAAACTGGAAGATATTGGGATTCTATCAGATAGAAGGAGCTTCACCGGAAGATGATGAATAATACAGATACAAAGCAGATTAGAATATTGGCAATTGAAAGTTCCTGCGATGAGACAGCGGCAGCAGTTGTTGTAAATGGGCGGGATTTACGTTCAAACGTGATTTCTTCACAGATTGCCCTTCATACATTATATGGTGGCGTTGTTCCGGAGATAGCATCAAGGAAACATATTGAGAAAATTAATCAGGTAATTGAACAGGCACTTTCAGATGCCCAAATGACATTGGATGATATAGATGCCATCGGTGTAACTTACGGGCCAGGGCTGGTAGGAGCACTTCTGGTCGGAGTGGCAGAAGCGAAGGCAATCAGCTTTGCAAGAAATATTCCGTTGGTAGGGGTGCACCATATTGAAGGGCATATCAGCGCCAATTATATAGAAAATAAAGAATTGGAGCCGCCTTTTTTATGTCTTGTTGTCTCCGGTGGACATACGCATCTGGTCAAGGTGGCGGATTACGGCAAATACGAGATACTTGGACGCACACGAGATGATGCGGCAGGAGAAGCATTTGATAAAGTGGCGCGCGCGATCGGGCTTGGCTATCCGGGGGGACCGAAGATTGAAAAGGTATCGCATGAGGGCAATCCGCAGGCGATTGATTTTCCGCGCGCCAAAATTGCAGATGGTGTGTATGATTTCAGCTTTAGCGGCTTGAAGTCAGCAGTTTTGAATTATCTGAACGGATGCCGCATGAAGGACATTCCAATCAATCAGGCAGATGTGGCGGCTTCTTTCCAGAAGTCTGTGACGGATGTGCTTGTCGAGCATGCGATGAGGGCAATCGATGAGTACCATATGGACAAATTTGCGATCGCGGGTGGAGTGGCATCAAATGGTGTGATACGTGAGGCTATGCGGAACGCATGTGAAAAGCGCGGTGTGAAATTTTATCACCCATCACCGATTCTGTGTACGGACAATGCTGCAATGATCGGCGCCGCAGCTTATTATGATTTCATTTCAGGCAAGAGAGCGGGATATGATTTGAATGCAATCCCGAATTTAAAGCTCGGGGAGTCGGGCTATTAATTGAAAGAGAGGGCACCGCATATGGCAAAATGTGCCGCAATCGTGCTTTCAGCCGGGGTAGGCTCACGAATGAAGAGTGAGATCCCTAAGCAGTACCTTATGCTGGGGACGAGACCTGTTATTTATTACTGTCTGAAGGCTTTTGAAGATAGTGATGTCAATACAATTGTCCTTGTGACGGGAGCAGGAGATGAAGCGTACTGCAGAACGCAGATTGTACAAAAGTATGGACTGACCAAAGTACAGCATATTGTTGCAGGTGGTAAAGAACGATACGACTCCGTTTATGAAGGACTTTGTGCGCTGAAGACAGAAGCGGTTGATTATGTATTAATTCATGATGGTGCGCGTCCTGTTGTTACGCAGGATATAATTGCGCGTTCCATCAAAACGGTGCAGACAGAGAAGGCGTGTGTGGTTGGAATGCCGGTGAAAGATACAATCAAACTTGTTGATGAAACGGATTTTGCAATAGCCACGCCAGATCGCAGAATGTTGTGGCAGGTCCAAACTCCGCAGAGCTTTTCTTATAATAGTATTATGCAGGCGTACCATCTGCTGCATGAAAAACAAAAGTCAGGAGAGGAGCTTCCTTCCATAACAGATGACGCTATGCTTGTAGAGCAGATGACAGCTGCAAAAATCAAGCTGATCCAAGGCTCTTACGAGAATATCAAAATCACAACACCGGAAGATATTCTGGTTGCAAAATTATTTTTAAAAAAAATCGAAAAATTAGTTGACACAGTATGACAATGATGGTAATATAAATTTCGCGCTGATTCAGAGCGCAACACAGAAACATATGGAGAGGTATCGAAGTGGTCATAACGAGGCGGTCTTGAAAACCGTTTGTCCGCAAGGGCGCGTGGGTTCGAATCCCACCCTCTCCGTTAACAGCAGAGACAACTGTTAGCATCTGTAAGGTGCTTTCTCTGTTGACGGACAATTGAACAACTCGCTTGCGCGAGAATATTCGAGCAGTTCGCATTTGGAGAAGTACCCAAGCTGGCCGAAGGGACACCCCTGGAAAGGGTGCAGGTCGTTAACAGCGGCGCGAGGGTTCAAATCCCTCCTTCTCCGCTAACGGTTATGAAAAATAATGAAAAAAGTTGTTGACAACAACAAAACATTGTGGTAACATAATCGAGCTGGTCGCTAAAGAGACACAGCAAACACAGAACATTGATAACTGAACAGTGAAAAACCTTGAAAGATTCTAATGAATAATTCATGACAATTGAACTGCAAATGTTCAATTGTACAAGCGAATCTGATAAGATTTAACGAACGTCCAATCGAAAGATTGGGACCT
>JALEKN010000027.1 GCA_022769125.1 Agathobacter sp.
TGCATTTGTGTTTGATTTTTTGTTGGAGAAAGGATATAATAAAAGACAAGATATATTTTTACATTATCTACTGTGACCGTATAAAACAGTAACCATAAAAAGAAGGTACGGGTTCAAATTATATTCCTCAACAGAGGATTAAAATGAGAGAAGTCCTGCTTTAGTGGACGATTCAAAATATGGGTTGTTTACTTTGGTAAGTAATCCATTGTTATTACGCAAAAGATCTTTTATAATATCGCATTTGCTGATATAACACAAAACTGTTGCATGTATTAGCCGCGAGTGACGGCAAGAATATCATTCAATAGTAAAGTGATAGTCCTTGAGCTATCACTTTTTTGAATGAGGATGAAAGGAAGGGTAACAAACATGTGTGAAGTAGCCGAAAGACTAGAAAACAAAGGACGCGCAGAAGGACGCCGTAAGGAAATCTTTTTATCCGTACAGGAAGGCGACTATACGGTTGCACGTGGAGCCCAAAAGCTTGGTATCTCGGAAGAAGAATTCATTCGTCAAATGACCGAAGCCGGATATAAGATTCCAACGATAGCTTAATTGCCACGGTTACACCAAACACTTTTAAGATACCTCAGTAAGAGGTATCTTTTTTTGAGTATAGTATTCTAATCATCTCTGGAACTTTCGATAGCAGACGTAACATGTATGACCCGAAAGCGCTAGCCTCCTTTCCGGAGCGGGAGAATCAGTCTCCCGCCCTGGTTTTGGCATTGGATTTAGTCGGTGCAAGATGGACTTAAATAATCCAAATTCATTTCCGCCACATCACTGCCCAACAGGCATTGGGCATCATAGTATATCTCGTTGCTTAAATCGATGTGATCAAAACAAAACTCGCAATGGTAGACAAAATCTGGCTTTCCCGAGTCGATAATTAAAAGTAAACCTTGCTGTTTCAGCAGTTCTGAGAGCTGCTCATGATGGAACCAGTTGCCATCATTAACAGTCTCGATGTGGATCAATGCCTCTTTGACGGCCCGAGGATTATCGATGTTGATTAAATCAAGTTTCCCATCGAAATTCGTGGATGGAACAAATGCGATTTCATCAGCGTAACTGTTAATACAGGACATCCGGATCATATTATCCTTTGCTATATCGAAGATAATTTTTGACCCCTTGATTGCTTCATAGTACTTGGGCATCTGTACGCTGTTATACAGCGAAAAGATGCTCTTTTTTCGCAGAAGCGGATGATCGACGCCGTACATCGCAGCTAAGTCATATTCAACATCCATCTGAGGCTGATCGATGCGGATGACGTTTTCCATGTTCAGGAAGGGACGCTCACCGGGCTGACCAGAATAAATGCGGATTTGATCAGCGAGCTGCAGGTACAGGCTCTGCATCTGTGGAAGAAGAAGGAAAGTAATCTTATTTTCCTCTGTATGCATTTCGATGTTCTTGGATGGGCAGATGCTGTCTGGATCTGCAAGATGATCGTTACCGATTACTCCTGTGGTAGTAATCTCGTTGCGAAGCGCTTCGCAAAGCGCCTCAAAAGGTACTTCTTTTAACATATTTTTTCTCCCTTGTAAGAATATAAAGTAGTTATCCGCAACAACGGTACTGAAAGGGTGGCGCCCTTTCAGATGATGAATTGTGTCTCTTTTTTGGTCTCATTTGCAACCTCCTTTTTCTGACTTTAATGCTCTTTTAAATTCTATATTCGTATAATAGTCGAAATACGATAAAATACGCAGAGAATATATAAAAAAAAGCAAATTAATTGCGCAATTTAAGAGATATCGACTATATATATATACGACAAGAAAAAAGCTCTTTTGAAAGGGAGGAGAAAAGATGTTAGAGCGAAAAGATGAGCTGATGTTACACATTAATAGAATCAAAGGCGTAAGTGCAATCCTGCGAGGGCTCCAGGCATCTGAGAATTTGGATGATTCGATGCAGGATGCATGTTCGGTTTTGGCAGACGTGATTGATGAGATTGAAATGGAAATCCGAAAAGTTGTGGAACTGCTTGAATGAATGCTTACATTTCTTGATTTGACAAGAGCTTTTGATATAATAAATACAAATCTTTAGAAACTGAGGCGGAAAGACATACGTGAGTATTTATACTATTCCGCTTAGAGAAGGATGATATATTATTGTATCGAGAGGAAAACGAATGCTACCAAAATTGACAATGCAAGAATCTATAATGATGCAAGAAATTTGGAAGGCCGGAACAGATATTTCACAACAAGAATTACGGCAAATGATGAAACAAAGAACAGGAGATTTGTTACATAGAAATACCATATCATCCTTTTTGAAGATTCTGTCGGAGAAACGTTATATTTCAACATATCATAAAGGAAAATATCGTTACATCCATATTGAAAAATCTCTGGAATCAGAAATAAAGGAACAGGCAAAATGGACCTCTGATTTCTTTTTTCAGGGGGATAAAAGTAAGCTGATTGAGATAATTGAATCCGAGTAAGCTGAATCACATTATATAGGAAGAAAGTGCCTCAAAAAAGTGGGTGTTCAAATACGTTCAAAGAGGTCTTGAGGGACCGGAAACCCTTGATTTTACTGAACTTTTTTGCTTGCGATTGGTTCGAATCTTCTCGCGCACGTTTCAAAAGAAAGAGATAGGGATATTTCCCTATCTCTTTTTCGTTATTGAGGAAACGAAGTACTCATGATACAATGAAAAAAATATGCCAAGAAGATAGAGGGGGCCGAAGTAATATGAGCATTATTTGCCCTAAGTGTAAATCTGAAAATATAATACCGATTGTCTATGGAAACCCAGCGGCAGCCACTAAAGAAGCTGCTGAGCGGGGAGAGTTAATGCTTGGGGGGAGTGGGGTTATTGATGGATTTCAAGGGCCGGACAGATACTGTAAGCAATGTGGCTTTTCCTGGAGTGTGGACAGGCTTACGAGTACAGACGTTAAAAAGGTGAGATTTTCTTATTGGTCTAATTGGGGATATTATGATTCTGACAGTGTACAGGAAAATCGATGGTCATATGATATACTTGCGGACGGTACAATTAGCTACTGTTCATATCCAATGCAAGGAAGACAAATACTCGATAAAGGAACTGTGCAGATTGACAAAACGATAGTTATGCAATTTTATGAAGATTTATTGTATTGGTTTAAGCCTTGGAGTTATGCGGTAGATGCAATGGTTTGTGATGGCTGCAGTTACGAATTGACGATATCCTATGCGGATGGTCGTAAACGGAGAAAAAGAGGCGATGTAGCAGGCGGCTCGATAGATAATTGCGTTATGAAGTTTCTTCGGTCTGTTCCGGGGATGAGGATGGATGAAGATATTGCAAAGGAATACTAAGGGGCAACAGTTAGTTGCTTTTGATAAGCCAGACTTTCCTGTATGATATAATTACGGTCGTTGTTTATGAAACTTATAATTTTTTTAAGGAGAGAGATTATGGAAACAAAGAATATAATTTTGGAGCTTCGCACGCAAAGAGGAATGTCACAGGATGAACTAGCTGAGAAAGTCATGGTGACAAGGCAGGCGGTGTCCCGCTGGGAGAATGGGGAAACACTACCAAATACAGAGACATTGAAACTTTTGTCGAAAGAATTTGATGTTTCAATCAATACTCTTTTGGGGGAACCGAGAAAACTTATCTGCCAATGTTGCGGAATGCCGATTAATGATACAATATTGGGACGTGACAAGGACGGCGCGCTGAATGAAGATTATTGTAAGTGGTGCTATGCGGATGGAACTTACACATATAGCAATATGGATGAACTAATTGATGTCTGTGCCAAAAATATGGTAAGCGATAATTTTACAGAGGAGCAGGCGCGCTCCTATATGAAAGAACTGCTTCCTACATTGGATTATTGGAAAAGATACGAAGAACTCAGCGACAATGGACAGTTTGAAGCGTTTAAGCAGACTTTGATCAAGGAAATCAATGATCTTCATATTGATGGGCTTCCAATGGTTGAACGATTAAATGCACTTGTAGGAAAATATGTGAATCTGGAGTATACACTTCCAAATGGTGATAAGGCTAAATTTTTGGATGATGAGAAGTCCTATTTGGGGAATCAGTTAGAATCCGAATTTGGCGGTGAAAGGTGTTTTGGAGTTCTTGCAGGTATGGATTTTATTCTGGTAAGTACCTATGAGAAAAATGGAGAGAATCCGGAATTGCTCCTATATAAGAAAAGATAATAAGCCAAAGGGCGCTGCGCGGTCAAAAGGAACGTCCCCAGAAAGGAAACAAATGATAGAAGTTGAAGTAAAATTGCAGATTGATAATATTGAGCGGATGATGGAGAAGCTGCAAATGCAGGGATTTGTGCAGGAATCGGTGATATATGAGTCGGATACATATTTTACACATCCGCAACATGATTTCTGGAAAAGTGACGAGGCACTCCGGCTTCGCAGTTGTGAGAATATCGAGACGAAAGAGAAAAGTGCAGTTATCACCTACAAGGGTGCAAAAATGGATGATGTATCCACAACCCGCCCGGAGTACGAGACTGCAGTGGAAGATGCGGAGGTATTATATCGTATATTGATCGCAGCGGATTTTCTGCCTGTTATGCCTGTAAAAAAGAAAAGAATTTCCTTTAAAAAGGAAGATATGACCGTCTGCTTAGATGAGGTAGAGAGTCTGGGGACTTTTATGGAGGTGGAGATTCTGGTGGAGGCATCTGAGGCGGATGCCTGCTATGATCCGGCACTAAAGCGGATTGAGCAATATTTACAGAGCCTTGGATATTCCATGAAGGATACCACACGCCGTTCGTATCTTAGCATGTTAATGGAGGACTAGCCGATGTTTTATTTTTTATTAGAACCTATTTTAATGTATAATTGGATTCTTATTCTTGCCGCTATCGTTCCGGCAATTTTTCTGATGGTCAAGGTGTATAAGGCAGACAGAATTGAAAAAGAGAGTGGATATCTTCTGCGGCAGCTGGTTATGGCGGGGATTCTTTCGACACTGCTTGCGCTGGTTGAAGAACGCGTTGGAGAATGGCTGCTGTCCTGTTTTGTGGAGAGCAATACACTGCTATATCAGATCATTCTCTATTTCGGAATTGTCGCCTTTGCAGAGGAAAGCTCCAAGTACATTCTGCTGAAAAGAAAAACATGGAATAATTATGAATTTAACTGTCAGTATGATGGCGTGGTGTATGCGGTGTTTGTCTCTTTGGGCTTTGCCTTGTGGGAGAACATTAACTATGTTCTCTCTTACGGATTTTCGACTGCAATCGTGCGGGCGCTGACGGCGATTCCGGGACATGCCTGCTTCGGCGTGTTCATGGGTATTTTTTACGGGCTGGCAAAAAAGTATTACAATTACGGACATCCTCTGGCATCAAAGATAATGCGAGTATTTTGTGTCATTGTTCCGGCACTTTTGCATGGAGCGTATGACTTCATCGCATCTATGGAATATATGATGGGCGGATGGTATTTTGTAATCTTTGTGGTAATTTTATTTGCAGTGTCGTTCGCGCTCGTCAATCGTATGGCAAAGAGGGATCAGTATATATAAAAATTAGCGGCTGCAGTGATCAGCCGCTAATTTTTTGTCCGGCGGGCATGATAGGAATACGTTGAAATATAAGCGTTTCATGATATAATCTACCTAGAAGCCAAAGGGCGGTGGTTGTGCCAAAGGGCGGTGCGTGCCAAAAGGAACGTCCCTACTAAGAGAGGTTGGTCTGATGAAGAAAATAGCATTGATATCCGATGGATGGAAACGGCTTGTCACATATTCCTGGGTGGACGGCATCATGTGGAATGCTAAGGAACTGGGGGAGGAAATCTGTCTTTATCAGTTTAATACGAATGGTAACTGGAGCCATGATAAGAAATACAATGATGGGGAGTATAAGCTGTATACGCTTGTCAATTGGGAAGAATATGACGGTGTGATCTTCGATGGAACCAATATCACGGATCAGGAAGAACTCAAACGGATTGTTGCGACACTAAAGACGCTTTCCATTCCGGTGGTAAGCATTTCTTATGCAGTTGATGGATTTTACTATGTGGGAAATAACAATAAGAAGCTGTTCCGGCAGATGATCGATCATCTCTATCAGGTGCATGGATGCAGGGATTTTGTATTTGCCGGAGGACCGGATTACAATTACGAAAATCAGATGCGCTGTGAGGCTTTTGTTGAGGCAATGAAGGAGTACGGACTGCCAGCGGGGGAGGATCGCATCCTTTTCGGTGATTTCGATTTCGCAACAGGCGTCCGGTATATGCAGGAGTGGATAGCGCAAAGAAAGAAGCTTCCGGGGGCATTTGTGTGCGCAAATGATAACATTGCGGCAGGAATGTGTTCGGCGGCGATGCAGTTGGGATATGAGATTCCGCGCGATTTTATGGTTACGGGGTTCGATAATTTGGACAAGGCTGCATATTTTAAGCCGCAGATTTCGACTGTGGAGCACAATCGTGGGAATATCGGAGGAGCCGCACTTCAGGTGTTATCGGATGTCTGGAAGGGCAAAAAGGTAGAACAATTTCATTATTTCACATCGGAGTGCATTTTTGGGGAGAGCTGCGGATGCCCAAATAGCGGAAGGGTTGACTACCGCGATTACGCTAAGTGGCAGATTGAATATCTGGTGAAACGCGAGGCTGACGAGGAGGCTGTCATGGCACTCGAAAACCAGATTACCGAATGCAATGATTATCATGCACTTTTTAAGAGCTTTGCAGAGTATATTCTGTCCCTGAAATGCGATGAGGTGTACATTGCCGTAAATAAGAAGCTTATCAATGCAGATATGGATACGGTCTTCCCGACGGATGAATACCAGCGGACAGATATGACAGTCGGTTATGCCGCGGGCAAAGACGGTGCAATTGAGATAACAGATGAAAAGACTTTAAGTGCGTACATGGATAAGAATGGTGAGGGCAGCGAGTATATGTTTTGTCCGGTTCATTTCCGCGAACAGCTTGTAGGTTATACGATTCTGAAAAATCCGGTATTTTTGTATGCAAATCCATATTTCTATGATGTACATTCGGTATTTGTCTCTAAGCTGGAGAACCTGTATAAGCAGATCAAGCTTAAAAATGTTTACAATCGGGATCCGCTTACCAAGCTTTATAACCGTGTTGCGTATCATGAGATGATTGTGCCACAGTTTGAGGAATACCAAAAGAAGAACATCCGATGTGCGATGGTGTTTTTTGATGTTGACCGCTTTAAGCTGTTAAACGACACATACGGGCATGATTTCGGTGATGAGGTTTTAAAGAAGATTGCCGGTGCCCTGGAGAAGAACAAGCCGAGAGAGGCACTTGCATACCGGTTCGGCGGGGATGAGTTTGTTGTATTTGACGCAGATGCAACAATTGATAAGTGTGAGGCCTTTGTCCGGAAGGTGGATGCGGAACTTTTGCAGGATAAGATCCATGTCAGTCATGGAATTATTCTTACAGACCCGCAAAGTCCACATTCCCTGGATGAATATCTGGTTATGGCAGATAAGAAAATGTATGAAGTAAAAAGTGCAAGAAAGAGAAATGAGAAGATGAAATTTTTAAAAGGTGTTGATATTTCGTCTCTTCCGGAACATCTGGATGGAGGAGAAAAATTTTATACGGCAGACGGCAGATGCGTGAATGCATTTGAACTATTAAAGGAAAATAACATTAATTCCGTTCGCCTTCGCATATGGAATGATCCAGGTCAGGTTGAAGACGCGAAAGGATACTGTGATCTGGAGCATACTGTCTGGATGGCCAAAAAGATCAAGGAAAACGGCATGCATTTTATGCTTGATTTCCACTATTCTGATTTTTGGGCTGATCCGGGGCAGCAGCGGAAGCCACATGCGTGGGAAAAGCTTGAGTTTGAAGAATTAAAGGAGGCTGTATACACCTACACAAAGGATGTTCTTCATACGTTGGAGGCAGAGGGGTGTCTTCCGGATATTGTACAGGTGGGCAATGAAATCCGTAGCGGCATGCTTTTCCCGGATGGCGCAGTACCGAATTATCAGAACCTTGCCCAGCTGATCAATGCGGGAATTCATGCGGTGAGAGAAGTATCCGGGGACATTTCCGTGATGATCCATCTCGATCAGGGTGGAAGATTCTTCTACTTAAAGGAGTGGTTTGATGCGGTATTTGCTGCCGGAATGGAACCGATTGATGCGATTGGTATATCATTTTACTCTTTCTGGCACGGAACTTTTATGGACTTAAAGAGTTCCATGGAACAACTGATCGGACGCTACCATCTGCCGGTATATGTTGTGGAAACCGCACACCCATGGAGACATTGCAAGGGTGAGCATGTTTCCGAGGATCTGATGAAAACAGCAGGTCTTCCGGCAGGCAGGGAAGAACAGAAAAAGTCGCTTTCCCTTATCATGCAGATTGCATCTGAGGCAGCAGGAGATCTTCCGACCGGTGTATATTATTGGGAACCTCTCTGCATTCCGGGACGTACATACGGAAGCTGGGATGAGAACATGGGAATGCTGGATGAGCATGGAAAGGCATTGTGCTCGTTTGAGGCTTACCGCGACTTTAATCCGCTGTATCCGCCAATTTCCAATCTGGATGAATATATGAATGCACTTTATGCGGTGGATGAGAGTGTCAAATTGGAAAAGGGAACCAATCTCGTACCAAACGGTGATTTCTCGGAAGGCGAAAAGGGCTGGTGGATTACAAAAGACCCGGCAGATGTAGAGGCTGATTTCAAGAATCAGGAGGTATATGTTTCCTCAAAGAGCAATTTTACATTCAGCATGTTCCGGGATGTTTATATTGTTAAAGGCGGCAGATACCGTCTGTCTGTAGATTACCGGGGAACAAATACGACAGGTGTACAGGTGGAACTGTTTATCCGGACAATTTCCTGCAATGGACAGGAAGAACAGACAAAAACCATTTTCCCTTCCGATGTACGGTTTGTGACACATAGCATGGAGAATCTTATTCTCGAAGCCGGGCAGATTCAGGTAGGAATCCGGATGAATACGCCACCTGTATTTGGAAGAATAAAAAATATATCACTTGTTGCGCAAGAGGATTGAACCAAAAGTGCATCAGATGAGTGAAATAGAAATGCAAGGCGGAGATAACTATGCGCACGTATCAGATGGATAACCGGAATGCGGAGTCCAAATACTACTATCTATATAAGGAAATCAAGAAGGATATACTATCCGGTTCGTTGCGAAAGGGGGAGAAGCTTCCCTCAAAGCGCACGCTCGCAGAGCACCTTGGAATCAGCCTGATCACGGTGGAAAATGCATATCAGATGCTAAAGGCAGAAGGGTATATCGAGACGCGTGAACGGAGTGGGTATTATGTCTGTGAGATTAATGCGGCAGAGCATACAGACCTGCAGACGCGCAAAATTGACCTGCTTCCCATTGAGAGAAAGTATGGAAGTGACATTTCGGAGGTGTTTCCGACTTCTTTGTATTTTCGGACGGTTCGAAGTGTTATATCAGAGTATGGAGAAGATCTGCTGGAAAAGTCTCCGAATGAAGGGTGCGCTATCCTCAGAAACAGTATCGCACAATACCTCCTGCGGTATCGTGGGGTATATGCACAGCCGCAGCAGATCATCATCGGCTCCGGAGCGGAGTATCTGTATGGAGCTGTTGTGAGGATGTTTGGAAACAATAAAATTTACGGAATCGAAGATCCGTCCTATTCGCAGATCCAGACTGTGTACGAAGCTACAGGTGCACATTGCCAGAAGCTTAGGATGGGGTCAGACGGAATTGTGACGGAGGCACTTGAAGCGACAACGGCAGATGTTTTGCATGTTACGCCGTTTCACAGTTATCCCTCCGGTGTGACTGCGACCATCGGAAAACGTTATGAGTATTTAAAATGGGCATCCGGGCTGGAATCCCGCTATATTGTAGAGGATGATTTCGATAGTGAGTTCTTTATGCCGGGTAAGCCGATAGAGACATTGTTTATGCTGGATAACAATCAGAAGGTTATCTACATCAATACCTTTACAAAGAGCTTGTCCCCTTCCATCCGTATGGGATATATGATCCTTCCGGAGCATCTGACCGATATGTACAGAGAAAGTTCCGGAGCGTTTTCTTGTACGGTACCGGTGCTGGAGCAGTATGTATTAGCTGAATTTATCAATAAAGGATATTTTGAGCAGCATTTAAACCGTATCCGCAGAAGACGTCAGGATAAAATGGGAAAGTGAATGTGCAAATAGAAAAGCCTCACATCTGTGAGGCTTTTCTGAGGGGAGTATAAATAATTAATAAGAGGTATAACATAGAAAAAGCAAGTGCCTTTTCTATGGCTATTTTAAGATAGGTGTATCAGGAAAACAATGGGAAGATAGTACTAGTACACGCACGCCCGTTTCTGGTATGCATATTGTATAGAAACGAAAAAAAGGGCTTTTGGGCTTTTTATATGAATTTTGATATTGTGTATCCGAGAAATCTTGATCAGTATCTGGCTAGTGAAAATGGTATTCTGCTTGATGTAAGACCGCCTGAGGAATATATGAAGGGGCATTGGCGCGGAGCAAAAAATTTTCCGTATGAGGATGTGGACCGCTGGGAGAAAATGCTTCCGGGAAAACGGAGACTTGTTTTCTATTGTTCACACGGGGGTGGCAGCATGCAGCTTGCACGCAGATTTGGCATGCAGGGATACAGAACGGCGACTGTGATCGGCGGATATCCTGCCATGATGAAATATTTGCAAAATAAATAGGAAAAACCTATTTCAAAATTGCCTGAAATATGTAAAAATAATAGAAAATGTACGATAGAATAGGATAAATGAATGAGGACATATCAGCTTGTGGTTCCATGCCATTTCGGTATGGAAGCAGTAACAAAAAGAGAAATATATGATCTTGGGTATGAGATCACAAAAGTGGAAGATGGAAGGATAACATTTGAGGGTGATGAGGAGGCAATCTGCCGGGCAAACATTTTTTTGCGCACTGCAGAGCGCGTGCTGCTTCAGGTGGGACGTTTTCATGCCGAGACGTTTGATGAATTGTTTGAGGGCATTAAGAGGCTTCCTTGGGAGATTTACATTCCAAAGAACGGTAAGTTCTGGGTGACAAAGGCTTCCTCTATCAAGAGCAAGCTGTTTAGCCCGTCCGATATTCAGTCCATTGCAAAAAAGGCGATGGTTGAACGGATGAAGCAGTATTATGATGTGAACTGGTTTGAGGAAGATGGAGCACCGTATCCGGTTAGAATCTTTTTGTTGAAGGATGAGGTCATGGTGACCCTTGATACTTCCGGAGAATCATTGCATAAAAGAGGATATCGCCTGATGACAAGCAAGGCACCAATCACAGAGACACTTGCGGCTGCGCTTATCCTGCTGTCCCCATGGAGGAAAGACCGCATTCTTGTAGATCCGTTCTGTGGAAGCGGAACCTTTCCGATTGAAGCTGCCATGATTGCGGCGGATATTGCACCCGGAATGAATCGTTCCTTTACTGCAGAACAGTGGACGAACCTGATCCCAAGGCAGTTATGGTATGACACGGTGGAGGAAGCACGGGAATTGGTAAATACCGACATCAAGACGGATATACAGGGATTTGATATTGATGGCGAGGTGGTGAAGGCTGCCAGAGAAAATGCAAAGAGAGCAGGGGTGGATCATCTGATCCATTTCCAGCAACGCCCGGTTGCAGAACTTAGACATCCGAAGAAATACGGATTTATCATAACGAATCCTCCATATGGGGAACGTCTGGAGGAAAAGAAAGCCCTTCCCGAACTATACACGCAGATTGGACAGGCATTTGCAGGGCTTGACAGCTGGTCTTTGTATATGATCACAAGCTATGAGGATGCAGAGCGCTATATAGGAAGAAAGGCAGATAAGAACCGCAAAATATACAATGGTATGATAAAGACCTATTTTTACCAGTTTATGGGTCCAAAGCCGCCTAAGGCAAAAACACAAAAGGAAACGGAGCAATAAATGAAATATTCCAAGCGCTATATCGTTTTTACGATTATAATTGCTTTTACATTTTTCCTTAAATTTCATATTATGGCTATGGATAACGCGGAACTTGGCCAGTTCCGGGGCGGAAACTTGGAAAAGGAAGTGTGGTATCCGCTGATTGCGGATGATGTGAACAACGGCCTGCTGCGCGTTGTGATTGATAACAAAGAATTTACCAATGAAAATATTCCTTTTTATATGAATAATGACCGCAATATCATGTTCCCTGTGTCACTGCTCCGGGATGCCTTTAACTGCAGTGTCCATATTTATAACGGAAAAGCACTGCTGGTTGAAAAGCATAACTACAGTGCGACAATGACACTAAACGAGAACATTGCATTAAGCAGCGAAGCAGAGCAGCCAATCCAATCTCCACTTATCAGGATTGGTGGGGAATATTATGTCAGCCTGAATGATCTGTCCAATCTGCTGGGATACAATTGCAGCTTTGATATTGTAAACAACACTCTTCAGACTGCGGATACATCCGAGAGTTCAACAATCGTTCCACAGACATACGATTTAAGACAAAGAGGAAGAGTGTCCATGATACGCAATCAAGGATCCTATGGCACATGCTGGGGATTTGCGGCAATCAGTGCACTTGAGTCTGCAATGATGCCGGAGAAGGAAGAACTGTTTTCGGTTGACCATATGACTCTTAGCAATTCCTTTCAGGTTGACCAGAATGATGGTGGTGTTTACACGATGGGAATGGCCTATCTGGCGGCATGGCAGGGACCAGTATATGAGGCGGACGACCCATATGGGGATGGTGTATCTGACCCGACCCTAGACGCAGTATACCATGTGCAGGAGATGCGGATCATTGATGGTAAAGATTATGAGGGAATCAAGACTGCTGTGTTTAAGTATGGCGGCGTACAGTCCTCACTTTACAGCCTGTTAAAGACGTCAAGCGGAGACACGGAATATTATAACAGCCAGACGAGTGCATATTGTTATATCGGTACAGAAAAACCAAACCATGATGTTGTTATTATCGGCTGGGACGATAATTATTCCAAAGACAATTTCTCAATCCCGCTGGAGGGAGACGGAGCATTCATCTGTCAGAACAGCTGGGGAGAAGCGTTCGGCGAGGACGGCATCTTTTATGTTTCCTATTATGACACGAATATCGGAACGCATAATGTTGTTTACACAGGAATTCAGAATACGGATAACTATGACCGGATTTACCAGAGCGATCTGTGTGGCTGGGTTAATAAGATGGGATATGACAAGGAGGACATGTACGGTGCGAATGTCTTTACCGCTGAAACAGACGAGGAGATTGCAGCGGCATCATTTTATGCGACAGGTTCCAACACCTCATATGAGTTATATATGGTGAATGATTTTGAAGACGAAGATTCCTTTGATAACCGGGTCAAAGTCGCAGAGGGAACGCTTGAACAGGCGGGATATTACACAATTGATTTCCAAGCACCTGTGGGGGTAGAAAAGGGAGAGCGTTTTGCGGTTGTCCTTTACATCAAGACACCGGGGGCAACCCACCCGATGGCAATCGAAAATGATCCGGGGGAGGAAGCTTATGCAAGTGTGGACTTAACCGATGGGGAAGGATACATCAGTTATAACGGAAAAGTATTCAAAAGTGTTTTAAGCCAGAAAGAATGCAACCTGTGTATCAAGGCATTTGCAAACGATAAGTAATATGGATGAAATTATTTTAAAATGGATTACTGCCTTTGCTGGGGTTCTTACGGTTGTGGTATGTGCTACACTTCTCGTGCTTCCGAAGGTACATGAAGATGCGGTGCTTGCGGCAGAACAATCGCAGGAGGCTGCATACCTGACTGAAAAAACGGAACCTGTTTTTCAGGAGAATGCGTCTGTTGTAGAGATTCCGACGGTGATTGAGGAACCAACGGAGAGCATAGGTGCCCAACTGCAGATTGAACTTCCGCAAAACGTAGAATACAAGGACCTTCAGATTGAAAATATCTATTTGACACAGACGGTTTATATTCATATCCCGGGGAGCATTAAGGACTACTTTGCACAGTATCGTGTAAGGGGAAATTGTGACCACATCGCGGAGATGTCCTATTATACGACGGAGACAGAAAGTGTGATTGTTCTGGCACTTGACAGGGTGTATGAGCTTGCACCGGATTACAGGAAAGGAAGCCTGTATCTTGACTTTGTGGATCCACATGAATTGTATGATAAGGTGATCGTTGTAGATGCGGGACACGGCGGACGCGCATCCGGAGCCTGCAAGAATGATATAGAAGAAAAGAATGTCAATCTTGGCATAGTGTGCGCGTTGAAAGAACTTCTGGACGGATGTCCGGAGAATATCCGCGTCTATTATACGAGAACGGATGACGCTAACCCAACATTGGATCAAAGAGTACAGCTTGCCAACAAGTGTGATGCAGACCTATTTATCAGCGTACATAGCAATGCGACATCCAGCAATGGATTTTCGGGGCGGCATGGAACGGAAGTACTTTACAGCGAATCAGATACATCGGAGTTTTCCAGCGAGATGTTTGCGGATATTTGCCAGAAGAATGTGGCAGGAATCTTAAACAGCAAAGATCTCGGACTGGTAGCAGGTGACCGTATTTATATTATCCGGACCAGTGATGTGCCGGTTGCGCTGATCGAGGTAGGATATATGACAAACAAGAATGAACTGAAAAATCTTTCTACGCCGGAGTATCAGGCTTTGGCTGCAGAGGGAATATACAATGCGATTTTTGAAGCATTTGAGAAAGGATTCTAAGGAAAATGACGAAGATTATTTTTGCAACAGGAAATAAAGACAAAATGCGTGAAATCCGTGAGATTATGCAGGACATGAATGTGGAAGTGATCTCAATGAAGGATGCCGGGATACAGGTTGATATTGTTGAGGACGGAAGGACGTTCGAGGAGAATGCCCTGATTAAGGCAAGAGCCGTTGCAGCTTATACAGATGCAATCGTGCTGGCGGATGACTCGGGACTGGAAATTGATTATCTTAACAAGGAACCAGGTGTATATTCCGCAAGATATCTTGGGGAGGATACTTCCTATACGGTAAAGAACCGTGCACTTTTGGAGCGCCTTGAGGGTGTTGAGAAGGAAAAACGTACCGCAAGGTTTGTATGCGCCATTGCAGCAGTTCTTCCGGACAAGACGGAGCTTGTGACGAGGCAGACAATGGAAGGATACATTGGAGACGAACCAGAGGGAGAGAATGGATTCGGCTATGACCCGATTTTCTATCTGGATGAGTTTGGATGTTCATCGGCAGCACTTTCCCGCGAACAGAAGAATGCGATCAGCCATAGAGGAAAAGGATTGCGTGCAATGAAGGAATTGCTGAAGGAACGCGGAAGCATTGCGTAGAACTGTAAAGGACGGAAGTGAAAAATTTTCACTTCCGCGTGCAACAAAAACTTGTTGCAAAAAAATGAAAAAATTTCAAAAAGTTGTTGACAAGCAATAGGTCCTAATATATAATCGTTAGTGCGTCACGAAATGACACATTAAAATATAACCTTTCGGGGTGTG
>JALEKN010000055.1 GCA_022769125.1 Agathobacter sp.
GAGCTAGAAAACTTAAACCTGTCAAAGGAACTTGTAAACTTGCTTGAACACGAGGGAACGCCGTATGCGGTGAAAGTCGCACGTACGGTGTGAGTCGGGGGAAAAGTTGGAGATAATTTCAAAGGCTTACCTATCGACATAAAAATACAGGAGTTATTGAATGATTTATGAAGTATAAGGTTGGAACGCGCGGCTCGGTTTTGGCGCTCGCGCAGACAGATCTGGTCATTGACCGACTAAAAAGTGAATATCCTGACGATTCCTTTGAGGTGGTTGTGATCAAGACAACAGGGGATAAAAGACTAGATGTAAGTCTGGATGCGATCGGAGGCAAGGGTGTATTTGTTGATGCAATCGAAGCAGCTCTGCAAAGCGGAGAGATCGACATGGCGGTTCACAGCATGAAGGACATGCCGGATCAGCCGGCGCAGGGACTTATCTTTGCGGCAGCATGGGAGCGAGAAGATCCAAGGGACGTGCTGATCACACGCGAGGGACTGACGTTTGAGCAGCTTCCGCTGCACGCTAAGATCGGAACGGGCAGCAAGCGGCGCATGTACGAGCTTCGCAGCTTAAGACCGGATCTTACGATCGTGCCGATCCGTGGCAATATCGATACCAGGATCCGGAAGATGCATGAGGAAAAGTTAGACGGGATTGTGTTGGCAGCTGCAGGACTAAAAAGAATTCACAGAGAAAGCGAAATCACGCAGTTTCTTCCGGTGGAAAAAGTAATCCCCGCACCCGCGCAGGGCGTGCTTGCAATAGAGCTTCGGGAGCGCGATACGGCTCTTTTGCAGAAGCTGGATGCGCTTTCGGACGCGGCGACTGCACGCCTTGTCGATGCCGAGCGGACGTTTCTAAAGGAGATCGGCGGCGACTGTCATCTTCCTGCCGGGGCGTATGCAAGGGAGGAGGCAGACGGAACGCTGACTCTTTTTGCTTTGTTTGGAAACGAGGATGGCAGCAGGCTTGCAAAAACGAGTGTGAGCGGTGAGGATGCAAAAACAGTCGCAAAGGAGGCTGCCGATAAGCTGAAGCGGGAGCTTGGAATGTAGGGCATCTGGCAAAAGGATGGTGGAGACGTGAGTACAGATACGAAAAAACGAGTGATCTTGGTGGGCGCGGGTCCGGGTGATCCGGGGCTTCTTACGGTAAAGGGAAAGGAAGCTTTATGCTCGGCAGATTGTATTATTTATGACAGGCTTGCATCCCCGAAGCTGCTTTCGCTTGCAAAGGAAGGGTGCGAGCTTATTTATGTTGGCAAGGAGAATCATCATCATGTATGCCCACAGGATAAGATCAATGCGCTTTTGGTGGAAAAGGCGAAGCAGTATGACGTGGTTGTAAGGCTGAAGGGCGGAGATGTGTATGTCTTTGGAAGAGGCGGCGAGGAGGCGCTCTTTCTTAGAGAGCATGGGATTGACTTCGAGGTTATTCCCGGTGTGACATCTGCGATTGCAGGGCTTGCCGCTGCCGGAATACCGATTACACATCGTGGAATTGCAATGGGATTTCATGTACTTACTGCACATGGAAAAGAAGACAGACTTTCAAGCATTGATTTTTCAAAGCTTACGGATGAGACTGAAACCTGCGTCTTCTTGATGGGGCTTGGCCATGTGCGGGAGGTCGCGCAGAAGCTCACTTTGGCGGGGCGAAGTGCGGATACACCTGCGGCCGTTATTTCCTGCGCGACGACTCCGTTGCAGAAAAGCTGCATAGGGATACTTTCTGATATTGCAGACAAGGTGGAGCAGGAGCAGCTTATTTCCCCGGCAATCATAGTCGTTGGAAATGTCGTCTCACTTAGTACAAAGCTTTTTGACAAAGCAGCATACGGGAATGCAGCACTTGAAGGAAAAACATATATTGTTCCTGTGATAAAGGGTTTGTGCAATGCAAATCCGTCTTTAGGCGCACTTTTAAGAGAACAGGGAGCTTTGGTGCATGAGATTACAGTGGGGAGTATAGAGAGAGTTCCGTTTCCAATGGAGAGCGAAAGGGCGCCGGATTGGATGATCTTTACCAGCAGGAATGCAGTCGAAAGCTTTTTTGCAGCACTCATAGAAGCTAGACGGGATATGCGTTTTTTTGCAAAAACAAGAATTGCTGTTATCGGAGATAAAACGGCAAAGGCGCTGGAAGCACATGGCGTTTATCATGATTTCCTTCCAACAGGATCAGATGGAAGCACATTGGCAGAAGAGTTCGCAAAAGTCATTCAAACAGAGGACAGCATATGGTACCTGAAAGGTCTTGAGGGGAGCAAAGTGCTTGCAAAGGCATTTGCAGGGCACAAAGGCTACAGAGAAATTGTTGTCTATGAAAACCATGATGTTTCTTATGGAACGGAGGTCTTGGATACAATGTGCATGAAAGCAGAACAGGCAGATGGTATTTTCTTTACCAGTGCATCAGCGGTAAGAAGAATCTGTAAAATGCAAATGTCACTTCCAAGGGAAGTTTATTCCATTGGCCCGGCAACGACAGAGCAGCTGACACAATACGGCATCCATGACGCAGCGCAGGCAAAGAATCCGTCGTATGAGGAACTTGTCAGGTTGAGCGTCACAGCAAATTGCACAGACAGGTAACAACATATTAGAACGGAAAAAGCGTAAGCCTTTTATGATAAGTATCCGGTAGTCCGGAACATTATCAGGGCTTACGCTTTTTTATTTAGCAACCGAATTTAATGAAATTGCAAAGATTGTTAAATAACTCGGAGCAGCTATTGATGAAAATATAACACACAGTATTGTCCTCCTTATTTTTATTTGTCTTAGCTAAGTACAAAAGAATTGTAACAATTTTGTAATATAATTGCAACAGGTGACAATTGGCAATTGAAATCAACCCGTCAGGGTGGTTGCTATTTTTTACCATGTTTGTTAAAATAGATAATTAAAAGGAATAATAGGTTTTATGGATTGGGTCATGTGTTGTTACTTAAGAAAAGGGGTTATCAAATGCCGGCACTGGAGCAAATTATTCAAAACTGTTACCTGGTAGTAAAAGTAAATCTTACGGATGATACGTTTATTATTCTAAATAGCGAAATGGAAAAACGTGGTGAGGGAGAGGTTGACCACAAGCTGCGCCATGGCTTTCAGAAAATATGGGATTCCTATGCAAGGAGGGAACTTGTTTATAACGAGGATGTTCTGGATTTCATAGAATATGTCAATGTCCCGTTTATCCGCCGTTTCCTGAGTAAGTATCAGGGGGCGGAGTCCTATGAGACACAATTCCGCTATAAGGTACGCGACGGATATAAGCCGCTTCATCTCGAGATCATCCCGGCAGAGGATTATTCTGAGGAGCAGCAGAACGTCTATATGTTTATTAAGAAAACAAGCAGCAAAATGATTCAGGATTATGTACATTTTGATACGCTGCTGCGAGGCTTAAGCGAAAACTATGGCGCAATCTATTATGTCGATTTTGATAAGAATGAGATACACCCGTTCCGTTTAAGCCCGGCAATCGAGAAGAAATTTGGAGCGTATTTCAGAACAAAGCCGACCTATGAGGATGCAATAGCTGCCTATATCAATGCAGTTGTCAAAGAAGAAGACAAGGAAGAGATGTTTGCGGTTACGCAGTATGATTTTTTGAAGGAGCAGCTGAAGGATGCAGTGGCATATTCGCATGAATACCGCGTCCTGCGTGGTGGAAGAGAATTGGTATTCCGCTTTAAAATGGCAAATCTTGGAGAATTGGGAGAACTGCATCAGGCAGTTGCCGGGTTTGCAGATGTAAGTGCGGAGAAAACCACAGATTTTCATTTTAACCACATAGGCAAGAAGATCCTGATTGTTGAGGATGTAGATATTAACAGGCAGCTTCTTTATGAGATCCTGTCTTCGCAATATGAGGTGCTTCAGGCTGCAAATGGGCAGGAAGCTTTGAAAATTCTTGATGCATCTTATTCAGACATTGCAGTAGTGCTGACAGATCTTCAGATGCCTTGCATGGATGGGTATGAACTGATCAAACAGATGAAGCGCATCCGCCAGTACAGTAATATCCCGATTATTGTGACTACAGGAACGAATATTGATGATCAGGCAAGTGCCAATGCGATAGAGGTGAACTGCTTCGACCTTGGCGCATCAGATTTTCTTGTCAAACCATACAATGCAGACATTGTTTTAAATCGTGTCAAGAGCATCATCCGTCTGCGCGAGTCTACGACAATGCTTACGACATTGGAGAAAGATTCCCTGACCGGATTATATGAGAAGGATTTCTTTTTCCGCAAGGTGGAACAGTATCTGAAAGATTTCCCGGATGAAGATTATGTTATGTGGGCGTGTGATATTCAGGGACTTAAGGTCATCAATGAAAAATATGGTCTTGAGATGGGAGACGAGGTAATTAAATATCTTGCTACCGGCAAAAAGCCATTTGATGGAGTTATTTTCCAGGGAAGAATCGAGGGAGACAAATTCGCGGCACTTGTGCTTCAATCAGCATTGCCAACGATTTATGAAATCACGAAGAAGCCGGACATGGGAATGGACTTTCCTGTGCAGAATGTTGTTGTAAAGCACGGCTTATATCATATACGTCGCAGAACATCCCTAAGGCCGCAGGGAATGTATGATAGGGCGTTGCTTGCTATTCAGAAGATTAAGAATAATTATGAAGTGTATCTCGCAGAGTACGATGATGTGTTAAGAAAGGAACTGCTCGTACAACGTCAGGTCGCAGAGAATGCACAGCAGGCACTTCAGGAACACCAGTTTGTAGTATATTATCAGCCAAAGTTTGATTTACACAGCAACCGTACCAACGGTGCGGAGGCGTTGATCCGCTGGATACATCCGGAGCTTGGATTTATGAATCCAGGGGTGTTTATCCCACTGTTTGAGCAGAATGGTTTTATCTGTAAGCTGGATTATTATGTGTGGGAAGAAGTATGCAAGACGCTTAAGAGCTGGAAAGAGCAGGGAATGCGGATTGTTCCGGTGTCGGTCAACGTTTCGAGGAGAGATTTTGAGGATGAATTTCTGGCAGAAAAGGTGATCGAGCTTCTGGATAAGTACGGGGTATCACATGAGAACTTCCATGTGGAGGTAACAGAGTCTGCTTATTCTGACAACCCACAGAGAATCAGTGAGACTATCCGCAAATTCCATGAGAACGGATTTATTGTAGAGCTTGATGACTTCGGCACCGGATATTCTTCAATGACAGCGTTAAGTGAACTTGACTTGGATGTCATGAAGCTTGATATGAGCCTTATTCGAAATGATAACCCGAAGTCTGATAAGAGCGTTTTAGAGTTCTCTATGCAGCTGGCAAAGATGATGCAGCTTAAGACGGTTGCTGAGGGTGTAGAGACGGAAGCGCAGGTGGAACGAATCTCTTCACTTGGCGGAGATTATATTCAGGGCTATTATTATTCCAAGCCACTGACGGTTGAACAATTCGAAGAATATATTAAGAATGAAGAACAGAAATCAGGAGAAGAAAAGTGTTAATAACGGCAGCTATTTTCAGCAATCACATGGTATTGCAGCGCAATAAAAGGATTGCTGTATGGGGAAAAGGCGATGCTTCAACGGTAAGCGTATGCCTGCAGAAGCAAGAACAACAGATATGCGTGGAACAGGAAATAAAGGGTGGAACATGGTTTGCAGAGCTTCCACCGCAGGAGGCAGGTGGACCATACCGGCTGGTAGTTACTTCCGGGGAAGAGAGTATAGCATTTGAAGATGTTATGATAGGTGAAGTGTGGCTTGCTGGCGGGCAGTCTAATATGGAGTTTGAACTGCAGAACTGTAAGGGCGGTGAGCAGATCGTAAAGAGTGCAGCTCCCGGTGGTGTACGTTTTTATTATACCCCCAAGGTAGCCTGGCTGGGACAGGAGCTTGCTGATGCAGAAAAGACAAGCACATGGGAGCTTTTTACCCCGGATGCGTGTGCCAAATGGTCAGCGGTAGGATATTTCTTTGCGGATCGCATTGCAAAGGAACTTGGAGTTACGGTAGGAATCATCGGCTGCAATTGGGGAGGCACGAGTGCCTCCTGCTGGATGGGAAGAAAAGCATTGGAGGAATATAAGTCACTTTCTTCTTATTTGGAGGAGTATGACAAGGCAACTGACGGACAGGACGAGGAGGCTTACCTGAAAGCATATCAGGCTTATGTGGAGTATCAGGCTAGATTTGATAAGCAGGTGGGTGAATATTATAGGACGAACCCGGATGCAAATTGGGATGAGGCGATCGCGTTGTTTGGAGAGAACCAATATCCGGGGCCGATGGGACCGCGCAATTTTACGAGACCATGCGGTTTGTATGTGACGATGCTGCAGAGAGTAATGCCGTATACATTGGCAGGCTTTCTCTATTATCAGGCAGAGGAGGACGATCACAAGCCTCGTATCTATGATACGCTTCTTACAGCCTTGATCCGGCAGTGGAGAGAGGATTGGAAGGACGATACGCTTCCATTCCTTATCGTGCAGCTTCCGGTGTTCCGCAATGAGGGTGAGGACGATTACCAGAATTGGGCTTTTTTGCGCGAGGCGCAGATGAGGGTGTTCCAGACCGTAAAGAATACAGGAATTGCAGTTGCATTGGAGCTTGGTGAGGATCGCAACATCCATCCGCTTGACAAGAAGCCGATCGGAGAACGTCTTGCCTTGCAGGCACTTTATAGTGTATATGGGAAAATCACAGAGAAGGAGGCGTTTGGACCGATCTACCGTGACTATTATATCGAGGATGGTCAGCTTGTTGTTCGGTTTGATCACGCTGAGGATGGAATCGTGTCTGAGGGTGAGAACGATCCGGGATTTGAGATTGCCGGAGCGGACAGACATTATTACCCGGCAAAGGTATGCGTGGATGGAAATAAGATTGTTCTTTCCGCAACAGAAGTGCCAAAGCCGGTATGCGCAAGATATTGTTGGACGAATTACCGGAAGGTGGTCGTGTTTGGCAGAAACCATCTGCCAATGGCACCTTTCCGTACTGATAGAGAGGATGGCGCAGTCGCTTACGGGAGCAGACAGGGCCGCATTTTTAATTAGTTTCATGAGGTATTGAATGGATAAGATCATCAGAAGAATTTATATTCTTGTGCTTTTTCTGGGAATTGGATATATGGTGTATGCTCTGATGATCGGGCGGAATACCATAGTCAGCCATGTGGAGGCGACAGCCACCAGACAACTTGTCCCTTATGAGACACAGACAAAGCCGGATGGAACACACGAATTTTTATTACAGACGGATGAACAGGACGACCGCGTGAGCATGGCGATACAATTTCTCAGCAGTCATCAGTATGTCGAGGTGTACGATGGGGATTCGTTGCTCTACTCGGTGACTGCTGAACCATCGTTGTTTGGACATACAACAGGAACCGGGATCAACTTTGTGCTTCTTCCGGTGGATGCCCGGCTGATCCGTGTGTGCATTACGCCGGTGTTTGCAGGAAGCAGCACTTCCGAACCCGTTTTTTATTATGGTGATGCACTTGCCATGTACCGCAGTGTGATCCGTTCTTCCATTCCGGATGCAGTTATGAGTCTGGTAATCATAATATTAGGGGCATTCATGATCCTATATTGGCTGATTACCAGAAAAAGAATAGGGCAGAGTCCGGCAGTGTTATATTTCGGTATCTTTTCAGCGATGATCGGATTGTGGTCATTAAATGAGACGAACCTCATGATGGTGCTATGCGTCAACCGCATCGTCTGGTCAGTAGTGGGCTATATGATGTTGATGCTGCTTACCGTTCCATTTATCCAGTTCGTGCGTTTTTTCCTTGAAATCAAGAATCCGCGTGTATGCAATATGCTTTGCTTGTCGTACTGCATTCTGACAGTGGTGCTTACCGTGCTTCACATGACGGATGTGTGGGAATTTAAGAAAAGCGTATGGGTAATTCATCTGATGATGCTTCTTGGATTGAGCTACATGATCGCTGCACTGGCTGTTCATGTGCGTAGGGAAGGCTTTGATCACAAGGCACGGACGAACCTGATCGCTTTTGTTCTTCTGGCTGTGTCGATCGTGGCAGATTTTATTGCGTATTATATGGGATTACAGCAAACAGATATCTTAGGAAAAATCGGCATTCTGGCATACATCCTTTTATTGGGAAGAGAGAGCGCTTCGGACGCTCTTGAAAAGGTAGATGAGGGACGCAAGGCAGAGGTCTACCGTACACTTGCAATCACAGATGTGATGACGGGACTTTTGAACCGGAGCGCATTTGAAGAGTGGGAGGCACAGTGCGAACCGGAAAAGAACATGGTACTTGTGACGTTCGATCTGAATAATCTCAAACATTGTAACGATACTTTTGGACATGCTGCCGGGGATACCTATATCATTGATGCAGCAAAAATGATCCGCCATGTTTTTGGAACGGTCGGGAAGTGCTACCGGATTGGCGGGGATGAGTTCTGTGTTGTGATCGCGGATGGGCGGCACTTAGACCTAAAGCGTTATCTGACGAAGCTTAGGCGTCAGCAGGAGGAATACAATCGGGAAAACAGCGAGGTAAAGATACACATTGCTGTGGGATATGCAGCTTATGGGGAGGAACACACCAATATCGAAGATGTCAGAAGCCGCGCAGATACTTATATGTATCGTAATAAGAAGCAGATGAAGGAAGAAGAGGTATAGCCGGGATGGCAATGTCATATAAGGAATGGAGAGAATATGCCCTGACGAACTATGACGTGGTTAGCAAGAACTACAATTATAAGGTATATGAGGGACTTGTAAAAAATCCAAAGACAAAGGAAACGGAACTGGTACAACTGACATTGCGGGAGGTCCTGACAAAATGTGAGGGCTCTGTTTTCGAGCGCCAGATCCGCCAGGCAGTTATGAGGTGCGTGTATACAGATGCATCGTTAAATAAGGAGATTCGGCCTGTAATGGATCTGTTTTACAGTTAAAATTTTTTGCAAAATGCATGCGCAACCCGTTTGCTCAAAAGAGGTTTTGCACAAAAATCACAATTAAACGAAAAACTTCGAAAAAGATTGTGGAAATTTGTTTGAAATCATTTGCATAAACATTCATTTTTGTGTAATCTGACCAACAAAACATGACTTTAGTACCTGATCACTTTTTTTGACACAAAAACGAAAAAATGTCATAATCGCTTCAACTTGAAAACCTGATAGGTGCAGGCAATTGGACCACAAGAAGGAGTGTGATTGATATGCATGAAAAGGAGAAAGTTGTTATTTTTGATGAGATGCAGGATATACGGGATTTCGTAAATGCTGCAGAAGCATGTGATTTTGATATTGATGTATATGGGAACCGCGTGGTTGTTGACGCGAAATCCATCCTCGGTATGTTGGGCTTCGGCTTGAAAAAGAGTCTTCGCGTCCGCTATAATGGATGGAATGAGAACTTTGAGAATATTATTGCTAAATTTGCCACTGCATAATACAATAATATCAGGCTTGAGAGATGCCTTGCTCCTTATGGAGCAGGGCAATTTTTTTAATTTATAGGAAAATTCTTTTGGCTCGGAGCAAGGACAAAACAAAGAGAAGAGGATGAGAATTGGACGGTACAAAGAAGCGGAAATTTCATACGTCGGTGCGTAACCTTGTAGAATTTATTTTCCGTGAGGGTGATATTGACAATCGGCATGGGAGGCTGCAGAGTGCGGAAGCAATGCAGGAGGGCAGCCGCATTCACCGCAAGATCCAGTCCGAGCAGGGGGAAAATTATTTGGCGGAGGTCCCGCTTTCTGTGACAATTGATGAGGCAAACTATTCGCTTGTTGTCGAGGGGAGAGCAGACGGAATCTTTACGGAAGAGACAGAGGATGCAGAGCAGACATTTATTGATGAGATTAAGGGAATGTATGCAAATGTCAGTATGTTTGAGCAGCCAATCTATGTACATAAGGCACAAGCGATGTGCTATGCATATATTTTTGCCAAGGACAATCTGCTTGAACATATTGGGATACAGATGACCTATTGCAATCTGGACGATGAGGAACGCAAAATTTTCCGTGAGGTTTTTTCTTATGATGAACTGAAGCTATGGTTTGATAACCTGATCCTTTCTTATAAGAGGTGGACCGATTTTGAGTATGAATGGCGAATTGTGCGTCAGGCATCCATAAAGGAGCTGCAGTTTCCGTATCCATATCGTCAGGGTCAGAAAAAGCTGGTCGGGGATGTTTACCGGACAATCGCCAGAAAGAAGAATCTGTTCATACAGGCACCCACTGGGGTAGGAAAGACAATCTCTACGGTTTTTCCTGCCGTTAAGGCGGTTGGGGAGGAATTGGCTGACCGCATCTTTTATCTGACTGCAAAGACAATCACAGCAACGGTCGCCAAGGAGACATTTCTGCTTTTAATGGAGCATGGCTACAAGGCAAAAATGATTCATCTCACTGCGAAAGAAAAACTGTGTATGTGCGAGGAAATGGATTGCAATCCGGTGCATTGCCCGTATGCAAAGGGGCATTATGACCGGGTAAACGATGCGGTTTATGATCTGCTGCAAAAGTCGGACTGCTTTACGAGAGAGGAAATCCTTGCCCAGGCAGAACTGTTTCAGGTGTGCCCGTTTGAGATGAGTCTTGATGTTGCAACATGGGCAGATGATATTATCTGTGATTACAATTATGTATTTGATCCGAATGTTTATCTGAAACGATTCTTCCAGGAGGGAATCCGTGGCGATTATATCTTTCTGATCGATGAAGCGCACAATCTTGTTGAGCGGAGCCGCGAAATGTATAGTGCAAGGCTTTGCAAGGAGGACTTTTTACAGATTAAGAGATTGCTCACTCCATATAATAGAAAACTCGTAAAGGGATTGGAGAGGTGCAATAGGATACTTCTTGATATGAAGCGGGAATGTGACGAATATGAAATCTATGACGATATCGGACCGCTGCTGTATGCACTCACGCGGCTGGCTTCGGACTTGGATGAGTTTTTGCAAAAACCGGTTGATATTGCAGGAAGAGATGATGTGCTGGATTTTTACTTTGAAGTGAGAAATTTCTTGGATATCTATGACCGGGTGGATGAACATTATGTAATCTATACAGAGATCGGAGAGGATGGATGCTTCTACCTTAAGCTCTTTTGTGTAGATCCTTCAAAGAATCTGCAGGAGTGTCTCGATAAGGCGAATTCTGCGATTTTCTTTTCCGCGACACTGCTTCCAATTAATTATTATAAAAGTCTTCTTTCGGAACGGGAGGATGATTATGCAATCTATGCGGAGAGTACGTTTGAACAGAGCCAGCGGCTGCTACTGTTCGGCAGGGATGTAAGCACGAAGTATACGCGCAGAAGTGCCGATGAGTTTGACAGGATCGCACAGTATATTTACCGGACCATCCGGTGCAGGAAGGGAAATTATATGGTATTCTTTCCGTCCTATAAGCTGATGGAACAGGTGCAGGACGCACTTACCGGGATTTTGCAGGGGGAACAGGCAGAAAGCATCCGTCTGATCGCCCAGAAAAACGGAATGCGGGAGCAGGAGAGGGAAGCCTTTCTGGAGGAGTTCGCCGCAGAAAGTACCGATACGCTGGTGGCGTTCTGCGTGATGGGCGGTATCTTCGGGGAAGGCATCGACCTGAAAAAGGATCAGCTGATCGGCGCGGTCGTTGTCGGCACGGGACTGCCGCAGGTCAGCAATGAGCGCGACATCCTAAAGAATTATTATGATGAGAGAAACGGCAACGGCTTTGACTATGCATTCCGATATCCGGGCATGAATAAGGTATTGCAGGCTGCGGGGCGCGTCATCCGGACCTCGGAGGATCGCGGCGTGATCCTGCTTCTGGATGAGCGCTTTTTGCAACGGGATTATGATGCGCTGTATCCAAGGGAATGGTCTGACCGTAAGATCTGCTCGGCGCAGAACATAGAGGAGTTGGTACTTCAATTTTGGGATAAGCAAACATTGTAATTTGCAGGTAAAACCATTATACTGAGAACGAAATAAGTTTTATGGAGTAATGTATGAGCAGCAGTCAGAATTGGAATGAAATGGGAAATGAGATCCGGCAGGCGGTGGAGGAATCCATTCGTAGCTGTGATTTTTCAAATTTAGGAAAAGTATTCTCCGACACGATCAACAGTGTGGTGGACGAGGCGAAGTTTCAGGCAAAGCAGGTCAGGGACTCTGTGAATACGCAGGGCACACGGCAGCAGTACACGACCAAAAGCACGACGTTCCAGAGAAACGGAAGGTCTGTCACCTTTGAGCAGAGGCAGCAGAATGCCAACCCACGTCCGTACCGCTTCGAGGCTCCGCGTGTCCTCTTTCGCAGAAAAGGGGATATTTCGTCCGTGCTGTTTACCGTATTCGGCGGGATCGGGACAGGTCTTACCGCGCTTGGACTTTTGATCTTTGTAATCATTGCGGTCGCAGTATTATCGCCGCTTGCCGGTCTTATCGGCAGTGTCATTATCGCGATCCTCATGGGCGGCAGCATCGGGATGCTTGCAAAGGGAGCGTCCAACCGCAAACGCTTAGCGAGGGCGGAGCGCTATCTTGCGATCGCACACGGACATGATTATGTAAATATCGCAGAGCTTGCCTTTCAGACCGGAAAAAGTGATGCCTACGTCCGCAAGGACGTCAAGAATATGCTTTCCATCGGCATGTTCCCGCAGGGACACTTAGACCGGATGGAGAGCTGCCTGATGCTCTCGGATCAGATGTACCGCGAGTATCTGGACGTGGAGCGCAGGCGTGCCGCGCTTGGCACAGAGGCGAAAGCGGCATCTGCCACGGAAAAGCAGGGCAATACCAATGGGGCATCTGGAACATCCGCATTTACGGCACAGGCGGATGAAAAAGTGGATAGTACGTCGACGCAGGAGCAGCTTGTCTGGAGACAGTTAAGCGGAATCGATGATCCGGGCGAGGAACTGGAGAAGGAAAATCCGGCGCTTGCTGCGATGATCCGTCAGGGGCAGGAGTGTACCGGACACATCCGGCAGATGAACGACCGGATTCCGGGGGAAATCATATCGCAAAAGCTCTCTGCACTCGAACAGGTGTTAAAGGAGATTTTTCAGCGTGTGCGCGAGCATCCGAAGCAGATGGAGAAGATGCAGAAGTTCATGGACTATTATCTGCCGACCACGCTTAAGCTGGTGGAGGCTTACGAGGAGTTTGACAGCATCCCGACACCGAATGAGGAGATCTTGCAGGCAAAGAACGAGCTGGAAAAGACGATTGATACGATCAACGAATCTTTTGCGCAGCTTCTGAATCAGATGTATCAGGAATCGGTACTCGATGCGACAACGGATGCGAAGGTTTTGCAGACCATGCTTGCAAAGGATGGCCTGTCGGGTGATCACGCATTTGACAAAATACAGAAATAGTAAAAGTAAAGGGGAAGGATATGAGCCAGAATTTAGATGAGTTATTGAAGGAAGCACCAACACTTACCTTTGACGTGACACCGGAGGAGGAAAAAAGCGTACCGGAGGTTGTTGCTGAGGAGAAAAAGCCGGAGGTTGCAGAGGTACATCTGACACCGGAAGAGCAGAAGCAGGTGGATGATTTTGCGGCACAGATCGATCTGACCAACACCCAGCTTGTGTTGCAGTATGGCGCAGGCTGCCAGAAGAAGATCGCTGATTTCTCAGAGGCGGCGATGGAGAATGTACGGACAAAGGATCTCGGCGAAGTCGGGGAGATGCTTACCGGAGTAGTCGCAGAGCTTCGCTCCTTCAACGAGGAAGAGAAGAAGGGACTTTTAGGTCTCTTTAAAAAGAGCTCCAACAAGCTTGCCGATATGAAGGCAAAGTACGACAAGGCGGAGGTCAATGTCAACAAGATCAGCCAGGTGCTGGAGCAACATCAGATCACGTTGCTTAAGGATGTGGCAACACTCGACAAGATGTACGAGCTGAACTTAAACTACTTTAAGGAATTGTCCATGTACATCCTTGCCGGTAAACAGAAGATTGCACACGCGAAGGACGTTGAGATGCCGGAATTGTTAAAGAAGGCAGATGAGAGCGGACTTCCGGAGGATACACAGGCTGCAAAGGACTTTGCAGGCATGATCAACCGCTTTGAGAAGAAGATCTACGATCTGGAGCTGACCAGAAATATCTCACTTCAGATGGCACCGCAGATTCGTCTGATCCAGAGCAACGACACTGAAATGTCGGACAAGATCCAGTCTACGCTGACCAACACGATCCCGCTGTGGAAGAGCCAGATGGTCATTGCAATCGGACTGAACCACTCAACGGAGGCGGCGCGCGCACAGCGCGAGGTTTCGGATATGACGAATGAGTTGTTAAAGAAAAATGCCGAGACACTCAAGGTCGCATCCATTGAGACCGCAAGGGAATCCGAGCGTGGCATCGTGGATATCGAGACGCTGCAGAGTACGAACCAGACACTGATCAGCACGCTTGACGAGGTGCTTAAGATCCAGCAGGACGGCAGAGCCAAGCGGGCAGATGCGGAGGAGAAGCTTCAGGCAATCGAGGATGAGATGCGTCAGAAGCTGCTGGAGGCATCCAGACGGTCTGATTCCTAAGAGCAGAAAAAGCCGGCTGTTTATGCAGCCGGTTTTTTATATGCTCCGCTGGGATGCGACTCTTTGTCCTTATATCTCCGGAAGCAGATCAAGAAAGGCTTCGGTGGAGGCAGAAATCGGGAACATGGTATTAGCAGAGGCGACAAGCTGCCGGTATGGCAGCTTGTCTTTTATTTTAAGCTTAAACAATCCTCTCGAATCTCTTGCGAGGCAGTAGTCCGGGATAAAGGCAATCCCTAGTCCGATGCGTGCAAGGTCGATGAGCAGGTCGTTGCTGCTAAGCTCAATCTCCGGAATCAGATCCAGCTGATGCTGTAAGAAGAGATTATGCAAAAACTCGCTGGTGGTGCTGTTGCGGTCGAGTGTCATCAATGGATACTTCTGCAGGTCGCGCAGGGAAAATTCCTGATCGATGAACGGGTAAGCGTCCGGACTTGCGATGAAGGCATCCGCAAAGCGAAGGACCGGCTTCTGGATATAGTCATGGTTTAAATAGGCATTCGGATAATTGGTCACGATCAGGTCTACCTTTCGCTGATCCAGAAGCTCGACGCAGCGGATCGAGGTTGCATTTGTGACTTTGATCGGAACATTCGGGAATTTACGGTGGAATTCCTCTAAGTAGGGCACCAGAAAATAGCGGCAGATCGTGTCGCTCGCACCGATGTGAAGTTGACCGAAGCCGAGTGTACTTGCATCGAGAAGCTGGCTCTCCCCGCGCGCAAGAAGATTCATTGCTGGCTTCACATGCTTAAGGAGCGTAAGCCCTGCAGGTGTAAGCTGGACTTTCTTTGTGCTTCGGATAAATAGCGGTTGTCCGAGCTTTTTTTCGAGTGTCTTTATTGATTGGCTGACCGCAGACTGGGAGATGAAGAGCTTTTTGCTCGCATCGGAAAAGCTTAACGAGGTTGCAACATAATAAAATACCTTGTAGAGTTCGTAATTGATGTCCATATCTGGCCTCACAGTTCTTTCGTGTTTTTCGATAATTCTATTATAAGTTTTACTAATCAATGCGTCAATAAAATTTAATTATGCTTATTTATCTGGCAATGGTATACTAACATATAGGAAACACATCAACCGATTCCAAGTCGAAGTAACGGAGGAAAACGAAATGAGCAATGTACGTCGTGTATACGTGGAAAAGAAGCCGGACTTTGCAGTAAAGGCAAAGGAATTAAAGCATGAGATCAAGCATTATCTCGGCATTGACACCATCGAGGCTGTCCGTGTCCTGATCCGCTATGATGTTGAGAATATTACGGAGGAGACTTACAAGAAGGCACTCCTTACCGTTTTTTCCGAGCCGCCGGTAGACTATATATATGAAGAAAACTTTGAGGCTGATGGCGCAAGAGTATTTACCGTAGAGTTCCTGCCGGGACAGTTTGACCAGAGAGCAGATTCCGCAGAGCAGTGCGTAAAGCTGCTGGATGAGAACGAGGAGCCGATCATCCGCAGTGCCACAACCTATGTGATCGAGGGCAATATCAGCGATGCGCAGTTCGCGGCGATCAAGAAACACTGCATCAACCCGGTTGATTCCCGTGAGATCGGTCTTGAGAAGCCGGAGACTTTAGTACAGGAGTTTGATGATCCGAAAGATGTTGTGATCTTTGACGGTACCGACGGGCAGACTGCATTTATCGAGATGCCGGAGCAGGAGTTAAAGGCATTTTACGATTCCCTGAATCTTGCAATGACATTTAAGGACTTTTTACATATCCAGAACTACTTTAAGAACGAGGAGAAGCGCAATCCGTCCATGACGGAGATCCGCGTGCTTGACACCTACTGGTCTGACCATTGCCGTCATACCACCTTCTCGACAGAGCTGAAAAACGTCTCCTTTGACGAGGGCTACAACAAGGCTCCGATGATGGATTCTTACAATGATTATCTTGATTCCTTCAAGAATCTGTATGAGGGAAGAAGTGACAAATTTGTATGCCTGATGGATCTTGCACTTGTCGGCATGAAGCGATTAAAGAAAGAGGGCAAGCTTGCCGATCAGGAGGAGTCTGATGAGATCAATGCCTGCTCAATCGTTGTCCCGGTTGAAGTGGACGGACAGGTTGAGGAGTGGCTTGTGAACTTTAAAAATGAGACACACAACCATCCGACCGAGATTGAGCCGTTTGGTGGCGCTGCCACTTGTCTTGGCGGTGCAATCCGTGATCCGCTTTCCGGACGTACTTATGTATATCAGGCAATGCGTGTTACCGGTGCCGCAGATCCGACTGTTCCGGTCGCAGAGACGATCGAGGGCAAGCTTCCACAGAAGAAGCTGGTGCGTGAGGCTGCTCACGGTTACAGCTCTTACGGCAACCAGATCGGACTTGCAACCGGTTATGTAAAGGAAGTATATCATCCGAACTATGTCGCAAAGCGTATGGAGATCGGTGCTGTCATGGGTGCAGCTCCAAGACGAGCGGTACAGCGATTAAACTCTGATCCGGGCGACAAGATCATCCTTCTCGGAGGACGTACCGGACGTGACGGAATCGGTGGAGCGACCGGTTCTTCCAAGGCACACAATACGAAGTCTACTTCCGTGTGCGGTGCCGAGGTACAAAAGGGTAACGCACCGACCGAGCGTAAATTACAGAGACTCTTCCGCCGTGAGGAGGTTTCCCATATTATCAAGAAGTGTAACGACTTTGGCGCAGGCGGTGTATCTGTTGCGATTGGTGAGCTTGCTGCAGGACTTGTCGTACAGCTTGACAAGGTTCCGAAGAAGTACGCAGGACTTGACGGAACGGAGATCGCAATCTCTGAATCACAGGAGCGTATGGCGGTTGTTGTTGCACCGGAAGATGTAGCACAGTTTATGGCGTACGCAAAGGAAGAAAACTTAGAGGCAACCGAGGTTGCAGTCGTAACCGAGGAGCCAAGACTTGTACTTGTATGGAGAGGCAAGGAAATTGTCAATATCTCCCGTGCATTTCTAGATACAAATGGCGCACATCAGGAGACTGATGTTGTTGTCGAGATGCCGGATGAGAAGGCTAACTATCTGACCGGAATCCACACACCGGAGGTTGCAAAGTATGTGGAGCAGGGCGATATGAAGGGCGCATGGCTTGCAGAGCTTTCGGACCTTAATGTATGTTCCCAGAAGGGTCTTGTTGAGATGTTCGACGGTTCCATCGGCGCAGGCAGCGTGTACATGCCTTACGGTGGTAAGTATCAGCTCACCGAGACACAGAGCATGGTCGCAAAGCTTCCGGTATTGAAGGGCAAATGTGATACCGTAACGATGATGGCTTACGGCTTTGATCCGTATCTTTCAAGCTGGAGTCCAGACCATGGTTCCATCTATGCGGTGCTTGAGTCACTGTCCCGCATCGTAACTGCCGGTGGTAATTTTAAGAAGGTTCGTTTTACCTTCCAGGAATATTTCCGCAGAATGAGCGAGAATCCAAGACGTTGGAGCCAGCCGTTTGCAGCACTGCTTGGCGCTTACGACGCACAGATCGGCTTCGGGCTTCCGTCCATCGGAGGAAAGGATTCCATGTCCGGAACCTTCAATGAGATCGATGTTCCGCCGACACTTGTTTCCTTTGCCGTTGATGTGGCAAAAGAGAAGGATATCATCACACCGGAGTTTAAGAACGCCGGAGATCAGTTGATTTTATTTGAGATTGAGAAGAACGAGTATGACCTTCCTGTCTATGCACAGATTATGAAGCTGTATGATGCCATCCATGAGATGATCCAGAAGGGCGCGATCGTTTCCGCATACGCGCTGGATGGAAAGGGACTTGCAGCAGCAGTTTCCAAGATGGCATTCGGAAATAAGCTTGGTGTAACCATCGAGGAGGAAGTCACCAGCGATACGCTATTTGCACCGGGCTTTGGAAATATCGTTGCGGAGATTCCGGCAGATAAGCTTGCCGTTGTAAGAGAGATCCTTGATGCCGCAGGATTAAGCGGTGTCGAGAGCGTTGTCGGATATGTAAACGATACGCAGACCATTGAGTGCGACAATATGGTGCTTCCGATCGATGAGGCAATCGCTGCATGGACAAAGAAGCTGGAGGGCGTATTCCATACAAGATCCCATGAGGATACCTCTGATGTCAAGACAGATGTATTTGACGCAAAGAGCGTTTATGTCTGCAAGAATAAGATCGCAAAGCCGACCGTATTCATTCCGGTATTCCCGGGAACCAACTGTGAGTACGATAGCGCAAAGGCTTTTGAGCGTGCCGGTGCTGATACGATCGTAAAGGTATTTAAGAACTTAAGCGCAGAGGATATCCGAGATTCGGTTGATGAATTTGTAAAGGCGATCGATCAGTCACAGATGATCATGTTCCCGGGTGGATTCTCTGCAGGTGATGAACCGGAAGGTTCTGCAAAGTTCTTCGCTACCGCATTCCGCAATGCGAAGATGACCGAGGCGGTCAACCGGCTGCTTAATGAGCGCGATGGCCTTGCACTTGGTATCTGCAACGGATTCCAGGCACTTATCAAGCTCGGTCTTGTTCCTTACGGAGAGATCCGTATGCAGGATGAGACTTCACCGACACTGACCTACAACACCATCAACCGCCACATCAGCAAGATGGTATACACCAAGGTTGTCACCAACAAGAGTCCGTGGCTTGCAGGCGCAGAGCTTGGAAAGACCTATTGCAATCCTGCATCACACGGCGAGGGACGCTTCGTTGCACCGAAGGAATGGCTCGATAAGCTGTTTGCAAACGGACAGGTTGCTACCCAGTACGTCAACGAGGCAGGACAGCCGACGATGGATGAGGAGTGGAACATCAACGGCTCCTACATGGCAATCGAGGGTATCACCAGCCCGGATGGCCGTGTACTTGGCAAGATGGCGCACTCTGAGCGCCGCGGCGAGAGCGTTGCGATCAACATCTACGGAGAGCAGGATATGAAGCTGTTCGAGAGCGGTGTTGCATATTTCAAATAACAGGCTATAATAGATAGTACAAAAAAGGTCTGGAATCGTGAAGGTTCCAGACCAAATTTTTGAGTGTAATGTCGTTTTACTAAACATAATACAGAAGATGTGAGGAAACTGTTATGAAAAAGAATATATACAAAATTCTGGCAATCGTTCTGTTTGCGGCTTTGCTGGCAGGGCAGATGCAGACAACCGTGTATGCCAAAACGCTGTCCACCAAAGAGAAAAATGTGTACCGGAGCGCCTTGGAGGATATTTTGGACAATTCAACCAAGTTTTATTATCCGACCTTTGTACTTGCCGACATTGATAATGACGGAAAAAAGGAAGTTGTTGTAGGATATAACAGTGACGTGTCAGGCTCCTCTGCCTGTGCCTGCGGCTTGGTACTTAATTATGAAAACGCGAAGCTGGTGAAATCCGAATATGGCAGCTTTGCCAGCGGCTATGTAAATGGATATTTTATCACAGAGGGAACAACACCGGTCGGAGGCGAGAAAACCTCGTACTATAAGATCACTTCCAAGGGAAAGTTACAGCTTGCCGCATGCACCACTTCAACATATACGGATGGTGATTCTTACCAGTTGAATAAAAAAGAGACGACCAAGAAAAAGTTTGACCAGTATATTAAGAAGAACAAACTCAACAAAACGGCAAAAAAGCTGGAGTTCCGCGATCTGACACAGAGTGCATTGGATGAAGTGTTCCCGAAGAAGGAAAGCAGCAAATCGGCTAAAGCGAAAGCCGCATTCCAGAAGTACATTGATAAGAAGTCATACCTTTCCGATGTTGAGGACTACGTTACCTTAGACGAGTATGCTTTTGTGGATGTCAATAATGATGGCGTGGTTGAGATGATCATGAGGGAGACCTTTATAACAGATTATCTGTACGCCTATGTCAATGGAAAAGTAAAGTTTGTCGGACAGATGGATCACAGTGCAAATGCGTCCGGCAAATACTGCAACAAGAAAGGAATTATTTACGAATCAGCATATAGGCAGTCAGCGTATTACTATTTTAACGGAAAAACGCTTAAGCTAAGAGCGGAAGAAAATAATGGAAGCTATTATGTCAACGGCAAAGAAACCACATGGGAGAAGTTCGATGCCGCTGTCGGAGAATTGCGAAAGAATGCTTCTTTTCACAAAATCGATGATTTGAGCTGGACATCTCTAGCCTCTTAGTTAGATAGAAGAAAATCCCTTGCCGAAAACTTCGCTGGTGCTGGACATGGAGATAAAAGCTGTCAAGTGGTTCTCATGGATAAAAGAGCGCACTGCGGCAGCCTGTTTTCTGGTAAGTGTTGTAAAAATCAAATATTTGTCTTCGTTTGTATAAGCGCCCTTCGCATTGACGATAGTGGCGCTTTTATTTAATTCTTCTGTGATGAAACGGCAGATGGCATCCTTGTCATCGCAGGTGATCATGACAGACTTGCGCAGCATGATATTCTCAATGATCGCGTCGATCAAAAAGGACTTCAGCGTCAGACCGACAAAGGAATACAGTGCGGTCTTGATGTCAAAGACAAAGCAGGCGATGATGATCATGATCAGGTCGGTGATGAAAAGCGCGATCCCAATGTCCTGAACATGGGTGTACTTTTTGACGATCATTGCGATGACATCGGTTCCGCCGCTGGATGCACCCTCGTAGAAGAGCAGTGCGGAGGCAATCGCAGGGAGTGCGATCGCAAAGACAAGCTCAAGCATCGGCTCGTTGGAGAGCGGATGCGTCAGCGGATGGAGCTTCTCTAAGATCAGGAGCAGCGCGGATAAAAGAACCGTCGCGTAGGATGTGCGGAGCGCAAATTCTTTTCCTAGGAAAGCAAAGCCGAGCACTAAGAGTGCCATGTTTACGATAAAGGAAAAACTACTTGCAGATATTGGGAGCAGCTTTGCAAATACGACTGCCGCACCTGTAACGCCGCCAAAACAGAAATTGTTCGGGAACTTAAAATAGTAGACACCGATCGCCATGATGACAACGCTGATCGTGATGATGGAAAAACTCTTTATCTTCTGAAGCATAGTAAAAATCTCCTTAATAATATGATTTACTTTTATATAGGAAGGCATTAATTTGAAATATCGTTCCTAGATATTTCCCGATACTCGCTCGGTGTAAGTCCTGTCCGTTTCTTAAATATCTTCATGAAAGATATTTCATTTCCGTATCCGCAGAGATTGGATATTTCCTTAACGGCTATATCGGTGGTCGAAAGATAATATTGTCCTGTCCGAATTTTTGCGGACAAAATATCTTCATAGCAGCTTATCCCAAAATTCTTCTTGTAAAGAGCCTGAAAATATGACGGGCTTAGGTTCATTTTGTCAGCAAGCTGATATATATTGTTGTAATTTCCTGCATTACTATAAATATTGGCGCGAAGTATTTCAAGGTCGGAAATGTGCCTTTTGACATCATTTGGATTCTCGCAACACTCGGATATTTTTATAAGTATCATCTGCATAAGCATATTTTCGTAGTGTTCCTTGTTTGGAGAATCAGCTACATTTTCACGGCACAATATCGCAAGCAGAGCTTCTATTGCGGGAATATCTGCCGATGTGATAAGTGTGTCCGTTTTTAACCTATTCATAAGTTCTGTGTCGTCTACGTTGAAATGGACAAAGTGATTTACATAACTTCCACACAGAGTTTTGTAATGCTGAGGTGTTCCTTTACTGTATAAGATGAGATTGTCGGGGGAAACGATCACTTCTTCTCCTTTTTGGACGAGAACGGCGGAGGTCTTGAAGATAACAAGAAGATTATCCCCTGAACCCTCTGGTCTGTATATCTCAAAATTTCCCTTGTGCCTTACATTCTGGCAGACTGTATTTATGCTTATCATATTGTTGCCTCAAAGTATGATTGGTTAGTTTGACAATATTATAAGTCATTGAAATGCTAAAGTAAATGAAATATGCTGATAATATAACGAGCGGCGAATTTGATCATGACAGCTGCGAAGCGGCGGAAAGCGCCGAAGGCGCGTGTCATGATATAATAATGCAGTGACGACGGAGGTACTAAATGAAAAAGATATCAATGGTAATAAATGCAAATGACAGGCTCGGGCATATTTCTCCCGAGATATACGGACATTTTTCTGAACATCTCGGAAGATGCATCTACGATGGCATATATGTGGGCGAAGATTCACAGATTCCGAATACGGACGGGATAAGAAACGATGTCATCGAGGCATTTAGGAATATCAAAGCGCCTGTTTTTCGCTGGCCGGGCGGTTGCTTTGCAGAGGAATATCATTGGAAAGATGGCATCGGTGAGAAAACTTTGCGTCGAAAGATCGTGAATACAAATTGGGGAGGAGTTACAGAGGACAATTTCTTCGGAACCCATGAATTTATGCGCTTCTGCGAGCTTGTTGGCTGCAAGCCTTATATAAACGGCAACATTGGCAGTGGCAGCATCCGTGAAATGTCCGAATGGATAGAATATATGACTTCTGATGCAGACTCACCTCTCACAGAACAGAGAAAAAAGAATGGGAGAGTCGAACCCTGGAAGCTTGAATATCTCGGTGTTGGAAATGAAAACTGGGGTTGTGGAGGAAATATGCGTCCCGAATATTATGCTGACGTTTACAAAAGATATCAGGCATTCTGTCGCAACTATTCTGGGAATAAGCTATACAAAATAGCCTGCGGGCCAAGCTCTGCAGATTATAACTGGATGGAAGTTATGATGAAAAATCTTGATAGTAGTAATGTTGATGCTATTGATCTGCATTATTATACAATGCCAATATGGCCGGAAATGGAATCTGCCATAGATTTTGACGATGAACTTTACTATAAGACTATTGCTGCTGCGAACTTCTCCGATGAACTTCTCACAAGACATTCAGAGATCTTGAACCGCTATGATCCCGAAAAAAAGATAGGACTTGTTATAGGGGAGTGGGGCTGTTGGCACAGCGTTGAAGTAGGAACGAATCCGGGATTTTTATATCAGCAGAATACAATGCGTGACGCTATCGTCGCTGCGGTTGAACTGAACATTTTTAACAGACACTGCGATCGTGTCGTAATGGCAAACCTTGCACAGGCGGTAAATGTTCTCCAGTCGGTCATTCTTACAGAGGGTGACAAGATGATAAAGACGCCGACATATCATGTTTTTGACCTTTTTAAGACACATCAAAATAACGAGGCAGTATATTGCTATACGCAGAATGAAAACATGTCAGAGGGCGAAAACGCTCCGATGATTTCGGTTTCCGCCTCAGTAAATGAAAAGTGTATGACGGTTACCGTTGCAAACTGCTCACTTACGGAAGAAGTGGCTGTTGAGTGCAACATTTTCGGCTTTAAAGCATCAGCGGTTACATGCAGGATACTTACCAATGAGGTACACAATTACAATGACTTTGACCATCCTGACAGAGTGACCATCTCTGGGCATACGGCAGTAATCAATGACAATGTGCTAAAGCTGAGCATTCCTCCTTGCGCTGTTGTTGAATGCGTTATTGATTAAAATTGGGGCTATCCATTTTTATAAATTAGCTATTATTATTGATTAAAATGTACGAAACGAGTATAATAATAGTACGAAAAAGGAGGCGGTGCTATGTCAATTACAGCAACAGAATTAAAAAATAACCTTGGAAAATATTTGTTATTATCAGCAAGTGAAGACATTTTTATAACAAAGAACGGAAGGATCGTGGCAAAGCTGACAAACCCACATCAAGACAGGGTAGAGGTGGCAAAGTCTTTGTTTGGTATCTTGCCAAAGGATGCAGATATTGAAGCTGCAAAAGAGGAAAGGCTTGGTGCAAAGTAATGAGGATTCTTGCTGATACAAATGTGATAATGGATGCTTTGACTGCAAGGGAACCTTGGAACGAAAGTGCGGAGAAAATATTCCTCATGGCGGCGAATCATACGATTGATATGTATATCACGGCAAGTTCGGCGACAGATATATATTATCTGATAAGAAAGCATCTGCATAACTCCGAAACGGCAAGGACGGTAATGGAGAAGCTGTATTCTTTAACCGGGATACTGGATGTGACAGCGAATGACTGCATTGATGCATTGGCATCGCCGATCGGGGACTATGAGGATGCGATAATCGAAAAGGTTGCTTCAAGAACAGAAATGGATTATATAGTCACAAGGAATATAAAGGATTATCTGGCAGGAAGCACGAAGATAATCTTACCGGATGAATTCGTAAAAAAGATAGAACTGGAATAGCCCGTTTTGATTGGAATCAGGCGGTGCAGTAGTTTCTTGAAAAACCACGCATTCCATAGTATAATCGCTTAGAACAACCAAAGAGAGGTATCGGAGCAAAAATGAAAAGCATTACGATCGAAGAATTGGAACAGATAAATAAGGACAGCTGCTGCGTGGTCGATATCCGCCCACAGGAGCAATATGAGCGTGGAACATTTCCGGGAGCAATCAGCATTCCGATGGATGTGTTTGAAGAAAATATGGATCGCATTCCAAAGGATAAGACCATCTATCTGATGTGCCACACCGGCGAGCGCAGCCGCGGCTATACGGAGGATTTAGAGGAAGCCGGCTATGATGCGGTCAACGTGGACGGAGGATACCGCGCGTACTTAAAGCTGACGCTCAACCGGTATATGGAGAGTGAGTCCGAGGAGGCACGCAAGGAAAAGACGGCAGAGATCGAGCGCAGCATCATCAAGAAGTTTAAAAAGACCGTGTGGCGCCCATTTACCCGCGCATTGAATGAATATAAGCTGATCAACGAGGGCGACAAGGTTGCAGTGTGCATATCCGGCGGTAAGGATTCGATGCTTCTGGCAAAGCTGATCCAGGAGCTGCAGCGCCATGGCAAGGTGCCGTTCGAGGCGGTTTTTCTGGTGATGAATCCGGGGTACAATGCGGATAACTGGAAGATCATAGAGGATAACGCAAAGCTCCTTGGCATTCCGCTTACGGTATTCAACAGCGATATTTTTGATACGGTGGCGACAATCGACCACAACCCATGCTACTTGTGTGCGCGCATGCGAAGAGGCTATCTCTATGCAAAGGCAAAAGAGCTTGGCTGCAATAAGATCGCGCTCGGACATCACTTCGATGACGTGATCGAGACGATCCTGATGGGAATGTTATACAGCGGCAAGGTGGAGACGATGATGCCGAAGCTGCACAGCCAGCATTTTGAGGGGATGGAGCTGATACGTCCGATGTATCTGGTCAAGGAAGAAGCAATAAAGGCATGGCGTGATTACAACGGACTGCATTTTATACAGTGTGCCTGCCGCTTTACCGAGAATTGTGCGACCTGCGGTGGCGGCAGAGGCTCAAAGCGTGATGAGATGAAGGAGCTGATCGCACAGTTCCGCAAGGTCAGTGATGTGATCGACATCAATATTTTCAACAGCGTAAAGAACATCAATCTGAAAACGGTTATCGGCTATCACAAGGATGATATGACCTATCAGTTTTTGGACGATTATGACAGCAGAACCAATTAAGGCGAAAAAAGGCGGAGTGGGCTATGACACTGACACAGTTGCGATATATCATTACGGTAGCAGAATCCAAATCCATGAATAAAGCCGCAAAAAAGCTGTTTATCTCCCAGCCAAGCCTCTCCTCGGCGATCAAGGAGCTGGAGGAGGAGATCGGAATCGAGGTATTCATCCGTAACAATAAGGGTGTATTTACCACGACCGAGGGCGAGGAGTTTATCGGCTATGCGAGGCAGGTTGTAGAACAATATGGACTGATCGAGACAAAGTACATCGATAAGGGCAGCATCAAGAAGAAATTCGGTGTGTCAACGCAGCACTATACCTTTGCGGTAAAGGCGTTTGTGGAAATGGTCAAGCAGTTCGGGATTGATGAGTATGAGTTCGCTATTTATGAGACGAAAACCTACGAGGTTATCGAGAATGTCAAGAACTTCAAGAGTGAGATCGGCATCCTCTATCTCAACGAATTTAATCAGAAGGTGTTAAACAAGCTGTTTGCGGAAAATGGATTGGTGTTCCACCCGATCCTTGACTGCCACATCTACGTCTACATGTGGAAAGGGCATCCGCTTGCAGAGCGTGAGGAGATCACGCTGGAGGAGCTGGAGGAGTACCCGTGTCTGGCATTTGACCAGGGCAAGAACAATTCCTTCTATTTTGCGGAGGAGGTACTCAGCACTTATCATTATAAGCAGTTGATCCGCGCCAGCGACCGTGCCACCCTGCTAAATCTTATGGTAGGTCTAAACGGCTACACGCTCTGCTCCGGTATCATCTGTGAAGAATTAAACGGTTCGGATTACTGTGCAGTGCGCCTGCACTCAGACGAGACTATGACGATCGGATATCTTTCCCGCAAGGGTGTCATGATAAGCTCTCTCGGAAAGAAGTATATCGAGGAGCTATCCAAATACGAAGATAAGGCACTAAAATAAAAAAAAGCTGTCAGTCACATGATGTGGTTGGCAGCTTTTTTACGTTATAGGATAATACTATAACCAGCTATAAAGTTTAAGAATTTTACAATAGCCGCCCAGATACATATAATGAGAGAAAATAAAACCTACCGATGTTGTAGGAAAATGGGAGATTCGATCAACCGGAAAGGAAGCGACGAGATGGATACGCAGTTTATAGCTGAATACGCACCGCTATACGTCAAGGCGGCGGGGCTGACACTTAGCATTGGTCTGATCGGAATCGCACTTTCATTGGTGGTAGGACTTCTGATCGCCTGTATCCAGTATTTTAAAGTACCGGTGCTAAAAACGATTGCAGCCATATACATCGAGCTATCCCGCAACACACCGCTTCTGGTACAACTGTTTTTGTTATACTTCGGATTGCCGAAAGCAGGCATCAGCATCAGTTCAAAGGGCTGTGCGATCATCGGGCTTTGCTTTCTGGGAGGCAGCTACATGGCGGAGGCGTTCCGGAGCGGAATCGAGTCGGTGGACAAAGGTCAGGAGGAATCGGCACTGGCGCTTGGAATGCGAAGAAGCCAGATCGTAAGATATGTGGTTCTTCCGCAGGCATTGTCCGTATCAGTCCCGGCACTGTGTGCAAACATGGTGTTCCTGATAAAAGAGACATCCGTATTCAGCGTTGTGGCGCTGGCAGATCTGATGTATGTGGCAAAGGATCTCATCGGACTCTACTACAAGACAGATGAAGCGTTGCTCATGCTGGTGGTTGCATATCTGATCATACTGTTACCGATTACGATACTGGCAACGGTACTGGAGAGGAGGTTACGGTATGCAGGATTTGGGAATTAGAGTTCTGTTTATGGGAAACAACTTCGCAAGACTTCTATACGGACTATGGATCACGATCCGGATCTCACTGATCGCGGTTGCACTGTCGATCGTGTTCGGCGTCCTGCTTGGAATGCTGATGACCGTCAAGAATCCGGTCACAAAGACGCTGACAAAGATCTATCTGGAAATTGTCCGGATCATGCCGCAGCTCGTGTTACTGTTTTTGGTATTTTTCGGGCTGGCAAGATCGTTCCAGCTGAACTTATCCGGAGAATTGAGCGCGGTGATCGTGTTCACCATCTGGGGAACCGCAGAGATGGGAGATCTGGTGCGTGGCGCACTTATCTCCATCCCGAAGCATCAATATGAGAGTGGTGCAGCAGTCGGGCTTACGCCAAAGCAGGTATACAGATACGTCATTATCCCACAGATTGTGACGAGACTGATTCCGCTGGCAATCAACCTGACAACACGAATGATAAAAACAACTTCGCTGGTCGCACTGATCGGAGTGGTCGAGGTGCTAAAGGTTGCACAGCAGATCGTCGAGGCGAACCGGTACACGGTTCCGGATGCGGCACTGTGGATATACGGAGAGATTTTCTTCCTATACTTTTTCACCTGCTGGCCGATCTCGCTGGCGGCAAAGCATCTGGAGAAAAAATGGAAAACAGCGTAGGCTGCAAATTACAGACAATAACGACTTCCAAGAAAATGAGGTGAGAATATGGCAGAACAGCCGGTTGTACTGGAAGCAAAGCATATCAGTAAAAATTATGGCGAGGGAGAAGTGCTAAGCGATGTTTCCCTTTCCTTACATAAGGGAGAGGTGATCGTGGTGATCGGTCCCTCCGGATGCGGAAAAAGCACCTTCCTTCGATGTATGAACGGGCTGGAGCAGATTCAGTCCGGACAGATTCTCTTAGATGGGGAAGTGATCACGGAGGGCAAGACCAACTGGCCGAAGGTCAGACAGAAGATCGGAATGGTTTTCCAGAATTACGAACTGTTTCCACACATGAGTGTGCTTGACAATATTATTTTAGGCCCCGTTAAGGTGCAGGGCAGACAAAAGAAGGAAGCAATCGAGGAAGCAGAAAAGTTACTTGACCGTGTCGGGCTTTTGGATAAGAAGGATGCATATCCAAGACAGCTGTCCGGCGGGCAGAAGCAACGTGTTGCGATCGTGCGGGCGCTCATCTTAAAACCGGAGATCCTTCTTATGGACGAGATCACGGCAGCACTCGACCCGGAGATGGTCAGAGAGGTTTTGGATGTTGTCGTAGAACTTGCGGCAGAGGGTTACACGATGCTTATCGTGACACATGAGATGCAATTCGCGAGAGCGGTTGCAGACAAGATCATTTTCTTAGATGGCGGAAAGAGCGTAGAAGCGGCTCCGCCGGAAGAATTTTTCACACAGCCAGAAACCGATCGCGCAAGACGGTTTTTGAATACATTTATTTATACAAGAGGAGGAGAAAAAGCATGAAAAAGATTCTGACATTATTACTGGCACTTGTTTTAGCATTGGGAGCTTTTGTGGGTTGTGGCAGCTCAGATAAGACTTCCGATTCAGGCGATGGAAATGTTGTTTACCGTACCATTGATGAGATTAAGGAGAGCGGAACAATCAAGATCGGCGTTTTCAGCGACAAAAACCCATTCGGTTATGTAGATGAGAATGGAGATTATCAGGGATACGATATTTATTTTGGTGACAGACTCGCAAAGGATCTGGGCGTGGAAGTAGAGTATGTATCTACGGACGCTGCAAACCGTGTTGAGTATTTGAAATCCGGCAAGGTGGATATTATCCTTGCAAATTTCACCGTGACCGCAGAGAGAGCGGAATCCGTTGATTTTGCACTTCCTTACATGAAGGTGGCACTTGGCGTTGTATCACCGGACAGCGCACTGATCACATCCGCAGATGAGTTAAACGGCAAGAAACTGATTGTTACAAAGGGAACCACAGCAGAGACTTATTTCTCAGAAAACTACCCGGACATTGAGCTGGTTAAGTTTGACCAGTACACCGAAGCTTACAACGCACTGTTAGACGGAAGAGGAGATGCATTCTCCACAGACAACACTGAGGTTCTTGCATGGGCGTTACAGAACGACGGATTCAGCGTAGGAATTGAATCTATTGGTAACTTGGACACCATTGCACCGGCAGTATCCAAAGGAAATGAAACCTTATTAACATGGATTAATGATGAGATTAAGGCACTTGCCGACGAGCAGTTCTTCCATGCAGATTACAAGGCAACTCTTGAGCCGGTATACGGAAGCTCAGTTGACATTGACAGCCTTGTAGTAGAGGGTGGCGTAGTAGAAGGAACGGCAGATGATGCAGCGGCAGACGATACAACGGATGATGCACAGCAGGTAGAGGAGAAAGGAACCATCAAGGTTGCAGCAAGCGCAACTCCACATGCCGAAATACTTGAGCAGGCAAAGCCGCTTCTCGCAGCAAAGGGCTGGAACCTGGAAGTGACTGTATTTGATGATTATGTACAGCCGAACCTTGTAGTAGAAAGCGGAGATTTTGATGCGAACTACTTCCAGCACATTCCGTATCTTGATAACTTCAATGAGGAGAACGGAACACACTTAGTAAATGCAGGCGGTATTCACTATGAACCATTTGGAATCTACCCGGGAACCAAGAGCTCACTTGAGGAACTTGCAGACGGAGATACCATTGCAGTTCCAAATGATACCACAAACGAGGCAAGAGCACTTCTTCTGTTACAGGATAACGGAATTATTACATTAAAGGATGGCGCAGGACTTAACGCAACCGTAAAGGATATCGAGGACAACCCGAAGAACATCAAGATTCAGGAGCTCGAGGCTGCACAGGTAGCCAGAGTAAAAGATGAGGTCGCATTTGTTGTATTAAATGGTAATTATGCACTTCAGGCGGGATTTTCTGTAGCAAAGGATTCTATTGCTTATGAGAAATCCGATTCCGAGGCAGCAAAGACTTATGTAAATGTTATTGCAGTAAAGGAAGGCAATGAGAACAGCGAAGCAATCCAGGCATTGATTGAAACCTTAAAGTCTGATGAAATTACAAACTATATCAATGACACCTATGATGGTGCAGTAATTCCATTCAACTAGTTCATCCATACGGAAGGTAAAAGTGTGCGCCGGGCGCACACTTTTGCGCGTTGTGAAAACGTTGCGTGGTGGAAAGAGTTTGCAGGAACGAAATTTGTACAATGGGATTTTGAGTACTTAGAAAGAGAGAGGACGCATGGAAGAAATTATACGCGCTGTAAATATCAGCAAGACATTTCAAACAAGCGATGGCACGGTGGATGCGGTAAAGAATGTCAGCTTTTCCATTGAGAAAGGAGACATTTTCGGAATCATCGGACTTTCCGGAGCAGGCAAGAGTACGTTGGTACGTTGTCTGAACCTGCTCGAAAAGCCGAATGAAGGTGAGATTTTCATTGATGGCAAGGACATTATGAAGCTTAAAGCGTGGGAACTGCGAAAGAAGCGGCAGGAGATCGGAATGATTTTCCAGCATTTCAATCTGCTTATGCAAAGGAGCGTGTTAGACAATGTATGCTTTCCGATGGAGATTGCAGGCATACACAAAAAGGAAGCGAAGAAGCGTGCAATGCAGTATCTTGAGACGGTAGGATTAAGTGATAAGGCAAAGGCATATCCGGCGCAGCTGTCTGGGGGCCAGAAGCAGCGGGTGGCAATTGCGAGGGTCCTTGCAAGTGATCCAAAGATTCTTCTCTGTGACGAAGCTACAAGTGCACTTGATCCGCAGACAACAAAGTCCATTCTGGCTCTGCTTAAGGAAATTAATCAGAAATACGGAATCACAATCGTTGTCATCACGCATGAAATGGCTGTTATTCAGGAAATCTGCACGAAGGTTGCAGTGCTTGACCATGGAAGCATTGCGGAGATCGGTTCTGTGGAGGAGCTGTTCCGTGCACCAAAGACGGAAGCAGCTAGGAAGCTGATATTTAATGATTTTTCCTATGTGCCACAGATGAACGGAAAGCGCATGATCCGTGTTACCTTTGATGGCAAGACTGCCTTCGAGCCATTGATTGGCAATGTGATCCTGGAATACCATACCCCGCTTAATATTCTCTATGCCAACACGCGCACAATAAATGGAAATGCCGAGGGAGAGATGATTCTGCAATTGCCGGAATCAGAGAAAATTGCGGATGGCATGATTGCATATTTTAGGGAAAAGAATCTTGGAGTAGAGGAGGTGGATTCCATTGTTGGATGAAACAATTAGAAACATGCTGCTGGAGGGAACGGTAGCGACATTGTACATGACATTGCTGTCAACCTTTTTTGGATATCTGATCGGTCTGCCGATGGGGATCATTCTTGCGGTCACGGATAAGGAGGGAATCCGCCCAAATGCTGTTGTATATCGAATATTAGATTTCATTGTCAATCTTACTCGAAGCATTCCATTTTTGATCCTTCTTATTCTGGTTATGCCGCTTACGAAGTTGATTGTTGGACAAAGCTACGGTGCAGTGGCAACTATTGTACCGCTTACGATTGCTGCGGCACCATTTATCGGACGTATGGTGGAATCATCCTTAAAGGAAGTGGACAAAGGTGTGATTGAAGCTGCACAGAGTATGGGCGCCGGAACATTTACAATCATATGGAAGGTTCTCCTTGCCGAAGCAAGAACCTCCCTTCTGGTTGGAGTAACCATTGCCATCGGTACAATCCTTGGATATTCCGCAATGGCGGGTGTGGTCGGCGGTGGCGGACTAGGTGACATCGCAATCCGTTACGGTTATTACCGTTATGAGACAGACATCATGATCGTTACGATCGTCATTCTGGTAGTCCTTGTCCAAATTCTTCAAGGCCTTGGCATGATGTTATCCAAGAAACTTGACCGAAGACATACCTAATGCATATAAAATGCGAACCTCCTTTTGTAGAACATGTATATCTTCTCTTTTAACATTCCCTTTTGAGAGAAAAGCGATTCTGCAAAAATTGGAGAAATTCTTTCAGCCGACTTGAGGGTGAATGGAGCCTGTCTTATAACGGCTTTGACACTCCAAGCCCGACTGCTATGTATCAGGCGGACCTGCGGTCGGACTTCCTAGTTTGTCTAAGCGGGTGACCTCACGAAGTTGATATTAGGAGCATGCGGCTCAAAACTCGCAATATATGTATTTTATAAATATACATTACGAGCTCAGACAGTCACCGCATGCTCCCATTTCGTTCGGTTCACCCGCAAAGACAAACACGAAAGTCCTCAAACGCATGTTCCGTCTGATGCATACAGCCGGGCAGGAGTGCTCAAACCTTTAGAAGACAGGATTAATATAAAAACCCTCAAGTCGGTTGAATTAGAATTTCACAATTTTTAGCAGTGCTTTTCCATCAAAAGCGGGATGTTAAAAGAGAAAAAAGCATTATCTAAATAAAAGGAGGTTCGCATTTGGTTTATGTATTGGTAGTTAGGGGAGCGGGAAAAATTCCGGCTTCCTTTTTTGAAATACGGTGTAGTAGGAGAATCCGGCAGCACGTAGAATTCCGGGTACTTTGGAAAAATCATAGGCAACATGCTCCGGCTTGTGGGCATCGGCACCGATGGTGATGATCTCACCTCCGAGTTCCCGGTAGCGCTTAAGGATCTTCTCGGTTGGATGAGGATGACCGAGTCCGTATTTAAAGCCGGCGGTATTGATCTCGATCCCTTTGCCGCGTTCGATAAGCTCACAGAGAATGGTATCAAGAATATCAGCGTAAGCCTCATAGGAATAGTTTTGATTTTTGTTTGGCCCGTAGCGGACGACATAGTCAAGGTGTCCATAAACATCGTAGTCTGCATCGGAGCGGATGTTGGACAGGATTGTCTCGAAATAGTGCCGATAAGCGGATTTCTCCGTCCGGTTCTCGTAATATGCAGGATAGTAGATGTCCATGCAATCGACACAATGAGACGAACCAATGACAAAGTCGAACGGATAGGAGCGGGTAATGGCACGGTTCTGCTCTGTTACGTGGGTCTGCAGTCCAACTTCGATTCCCCAGAGAATCGGAAGATGCGAGGTATATTTTTTGCGCAATGCCGCAATGCTGGTCTGATAGGAATCAATGTCCAATGAGAAAAGACCGGGGTCCTCGCGGTAATCCAGATCCAGATGATCGGTAAAACAGATACCATCAAGACCTTTATCAATAGCGGAACGAATCATAGACTCTGCGGGGGCATCACTGTCGCCGGAAAAACGGCAGTGCATGTGGGTATCCCAAAGCATATAAAATCTCCCTTCTGTAAAAAAAATAAAATCGGTTAAATGCGTCCGGCTGTCAGGCAACCAGATGAACATAGTGCGTGATGGCATTGATTACAAGATCCATCTGCAAAGGCTTGAATTTGTCATTCATTATAACCTTATAAAGTAAAAATAGGAAGTGCTTCAACTACAAAATATGCCGTTTTTATTGCACGCTGCCGTTGGTGTGTGCTATAAAGAATTGGGGAGACAAACTTGCAATGATGAGAAAAAATGGGTTTAAGAAAAAACACAGAATAAGGGCTAAAAGAAGAAAAAGGCAGTTGTGGCGCAGGACAGGTCTGGCAATTGCCGGAGTTGTCCTGCTGGCGGTCCTTATCTATGCAGGAAGCAGAGACAGGGCTGCTGTTGAGACAGTAAACGATCCGGCGGAACTGCCTCAGGAGGAAACACAGCAGCAGGAGATACAACAGGAGACAGATACAGAACCAGATGGGGAATCAGAAACGACAGTGGACGCAGAGCCGGAACTGACAGGCAATCCTGTGGTAGTTATAGATGCCGGTCATGGAGGTAAGGATCAGGGGTGCGCCTACAGCAGTATTCTCGAAAAAGATATTAACTTAAATCTTGCCTTGCTTCTGCGGGAGGAACTGGAGGGAGAGGGAATTGAGACTGTAATGATCCGGGAGGATGATACTTTTGTATATCTGAACCGCAGGGTAGCTGCGGCGGAGAATGTAAAAGCGGATGTGTATGTGAGTATTCATGTAGATGCCTATCCGGGAGATCCTTCCATCCATGGAATCACCATTCACTATCAGGAGGGCGCAAGCGGCGGCAAAGCGCTCGCAGGGGATCTGTATGATGCATTGGAGCAATCCGGGATCACAAAGATACGTGATATCATGGCATCGGATCTATATGTTTTGCGGAATACCTCCATGCCGGCAGTGCTTGTGGAAGTAGGATTTCTCACCAACGCGGCAGACCGGGAAAATCTGCAATCGGAATCGTTTTCGAATGATCTGGTACAGTACCTTTCCGATGGAATTTTGCAATATCTGGAACAAAAAACACAAGCCTAGTGAAAAAATTAACAATCTTGAAGAAAAAGGGCTTGAACTTTCCGAAATTATTATGTAAAATAAAGAAAGCTTGGGAATACTGTTCCCATAATATATTTACAATTCTAGGAGGAATTAAAACATGGCAGTAAGAGTAGCTATCAACGGATTCGGTCGTATCGGCCGTCTTGCTTTCAGACAGATGTTCGGAGCAGAGGGATACGAAGTAGTAGCAATCAACGATTTAACAAGCCCAAAGATGCTTGCACACTTATTAAAGTATGATTCATCACAGGGTAAGTATGCATTAGCAGATACCGTATCTGCAGGCGAGGATTCTATCACTGTTAACGGACAGACCATTAAGATCTACGCTTTCCCAGATGCAAACAATTGCCCATGGGGTGAGTTAAATGTAGACGTTGTATTAGAGTGCTCTGGATTCTATACAAGCAAGGAGAAGGCTCAGGCTCATATCAATGCAGGAGCTCGTAAGGTTGTTATTTCTGCACCTGCAGGAAACGATCTTAAGACCATCGTTTACAATGTTAACCATACAACACTTACCGCAGAGGATCAGATCATTTCTGCAGCTTCTTGTACAACAAACTGCTTAGCACCAATGGCTAAGGCTCTTAACGATCTTGCTGGAATCAAGTCTGGTATCATGACAACTGTTCATGCATACACAGGAGATCAGATGATCCTTGACGGACCACAGAGAAAGGGTGATTTAAGAAGATCCCGTGCAGGTGCTGTTAACATCGTTCCTAACTCTACCGGAGCTGCAAAGGCAATCGGCCTTGTTATCCCAGAACTGAAAGGAAAGCTTATCGGATCTGCTCAGCGTGTTCCTACCCCTACAGGATCTACTACAATCCTTGTAGCAACTGTTGAGAAGTCTGTAACCAAGGAAGAGATCAACGCAGCTATGAAGGCAGCTTCTACAGAGTCTTTCGGATACAACGAGGATGAGATTGTTTCTTCTGATATCGTAGGAAGCACCTATGGTTCAATCTTCGATGCAACCCAGACAATGGTTGGCGAGGATAACCTTGTACAGGTTGTTTCTTGGTATGATAACGAGAACAGCTACACCTCTCAGATGGTTCGTACAATCAAGTACTTCTCTGAGTTAGCTTAATTTTTTCATATTAAGATAACGCACAATAGCTTATATAGCGAGAGTGTTAATTAAGGGTCCGGTCCGGATGGACCGGGCCTTTTTTAAAACGTACCTTTAAAGCTGGTGGCTCCGGAGGGATGCGCAGCTTTCGGAATTACCACTTTAGAATATTTTCAAGGAGGACATAATTATGTCATTAAACAAGAAGTCCGTTGATGATATCAACGTAAAGGGCAAAAGAGTATTGGTAAGATGCGATTTCAACGTACCGCTTAAGGACGGCGTTATCACAGATGAGACACGTATCGTTGCAGCTCTTCCTACTATTCAGAAGTTATTAAACGACGGTGGCAAGGTTATCCTTTGCTCACACCTTGGAAAAGTAAAGAACGGACCAAACGAGGGCGAATCTTTAGCACCTGTTGCAGCTGCTCTTGAGAAGAAGCTTGGAAAGAAGGTTACTTTCGTAGCTGATTATAATGTAACCGGAGAGGCAGCTACCGCAGCTGTTGCAGCTATGAAAGAGGGAGATGTTGTTCTTCTTCAGAATACACGTTTCCGCGGAAAAGAGGAGACAAAGCCAACTGAGGCAGGAGATGCTTTTGCAAAAGAGCTTGCTGATCTTGCTGATGTTTATGTATGTGATGCATTTGGTTCTGCCCACAGAGCACATGCTTCTGTTGCAGGAGTAACAAAGTTCATCACGGAAAAGGGTGGCGAGAATGTTGTTGGATACTTAATGCAGAAGGAAATTGATTTCCTTGGAAATGCAGTTGAGAATCCGGTTCGTCCGTTCGTTGCAATCCTCGGTGGTGCTAAGGTCGCAGACAAGCTTGCTGTAATCGACAACCTTCTTGAGAAAGCAGATACCCTCATCATCGGTGGTGGTATGGCATATACCTTCTTAAAGGCTAAGGGATATGAAATCGGATTGTCTATGCTTGATGAGACAAAGATTGACTATTGCAAGGATATGATGGCAAAGGCAGAAAAGCTTGGAAAGAAACTTCTTCTTCCGGTTGATGCCGTTACAATCAAGGAGTTCCCAAATCCGATCGATGCTCCGGTTAAGACTGTTACCGTTGATGCCGACAGCATTCCGGCAGACCGCGAGGGATGCGATATCGGACCTAAGAGCCGTGAGCTTTTTGCAGAGGCAATTGCTTCCGCAAAGACTGTTGTATGGAATGGACCGATGGGTGTATTTGAGAACCCGACACTTGCAGCAGGAACACTTGCAGTTGCAGAAGCACTTGCTAACTCTGATGCTACAACCATTATTGGTGGTGGAGATTCCGCAGCAGCAGTTAACCAGATGGGTCTTGGTGATAAGATGAGCCACATTTCTACCGGCGGTGGAGCTTCCCTTGAATTCCTTGAGGGCAAGGTTCTTCCTGGTGTAGCAGCAGCAGATGATAAGTAATTTTTAGGAGATAAGAAAATGGCAAGAAGAAAAATCGTAGCCGGCAACTGGAAGATGAATATGACTCCAAGCCAGGCGGTAAAGTTAGTTGAAGAGTTAAAGCCACTCGTAGTTTCTGAGGATGTAGATGTAGTATACTGTGTACCTGCAATCGATATCGTACCGGTCGTAGAGGCTGTTAAGGGAACCAACGTACAGGTTGGTGCTGAGAATATGTACTTTGAGGAGAAGGGTGCTGACACCGGAGAGATCTCCGCAGAGATGCTTGTTGATGCAGGCGTTAAGTACGTTGTAATCGGACATTCCGAGAGACGTGACTACTTCAAAGAGGATGATGTTCTGTTAAATAAGAAGGTTAAGAAAGCAATCGAGGCTGGTCTTACACCAATTCTTTGCTGTGGAGAGACTCTTGAGCAGAGAGAGATGGGTGTTACCCTTGATTGGATCCGTCTTCAGATCAAGTCTGATCTTGCAGGCGTAGCAGCCAGCGATGTTGCAAATCTTGTAATCGCTTATGAGCCGATCTGGGCTATCGGAACCGGAAAGACTGCCACATCTGATCAGGCACAGGAAGTCTGCGGAGCAATCCGTGACTGCATCCGCGAGATGTATGATGATGCAACTGCAGAGTCAATCCGTATCCAGTATGGCGGATCTGTTAATGCAGGAAATGCAGCTGAGCTTTTTGCCAAGGTTGACATTGACGGTGGATTGGTTGGCGGAGCAAGCTTAAAGGCTGACTTTGGCAAGATCGTCAACTACAAATAACAGGCTGTTTTTTTTGAGACAGCATAAATATAACTGATGAAAGACCATTCTTTGGCATCTCATTTCAATGAGAGAAAAGAATGGTCTTTTATTTTGTTAAAATGATGCAATATATGCAAAAATATGTATAATAAATGTATATACAAAGACTATTATGCAACAGATAATCAAAAATGGTCATTTAAAGGAACGAAAGTATTGCTGTGGGAAACCGGAAGGTAAACGTTATGAAGATACGGGCAGATGCAGAAAAAGGGATGGTTTACAGGGGCTTTGGCATGGTAAGCGCAAATAATTCGTCAAAGCTCCTGCTTGATTACAGGAGAGAACATGAACAAATCTATTGGGAGATCCTTTCGCATATATTCGGTGAAGAGGGACTTGGAATCAGACATCTTAAGATTGAAATGGGATCGGATATAAACTCTTCATCAGGGACAGAGCCGGCAACAATCCGTTATGAGGGGGAAGCAGCGGATGTGTCACGCGGAGCAGGATTTATTCTGTGCAAAGACGCAAAACAGATTAACCCTGACCTGACGCTTGATATGCTGTGGTGGAGTGAACCAAGATGGGTATCGGATGCGGACGATTTATATGGAGCAAGGTATCAATGGTATAAAGAGAATCTCAACGCCGCATATCGGCAATATGGACTTGTTTTTGATTATGTAAGTGCCAACCAGAATGAGAGGGCAGTTGATGGGGGGTGGATAAAATATCTGGCGGACAGACTTAAGTGTGAGACGGATGCCTGTTATGACTTCTCAAAGATTAAGATTGTGGCTGCAGATGAAGACTGTTCGTGGAGAATCGGAGATCACATGCTGGCGGATCGAAAGCTGTATGAGGCTGTGAATGTAATCGGGGCGCACTATACAAGCTTTTCTACGGATGCCATCAGGAGATTGTCCCAGGAGGGAAAGGAAATCTGGTTTAGTGAAGGCTGTCCTCCGCTCGGTGATGCAGAGGCTGCATACCGCATCAACGGAAGCGGAATCTGCGGTACAAATTTCGGCCTTGATATTGCAGACAGGATTATTGCGATGATGCCCTGCGGAGCAATGAACCTATATGAATTCCAGCCTGTCGTGAGTGCTTACTATGATGGTGCATGTTATGGCTATAAACAGCTGATCTGTGCCAATACGCCGTGGAACGGAGCCTATAAACTCGATATGGGGTACTATATTGCACTTCATTTTTCAGCTTTTATAAAGAAGGGCTGGCGCTATGTGGAAGATGCCTGCTGCTTTGACGGAAAGCAGGGCGAGGACCCGCATACGGTTTGCGATGCGAAACACAGCTTTATCACGTTGGCAAGCCCCGATGGGACAGATTATTCGATTGTCGTTACAAATACATGTGAGCGGGAAGTTATATATGAGATTGATGTGCCAGAGCAGGTAAAGGAGAGTTACATATATACAACAATAAATTCAAAGAGTGTTTTAAAGAAGGAGATGCTTGGAACGGCACACCGGTTAAATGTTACGGTGCGGCCGGATTCGATTGTTACGATATCATCTATCAATAGAACTTTTGACGCAGCGCCATGTGCTTTCGATGATATTTTGCATTTGCCATACAAGGACGATTTCGAGGATGAACCGAAATACACGACAGATCTGGGTGGCGCATTTGAATCAGATCATGGTAGATTGAAACAGAAAATTACGGAGAAGCTACGCGCAAAGGAATGGGGATATACACCGGATCCAGTTACCTGTCTGGGGGATGATCACTGGTTCAATTACGGTGCTTCGGTTGATGTCAATCTTGTGGATGAAGAAAATGCTTATGTGGGTGTCGGAATCCGTCATTCTATCGGTGCGGATGATAAGAGCGGCTATGTATTTTTAACATATGCGGACAAAAGATATGAGCTGTACCACAGGGATCAGATTTTAGCGCAGGGACTCCTTTCAGAAATTCCTGATAACATCGGGATCAGCGCCTGCGGGGATATTGTCTGTGCGAAGGCGGATGGAACGGTAATTGTTGAGATTGAAGATACCTTACCCAAAATTGCAGCCGGAAGGGCGGCTCTTTACAGTTCTTTCCATGAAAATAGTTTTCGTAATCTTCAGATATATCCTTTGGAATGCCCGTATGTAAAACGCGTGGATTGTACGGAATTACCCCATAGCGGGCAGATACAGTTTGAACTGATGAGCAGTTTCAAGAACCATTTGAGAACACAGATGAATATGAAACAGGGCAGTGCATTTGAATGGGAATTTTATGGGGAGGGATTCCTGCTCTGTGGGAAAAATGAAACAGAGGGCAGGCTGCAGATCTGTATAGATGAGGAATACAGGGAAACGGCAGTGACACCAGCAAGCTATTATAGAGAAGTTATATATTCGAAACATAACCTTTCGGATGGCTTACATAAGATAAAAGTAATTGCATTAAAGCCAATTTCTATTGACTATATCGAGACGTGCATTTTATGATGAAAAACAGTATTTTGGGCACTGTATGTGCATTTTTGACAGTTGCGCTCCTCTGGGGAGCATTGTGGATTGCGACTGAGCGGCTGGGAAAAACGGATACGGATACTTTGACGGAAATGACCGATCAAGGGGGACAGGATGACGATGGGGAGAGCGTGGTTTCAAAACAGCAGCAGCAAGTGACAAGTGAATATGAAGAAGAACCGGAGTATGCAGATCTTCAGGAAGAAATCTGTACAATTCTAGAGAACGGGACACAGAGCGTGTTTGCGGGATATGCGGTAGACGAAGCGTTTTTGCTGTGGGTGCAGAAAAACTACGGGGATGATGCAATTTACAGCCTTGCAGAAGGTGTGACACAAAACAGTCAGTCCGAAAAGCTGTGGTATGAGGTTACAGAAAGTTCCATCCATGTTCTGTGGATGGAATATTGCAGGGACACAGGGCTTGCATCTTATCAGCTTAGGAATGTAAGATGGATGGATTGTGCGAGTGAAGATGTGATTACCATGGATTTTATCGGCGATATCAATTTTGGTGAAGAATGGGATACGATGCGCGTACTTGATGCGCGTGGCGGAATGTTAAAGGAATGTGTATCCGAAGAAATTCTAAGCGAATTGTCATCTGCGGATATTGCAATGGCAAATAATGAATTTACGCTTAGCACCGGGGGCACTGCAATAGAAGGGAAAAGCTATGTATTCCGCGCTGATCCGCTTCGGGCGAAGTACTATAAGACTATGGGAATTGATATTGTGTCGCTTGCAAATAACCATACATGGGATTATGGCGAGGAGGCACTTTTTGACACGATTGAGACATTAAAGCAGGAGGAAATCTCATATGTCGGCGCAGGAATGAATATTGAGGAGGCAAGTATAGTTCCATATTTCATAGCAAACGGACGCAAGATTGCAATCGTGTCAGCTACACAGATCGAGAGATACCGCATGTACACCCAGCAGGCCGGAAGCAATTCTGCCGGGGTAATAAAGACTTTGGAGCCATCGCTTTTCATAAGTATCATTGAGGAGACAAAAACAAAAAGTGACTATGTGATCGCATATGTTCATTGGGGAACGGAGGGAAATCTATATCCGGACGAGGATGAGAGAACTTTGGCACAACAATTTATAGATGCCGGGGCAGATGTGGTCATCGGCGGGCATGCACATCGCCTGCAGGGAGCAAGCTTTATCGATGGAAAACCGGTTCTTTACAGTCTGGGCAATTTCTGGTTTTCAGATGGTGATCTTTATACGACGATCGCTCATTTAACTATCCAAAAGGACGGGGCACTTTCTCTTTCTCTCATTCCGTGCGAGCAGAAGAATCTGACAGTATCCATGCTTACAGAACAGGAACAAAGAGACTCATTCTATGAGTATATTGCGGATCTGTCATCCGGAGTCGGAATTACACGGGATGGTACTGTGCATGATATGAGTAAGGAACAGGATCTGACAGAGCTGCCCGACCTTGCGTATTGGTCTGGACAGAAGTACCACAGGCATCACGGAGACGTTGATTTGCAGGGCAAGAGTATTGACATTGTCGGAAATGTAAAATAGAATATGGGGTAGTTTCAAACTACATTTCATATAAATTTTGAACGATCAGAAGCAGGATCGTACAGGAAGTGAGGATAAAAAAATGAGCAAGAAACCAGTTGTTTTGATGGTGTTGGATGGTTATGGATTAAATGACCGCAAGGAGGGCAATGCAATCGCATTGGCAAACACTCCGGTAATGGATAAGCTGATGAAGGAATATCCGTTTGTTAAGGGTGCTGCATCAGGCCTGGCAGTTGGACTTCCGGACGGACAGATGGGTAACTCTGAGGTAGGACATATGAATATCGGTGCGGGACGTATCATATATCAGGATCTTACAAGGATCACCAAAGATATTGCAGATGGCACTTTCTTTGAAAACAAGGTGCTGCTCGAGGCGATGGAGAACTGCAAGAAGAATGATTCTGATCTTCATCTGTGGGGACTTCTTTCGGATGGTGGTGTGCACAGCCATATCACACATCTGTATGGTTTGCTTGAAATGGCAAAGAAAAACGGACTTTCCAAGGTGTATGTACATGCATTCTTAGATGGTCGTGATACTCCTCCGGCTTCCGGCAAGGATTATGTTGAGCAGCTTGAAAATAAGATGGCTGAGCTTGGAGTAGGTAAGATTGCTTCACTTTCCGGCCGTTATTATGCTATGGACCGTGACAATAACTGGGATCGTGTACAGAAAGCATATGATTCTTTGACAAAGGGTGAAGGCGTTTTGGCAACGAGCGCGGTAAAGGCAATGGAAGACTCCTATGCTGCCAATGTGACAGATGAATTCGTACTTCCTACCGTTATCACCGATGAGGCAGGAAAGCCACTTTCCGTTGTAAAAGAGAATGATTCTGTTATTTTCTTCAACTTCCGTCCAGATCGTGCAAGAGAGATTACCCGCGCGTTCTGCGATGACAAGTTTACCGGATTTGAGCGCCCATTCATTCCGCTTTGCTATGTATGCTTTAAGGATTACGATGAGACTATTCCGAATAAGAAAATCGCATTTGCAAAGGAAGCGATTGTCAATACCTTCGGAGAGGTTCTTGCAAAGAACGGAAAGACACAGCTTCGTCTGGCAGAGACAGAGAAGTATGCGCATGTTACCTTCTTCTTTAACGGTGGAGTGGAAGAACCGAATGTTGATGAGGCGCGCCTGCTTGTCAACTCACCAAAGGATGTTGCAACATATGACTTAAAACCTGAGATGAGTGCTCCTGAGGTTGGAATGGATCTTGTAGAGGCTATCAAATCAGATAAATATGATGTGATCGTTATCAATTTTGCAAATCCGGATATGGTAGGCCATACCGGAGTGATTCCTGCAGCAATTGCAGCAGTAGAGCGCATTGACAGCCTTGTGGGAGATGCCGTTGCAGCAGTAAAAGAGGTAGGGGGCGTGCTCTTTATCTGTGCTGACCATGGAAATGCAGAAAAGATGATTGACTATGAGACAGGTGAGCCACATACGGCACACACCACCAATCCGGTTCCGTTTATTCTGGTTAATGCAGATCCATCATGGAAGCTCCGTGAAGGTGGATGTCTTGCTGACATTGCTCCGACATTGCTTGAAATCATGGGAATTGAACAGCCGAAGGAAATGACAGGAAAGTCACTGATTGTTAAGTAAATACCATAACATTTAAGAAAAGGGGATAAAAAATGTTTTGTAAAAATTGTGGAGCCAAGCTTGAAGAAGGAAGTGTGTTCTGCCCTATGTGCGGAACAAACAATGCACAGGATGCAGCAGGGGAAACACAGGATAACGTTTCGGCAGCACAGCAGCCGCAGGAGAATGTATCTGCACAGCCGCAGGAGAATACCGAAGTGAATGCGGACGCTGATAACAATGCGGCAGAAAGCCAGACAGTAGCAGGCAACAATGCACAGCCTGTAAACAATACCACCGTGCAGGACAATCCAAACCCTGCTCCGAAGCAGCAGGCACAAAAGGCGGATGCGGGATCTAAGATCGCGGATTCCGTAAAGAAGTTTGGAGCAAAGAAGATCGGCATCATCGCAGCAGTGATCGTGGTTGTCATTATTTTGATTGCCGCTTTTTCAGGCGGATCGTCCAAGGTGGTATCCATTGACAAGAAGTCTGCAACTTCTGTCGGAAACGGATATTTTATTGATGCAAACGGAAACACCAAGGAGTTTGATGATGTGTACAGTGTATACACAAGCTCAGATCTTTCTGTTACTCTTTACACGGATTACGATGGAGACCTCTATGTTGTAGATGACAAGTTAGGAACTGAGAAGATCGGTTCGGATGTAACTACTGTCCGCGTAGGTGTAACAGGAGAATATGTTGCCTACCTTGAAAATGAGGACGATGAATACTACAACCAGACACTGTATATCTACAATGTAAGCAAGAAAAAGAGCAACAAGATTGATACTGACGTAAGCGGAGATTACCTGACGATTTCCACAAACGGACAGAGTGTTGCATATGAGAAAGATTATGACAACGGCGAATTTGATACTTACGTTGCAGGTTATGCAAAGGATCCGGAAAAGATCGCTAAAACGGATGCACGGCCGGTTGCTGTCAGCGATAACGGTAAGAAGGCTTACTATATCGATCAGGACAGAACACTTTACTATTTTAACGGTAAGGATAAGTCAAAGGTTACCTCTGATGTGGGATATACGTTCTGGGCAAATTCAGATCTGTCAGAGTTTTTGTTCGCGAAGGATGGCGACACTTATTTCTGCAAACCGGGCAAGGATGAAGAAAAGCTTGGCAAATCTGAAATCTACAGTGTAATCTATCCGCAGAACTGCTATGCAAGTTATATTGGAGACAGCACCGTAGCACTTTTAAATGACACCATCAAGGGTCAGGTTGTCTACTGTGGAGACGGAAGACTTTATTGGGTAAATAAGAAGGCAACGGAGATGGTTAAGATCGATTCCAGTGTCAGCAGTGTACTTATGTCAGATGATGGAGCTTCGATCGTATATGTGTCCAATGAGAAGGTATATAAGGTAAATAAGTTCAAGGAGGATATGGATCCGGAGCTTTTGTTTGACGAGGAGGATGTTTACTCTGTTGTTGCAAGCTCTGACCTTAAGAAGGTATACGCATTCTCTTATGATGAGCAGTCCTTATATTATATCAAGAACAGCAAGAAGGCAGTCACGATTAGTGACGAGGCTGAAAGTGCCGCATTTAACAATGTGGATGGCAAGGTATACTTTATTGCAGACGGGGAGCTTTATGAGGCAAAGACTTCTGATTCATCCAAGAAGAAGGTAAGCATTGATGGAGATGCATATTCCGTTTCTTCTTCCACCAAGGGTGTAATGGCTTTTGCAGAGGATGGGGGAGATTATACCTGCTATGCGATCGGTAAGAAATTAGTTACCGTATATGAGGATTAATTTCATTAGGTAAAATAGAAAAAGTTCGGCGGTGCGCCGGACTTTTTTCTATGGAATCGTTTCTTGATAGCGAACATATGATGTGATATAGTAGAAAAGGTTACACCAAAAAACCTTAACGGAGGAAGAAAAAATGGCAGGTTTAAAAGAGTCATTAACAAAGGGTATTACCACAATCAATATGAAAACAAGCAATTTCATGGAGGAGTCGAAGTATAAGACACATATTACAAGTCTCGAGAATGAAATCAATATGCTTGAGCAGAACCTTGGAAAGTCTATCTACGAGAAGTGGAAAGGTGGAGTAGACTATAAGGAAGGAATTGAAGAGGTTTTAAATACCATCCAGTCTAAATATGATTTGATTGAAGAACAGAGACGTAATATCGAGAAGCTTCACGAAGAGGAAAAACAGATTTTGGGAAATCAGCAGTCTTCAAATACCACTGCGAATGCAGCTACAGTATTTTGCTCAAAATGCGGTGCTCCAAATGATGCAAATTATAAATTCTGCTGCAAATGCGGCAACCCATTAAACTAAACATAAAAAGAGGGAATTATTATGGAAATGAGATTTGATCCGATGACAGGGCAGCCAATTCAGCAGCAGGATAGCCAGCCGCAGAATGGGGAGCCGGAGATAAAGTTTGATCCGATGACAGGACAGCCGGTTAATACTGCAAGAACAGTCACCGCATACGATCCGATGACGGGACAGCCAATTTATGGAAATGTTGATACAACTCCACTTCCAGTCAAGAAAGGAATGGCAAAGGGCGTTAAGATTGCAATTGCGGCTGTTGCTGCGGTTGCAGTGATAGGAACGACAGTCGGTGTAAGTGCAAAGAACGGTGCATTCCTGGAAAAAGAGGCAAAGGTTGGATTGGCGACAGTCAATACCTTCAAGGAACAACCGCAGATTTTGGAAGATATAAACATAAGTGACATCATTACCGGAAGCACCTATACGCTCGGCGGAGAGGTTTCTTACAATGGTCAGTCTGTAAAGGCAGAATATCGCAGTGCGAAGAATGAAAAACAGCTTGCAGCATATCTAGATATTGCAGGGGCATCGGATCTTTCCGCTTTTGTAACACTTGACAAGGAGAAACTTCAGGCATCCTGCCCGGAGCTTTTGGATCAGGCACTTACCTATTATTATACAGGTGAGAATGATGGCATGCTTATAGACATGCTGGATGACGATGAAGCAATCCAGCAGCTGAATGAGCTGCTTAGCGCCGCTGCTACAGACAAAAAAACAACGGATGAAGCTGACAAGTATGTTAAGGAAATTGTGGCAGAACTGAAATCAATCAAATTTGAAAAAATTTCTGCCGAGAAATTTGAGGTAGATGGCAAGGACCGTAACTGCAAGGGTTATATGGCGACAATCACTCCGGATAACATCAATAACATTATTGATACATATATGGATTATATGGATGAGCTGGTGTCCGGTGAGCTTATGTCGATGACAGACTGGAGCAGCTTTAAGAGCGAAATGTCTGATCTGCAGAAGCAGATTGATCGTCTGGACGATATCGAAATTGAATTTTTCATCTATAAGAATAAGCTTGCATGTGTCCGCACCGAGATTGAGGGAGAGGATATGGAAATCCTGTTCCTGGGTGGTGACTATCGTATGCAGAATATTGAAGTAAACTATGACGGCACTACCTACTTTGAGCTAAAAGGTGAGAAGGACGGCTCGGAGGAGGATATCAAGCTTAAGGCGGCAGGACAGACAATTGCAAAGGTAAACTATGATACAAAATCCGGCGATTACAGCATAAGCGTTGAGGAAATCGGTACCATCAAAGGTAATATTGAACGTACCAGAAAAGGTGTTACGGTTAATGTTACAAAGTTCTTTGGCTACGATGGAATCAAGTTCAGTGCATATGCAAATGATTCCGCGGAATTTGATGAAGTGGACGAGAAGGATATCTTCGACATCGGAAATGCCGATGAGAGCGATTGGAATGATCTTGCAGGCGAAATTGATGCCACCGTGCTTTACGAACTGGAAGATGCATTAGATGATGTATTTTAATAAAAACGCATGATAAGGAGACAGTGTGATGACAGAGTACAAGCCATTTAAAGAAGGAAAAGTAAGAGAGGTATACGATAACGGGGACAACCTGATCATGGTTGCAACAGACCGTATTTCCGCATTTGATGTTATTCTGAAGAATAAAGTAACGGATAAAGGTGCAATTCTGACACAGATGTCAAAGTTTTGGTTTGAATTCACGCAGGATGTTGTAGCAAATCATATGATTTCCGTAGATCCACAGGATATGCCGGAGTTCTTCCGACAGGAGAAGTTCTGCGGGAACAGCATGATGGTAAAGAAACTTAACATGATCCCGATTGAGTGTATCGTGCGTGGATATATTACAGGAAGTGGATGGGCGAGCTACAAGGAGAACGGAACAGTATGTGGAATTAAGCTCCCGGAAGGCCTTGTTGAGTCCGATAAGCTTCCTGAGCCAATCTACACTCCAAGTACAAAGGCAGAAATTGGTGATCACGATGAGAATATCTCCTTTGAGCGCAGCGTGGAAGTACTTGAGAAACATTTCCCGGGTAAGGGACAGGAATATGCAGAGAAGATCCGCGATTATACAATCGCACTCTACAAGAAGTGCGCAGAGTATGCACTATCAAAGGGAATTATTATTGCTGATACCAAGTTTGAGTTCGGATTGGATGAGGACGGCAATGTCGTCCTTGGCGATGAAATGCTTACTCCGGACAGCTCACGCTTCTGGCCGGTAAAAGGCTACAAGCCGGGGCAGAGCCAGCCGTCCTTTGACAAGCAGTTCGTAAGAGACTGGTTGAAAGCCAACCCGGATAGTGATTACCTGCTTCCGGATGATGTCATCGCAAAGACCGTTGACAAGTACAAAGAAGCATATGCTCTTTTGACCGGAAAAGAATTTACACGATAAAAGGTATTTCTTTGACTAAGGGGATTAGCGCGAAAACGCATAGAAACGTCAAAGGAGAGAAGCATGAAGCAGGATGCAGTATTTGATAGCTATATAGAAGAGGATGCTCTGCATGAAGAGTGCGGAGTATTTGGAATGTATGATTTTGATGGTGGAAATGTCGCATCGACCATATATTATGGTCTTTTTGCGTTGCAGCACCGGGGACAGGAAAGCTGCGGCATTGCGGTAAGTGACACAAACGGACCGAGAGGCAATATGCTTTCCCATAAAGGAATGGGGCTTGTAAATGAGGTATTTACGCCGGAAAACCTTGAGGCGATGAAGGGTGACATCGGTGTAGGACATGTCCGTTATTCAACGGCAGGTTCTTCTACCCGTGAGAATGCCCAGCCGCTTGTTCTCAACTATGTAAAGGGAACACTTGCCATGGCCCACAACGGGAATCTGATCAATGCAAATGAGCTTCGCCGTGAACTTGAATACACGGGTGCAATTTTTCAGACAACAATTGATTCGGAGGTCATCGCATATCATATCGCGCGTGAACGATTAAATTCAAAGACCGCAGAAGAAGCAGTCCGGCGTGCCTGCATGAAGCTAAAGGGGGCATATGCACTTGTGGTTGCAAGCCCGAGAAAGCTGATTGCAGCAAGAGATCCGTTTGGTTTTAAGCCGCTTTGCATTGGAAAGCGAGACAATGCCTACATCGTAACTTCTGAGACATGTGCGCTTGATACGATAGGTGCAACATTTATCCGTGATGTGCTTCCGGGAGAAGTTGTTGCAATTACTCCGGATGGAATTGAATCAGATATGTCCATGGCAATTCCGAAGGAGAAGCAGGCAAGATGTATTTTCGAATATATCTATTTCGCAAGGCCGGACAGTCATTTTGATGGGGAAAGCGTGTATGCAAGCCGAATAAAGGCGGGGCGATTCCTTGCCATCGACTCACCGGTTGAGGCGGATATTGTAACAGGAGTCCCGGAATCCGGAAACGCTGCGGCACTTGGATATTCTCTGGAATCCAAAATCCCGTATGGAACAGCTTTTGTCAAAAACGGTTATGTGGGAAGAACTTTTATCAAACCAAAGCAGTCGAGCCGGGAATCGAGTGTGCAGATTAAGCTGAATGTATTGAAGGAGGCAGTAGCCGGAAAACGTGTCATCATGATTGATGATTCTATTGTCCGGGGAACGACTTCGGATCGTATTGTACGTATGTTAAGGGATGCAGGGGCAACAGAAGTACATGTGCGCATCAGCTCACCGCCGTTTTTGTGGCCATGTTATTTTGGTACAGATATTCCTGCAAGAGAACAGCTGATTGCGTATAATCGCAGTATAGAAGAAATCCGGCAGATCATCGGAGCGGATTCTTTGGGATACCTTGCAATTGACCGCTTGCCGGAGATGGTAGACGGACTGCCTATCTGCAAAGGCTGCTTTACCGGCAATTATCCGATGGAACCACCGAAAGAAGACATCCGGGGAGAGTACTTTGATAAGGAAATCGACCTGGAACGACGCATCATCAATCGCTGATAAGGAGAAAATAAAATGAGTACAGATTGTTACAGCAGCCCGCTTTCTGAGCGCTATGCAAGCAAGGAAATGCAGTATATTTTTTCTGCGGATATGAAATTTTCAACATGGAGAAAGCTCTGGATTGCTCTGGCAGAGACTGAGATGGAACTTGGGCTTTCAGAAAACGGCAAACCGGTCATCACACAGGAGATGGTTGATGAGTTGAAAGCTCATGTAAATGACATTAATTATGACGTTGCAAAAGAGCGTGAAAAGCAGGTGCGCCATGATGTAATGAGCCATGTATATGCATATGGACAGCAGTGCCCGAAAGCAGCAGGAATTATTCATCTTGGAGCAACATCCTGCTATGTAGGTGACAATACGGATATTATTGTCATGCGTGAAGCACTTAAGCTGGTTCATAAAAAACTTGTAAATGTTATCGCAGAGCTTGCCGCTTTCGCAGAGAAATATAAGGATCTTCCAACATTGGCATTTACCCATTTCCAGCCGGCACAGCCGACCACAGTCGGAAAACGTGCAACATTGTGGCTGAATGAGTTTATGATGGATCTGGAGGATCTTGAGTATGTGGCAGGCAGCTTAAAGCTTCTTGGCTCAAAGGGAACAACCGGAACGCAGGCAAGCTTCCTGGAACTGTTTGACGGAGACAATGAGACAATCGACAAGATTGATCCGATGATCGCAAAGAAGATGGGCTTTGAGGCCTGCTATCCGGTGTCAGGGCAGACCTATTCCAGAAAGGTTGATACGCGCGTTGCAAATGTACTTGCGGGAATTGCAGCGAGTGCACATAAGATGTCAAACGACATCCGCCTGTTACAGCACTTAAAGCAGGTGGAAGAACCATTTGAAAAAAATCAGATTGGTTCCTCTGCAATGGCATACAAGAGAAATCCGATGCGCAGTGAGCGTATCGCATCTCTTTCCAGATATGTTATGATCGATGCGCTAAATCCGGCAATCACATCAGCAACACAGTGGTTTGAGCGCACATTGGATGACTCGGCAAATAAGCGCCTTTCCATTCCGGAAGGATTCCTGGCAATCGATGGTATCTTAGATTTGTGTCTGAATGTCGTAGATGGGCTGGTGGTTTATCCGAAGGTAATCCGCAAGCAGTTCATGAGTGAGATTCCGTTCATGGCAACCGAGAACATCATGATGGATGCGGTTAAGAATGGCGGCAATCGTCAGGAGCTGCATGAGAAGATCCGTCAGCTTTCCATGGAAGCAGGCAAGATGGTAAAGGAAGAGGGCAAGGACAATAACCTTGTGGATCTGATTGCAGCAGATGCTTCCTTCGGTCTGACTAAGGAACAGATCGAGGAAACATTAAAGCCGGAGCTATACGTGGGGCGTGCTCCGCGTCAGGTGGAAGTATACCTGAGGGATGTTGTTTCCCCGGTTCTTACTGCAAACAAAGAGGAGCTTGGAGTAAAAGCGGAAATCAACGTATAAAAATCGCATAAAGAAAGACCTCCCGGGATATTCTAACAGAAAACAAAGGGAGGTCTTTTTATGTCTTTATATATGAAAATCATTGACATACACGGAAGAGAAATCTTGGATTCAAGAGGAAATCCGACGGTCGAGGTGGAGGTGACAGCAGAGACGGAGACAACGGGAAAGAAGTATACCGGAAGGGAATCCGTGCCATCCGGAGCAAGTACCGGACAGTTTGAGGCAATCGAGCTTCGTGACGGGGACAAAAAATATTTCGGCCTTGGCGTGCAGAAGGTCGTTGCGCATATCAACAACAGAATCAGGAATGAGATCATTGGGATGAACGTACTTGATCAGGTTGCAATCGACCGCAGACTGATCGAACTTGACGGAACTGACAATAAGGGAAATCTCGGGGCAAATGCATTGCTTGGTGTGTCACTTGCGTGTGCCAAATGTGCGGCAGAAGCAATGCAGCTTCCGTTACACCGCTATATCGGAGGCATAAATGCGAAAATTCTTCCGCGTCCGATGATGAATGTAATCAATGGTGGAGTACACGCCAAAAACAAGCTGGATTTTCAGGAATTTATGATCGTGCCTAAGGCAGACAGTTTTTGTGATGCACTGCGCATGGGGGCAGAGATCTATCATTTCCTAAAGAAAATTCTGGAGGAAGACCACATGCTTACAGCGGTCGGGGATGAAGGAGGCTTCGCCCCGGATCTCGCAACTGCAAAGGAAGTGTTTGCGTACCTGGCAAAGGCAGTGGACAAGGCTGGCTACAGGCTTGGAGAGGACGTTGTCTTTGCAATGGATGCTGCATCAAGCGAGTTATATGACGAGGGAAGAGATGTTTATGTTTTTCCGGGAGAAGGTGTCAGCAGGAGTACGGAAGAGATGATCAGCCTATATGAGGAATTGGTATATAATTATCCGCTTGTTTCCATCGAGGACGGACTGCAGGAGAACGACTGGGAGGGATGGCAGGAACTTACGAAACGGCTTGGCGACAAGGTAATGCTCGTCGGGGACGATCTTTTTGTCACGAATACGAAGCGCATCCGGTGCGGCATTGACCTTAAAGTGGCAAACGCAGTGCTGGTCAAGGTCAATCAGATCGGAACACTTACAGAGGCAATGGATGCAATCTCCATGTGCCAGATGGCGGGATATAAAGCCGTAATTTCCCACCGTTCCGGAGAAACGGAGGACAGCTTCATCGCGAATCTCGCAGTGGCGGTGAATGCAGGCTGGATCAAATGTGGTGCGCCTTGCAGGGCAGAGCGTACTGCGAAGTACAATGAGCTGCTGCGCATAGAAGAAAACATTGCAAAATCGTAAACTTCCGTTATAATTGTGATAAAAAGGGTATGCCCGTGAAACGGGTACAGATGGGACACAAAGGAGGAAGCATCATGAAGAAGTTTATGGCAGAGTTTAAGAAGTTTATCAGCCGCGGCAATGTGATGGATATGGCGGTTGGTATTATCATCGGTGGAGCATTTACGAGCATTGTAAATTCATTGGTTAATGATATCATTAATCCGATCCTTGGGATTTTTGGAGGAATGAACTTTGACCAGCTTGCAGTAGTAATTCCAGCGATTGGAGGCGGCGAGGTAACGCTGACCTACGGCAATTTTATTACAGCAGTCATTAACTTTTTGATTATGGCGTTTATTGTATTTTCCATTATCAAAGCAATCAATGCGGCAAGTGCACGTTTCGAAAAGAAAGAGGAGCCAAAGGCACCAACAGAAAAGGAATGTCCATATTGCAAGACAAAGATCGCTGTGGCAGCAACGAGATGCCCGAACTGTACTTCAATGTTATAGTGAAAAAGGGCTTGAAATGGCATTTGGGATATGCTATACTATTTTAAGTTATTGAGCTTACAATAGGAGGTGTGAATCGTGGCAGTTTTGAAGACGATTTTAACAATAATCTTTATTATTATCAGCGTAGTGATTACAGTAGTTATCCTGATGCAGGAGGGCAAGTCCGCAGGACTTGGAGCAATCAGCGGTGCCGCAGATACTTACTGGGGCAAGAACAAAGGACGTTCGATGGAAGGCATTCTTGTTAAGCTTACCAAGATCGCCGTTATCCTGTTCTTAGTAATAGCAGTATTGCTTAATATGGGTATTTGGTAGAATCCACAAAAGACTGTCGATCATTCGGCAGTCTTTTTTTCTGTGTGAAGTGGCTCTTTAAGATGGAACGTCACGATGGCTTCTTAAGATATATAGGAGAAGATATGAGCGAACTGGAACAATATGAGGTAAGAAAGAAAAAAGTATATGATTTTATCTGCTCGGATGTCTATGTGCCGATGAAGATCAAAGAGCTTGCGATCATGCTCGCGGTAAAGCATGAGGACAGACCGCAGCTGGAGCGTATCCTCTTGGAACTGCAGCAGGAGGGCAAGATCGTATTGTCCAAGCGGGGCAAGTACACAAAGGGCGAGGAGAAGCGGCTGGTTGGCACTTTTACAGCGCATCCGAAGGGCTTTGGCTTTGTCACGATCCCGGATGAGAGCGAGGACATTTTCATCCCGGAGACTAAGGTAAACGGTGCGATGCACATGGATACGGTCGAGGTCGTAGTCTCTCCGGCGGCGACCGGAAGGCGGCGCGAGGGAACGGTCGTAAAGATCGTAGAGCGCGGCATGAAACAGGTGGTCTGCACCTACGAGCAGAGCAAGACCTTTGGCTTTGGCGTGCCGGACAATACGAAGTTTGCCAAGGATATTTTTATCCCGCAGGAGCGTTCGAAGGGTGCAGTAAGCGGACACAAGGTCGTGGTGGAGATCACAAACTACGGTGCCAACGGCAAGAACCCGGAGGGCAAGGTGGTCGAGATCCTGGGACATATCAATGATCCGGGTGTGGATATTCTGTCCATCGTAAGGGCTTATGGGCTTCCGGTCGAGTTCTCCGAGAAGATCATGCATCAGGTGGAGAACGTCGCACACGAGGTGAGCAGCGCCGATATGGCGGGGCGCAAGGATCTGCGCAACTGGCAGATGGTGACAATCGATGGGGAGGATGCCAAGGATCTTGACGATGCGGTTTCGCTTACGATGGATGGCGACAATTATGTGCTTGGCGTACACATTGCCGATGTGACGAACTATGTGCAGGAGCATAGCGCGCTGGATGTGGAGGCGTTAAAGCGCGGCACATCCGTGTATCTGGTAGACCGGGTGATCCCGATGCTGCCACATGCACTTTCCAATGGCATCTGTTCTTTGAATGCGGGGGAGAACCGGCTGGCTCTTAGCTGTATCATGACCATAAATCCAAAGGGAGAGGTCATCGACCATGAGATCGCGGAGACGGTCATCTGCGTGGATCGCAGGATGTCCTACACCAACGTGAAGAAGATCCTTGCAGACCATGACGCGGCAACGATCGCAGCGTATGAGGAGCTGGTTCCGATGTTTTTGCGAATGGAGACACTTTCCGCTATTTTGCGGAAAAAGCGTATGAAGCGTGGTGCGATCGACTTTGATTTCCCGGAGACAAAGGTGGTTCTGGATGAACAGGGAGTTCCGGTTGCGATCAAGCCTTACGAGCGCAATGTTGCAACGAAGATCATCGAGGACTTCATGCTGATCGCCAACGAGACGGTTGCACAGGATTACTTCTGGCAGGACGCACCGTTTTTGTACCGGACACATGAGAAGCCGGACAGCGAGAAGATCCACAAGCTTTCCACGTTTATCAATAACTGTGGATATTCCATTCATATCGGAAGCGATAAGGTACACCCGAAGGAGCTGCAGAAGCTGCTGGAAAAGATCGAGGGAACCGATCAGGAGGGGCTGATCAGCCGTCTGACACTGCGTTCCATGAAGCAGGCGCGCTATTCGCCGATCTGTTCGGGACATTTTGGGCTTGCTGCCAACTACTATTGCCATTTTACTTCACCGATCCGCCGTTATCCGGATCTGCAGATCCACCGGATCATCAAGGAAAATCTGCGTGGGCGTTTCAATGAGGCACGCAGAACGCATTATGAGGCGATCCTTCCGGAGGTGGCGAAGCACACCAGCGAGATGGAGCGGCGTGCCGACGAGGCAGAGCGTGAGACCATTAAGCAGAAGAAGGTCGAATACATGGAGAGGCATATCGGAGAGGTATTTTCCGGTGTGATCTCCGGCGTGACGGAATGGGGATTTTTCGTGGAGCTGGCAAACACGGTGGAAGGACTTGTGCGTGTCACCTCGCTTACGGATGATTTCTATGAGTATTACGATGATTCCTATGAGCTGGTCGGTCAGGCAACCAACCGGCGGTATAAGCTTGGACAGCGCATCCGTGTGCGGGTGGAGCAGGCAGACCGGCTGATGCGGACGATTGATTTTTCAATCGCAACAGAGGGGGATACAGATGAAGAAAGCACTGGTATACCGGTGGAAAGCATATAATCAGAGATACGTGGAAGCGGCGCTGCAGAATGCAGGGATCGAGCTGACATTCTTTGATCTTGCCTATAAGAGCATGGATGAGGACGACATATTTGAGGAAAAGGTCGTCCGGCTTCTGCGAGAGGATTCGTTCGATTTTGTTTTTTCAATCAATTATTTTACGATCCTCTCCAATGCCTGCGAGCGCGCGGGTATGCCGTACATCTCATGGCTGTGTGACAGCAGGCTGCTTACGATGCATAACAATTCCGTGTTCAACGCCTGCAACCGCATTTTCGTGTTTGACCGTGTGGATTATGCAGAGTTCAAGCGGCTGGGCGCGAAGGTGTTCTATCTGCCGCTGGCGGCGAATGTCGCCCGCATGGATCGCGTGAGAAGCGGGGAGGCATCAGGGGCAGAGATCTCGTTTGTGGGGAGCATGTATGCCGAGAAGAATGAATATGATAAGTGTAAGAGCGAACTGACACCATACCTGCAGGGCTATTTTGACGCGGCACTGCGCGCACAGACCGATGTGTACGGGGAGGATGTCATCGGGGAACTTCTGACGGATGATATCGTACTTAAGCTTGGAGCGTGCCTTTCCTTTGAAAAGGCAAAGGAATCCTTTTCCTCGCTTCCGCTTGCGTTTGCGGTCACACATCTTGGTTTTAAGCTTGCAAATATCGAGCGGACGAAGCTGCTGACACTGCTGTCCGGGCATTTTCCGGTTGCGTTATATAGTGATGCATCATTGCCGGATGCCGCCGGGATCGATTACCGGGGAACCGTGGACTACTGGACGCAGATGCCGAAGGTATTTTACAACAGCAGGATCAACCTGAATGTCACGATGCGAAATATCCGCACCGGACTTCCGCTTCGGATGTTTGACATCATGGGCTGCGAGGGCTTTCTTCTGACCAACTATCAGGCGGAGATTGCATCACTTTTTGAGCCGGGCAGGGATCTGGTCGTCTATGAGAGCTTTGACGACTGCCTGGAAAAAGCCGGATATTATCTAGCGCATGAGGATGAGCGCCGCACGATCGCAGAGAATGGATACCGCAAGATATGTGCGCACCACACCTACGACCACCGGATCGCAGAGATGTTTGAGATCCTAAAGAGAGAAAACTGCCAGATATAAAAATTTGAGAAAATTAACCAGCGGTTTATTGATTTTTTCAGTGGAATCGGATATGCTATACAAGCAAACCGATGGGAAGGAGGATGCCGGAATGGCAAAGGAAACAAAAAAACTGATTGCCAACAACAAAAAGGTCTATCATGACTACTTTTTGGAGGAGACCTACGAAGCCGGTATCGCACTTGCCGGAACAGAGGTCAAGAGCCTTCGGATGGGAAAGGGCAGTATCAAAGAGGCATTTATCCATATCGAGAATGGGGAAGTGATCCTCTACGGTATGCACATCAGCCCATACGAGAAGGGCAATATCTTTAACAAAGATCCGCTGCGCCCGAAGAAGCTTCTGATGCACAAGAAAGAAATCCAGAAGATGATCGGAAAAATCGCACAAAAGGGTTACACGATCGTCCCGGTTGAGGTATACTTTAAGGGAAGCCTCGTCAAGGTCGAGGTAGCGCTCGCACGGGGCAAGAAGCTCTATGACAAGCGTGCCGATATCGCAAAGAAGGATATAAAGCGCGAGGCGGAGCGTGATTTCAAGGTTCGCAACCTTGGGTGATTTTAAATGCAGTTCACCGATAGGTGGTGCAGATATATAAGGGCTAGTAATGGTTTCGACAGGGATCATGCAGCTGGAGAAGCGAGTCGTATGGTAATGCGTTAAATGGCCAAATTAAAATTAAACGCTAACGAAAATTTAGCATACGCTGCCTAGTTGCAGCAGTCTGACCTAGGGCACTCACACCTTAGGACCCAGGCTTCGACTTTGTGAGAAACGACACCGGCAAAGCTTTGAGCCGGTGGGCGTAACATGAAGCTACTAAAACCGCAAGGGTGTTTGTCTCCGTGCGGCGGAGGGAATGTTAAATGATAAACTACACTCGTAGAAGGACAGGGAATTGGTTTTTGGACACGGGTTCGACTCCCGTCTAGTCCACTCCAAAAGCCGCTCAAACAGGGCGTTTGAGCGGCTTGAATTTTAAAAGGTACTCAAAAAGGTACTCAAAGTAATCCGAAAATGCAAGAAAGGAGATTCTTGCGTATACCTATAAGATATAAAGGAGAGAGTATCATGACGGCATTAAGGCAAAGTGCAATTATGGAATTAGAAAAAATACCAGAAGACAAGTTAAGTTTTGTGATTCAGATAATGCAAGGCGTAAATGGATTATATAGTGATACCGATAATGAAAAGAAAAATGCATTTGCGAAGCTTGAACAAATACGCAAAAAAGGAACCATTACAGATGAAGATGCAGAGCTAGCTTCTTATAGGGAAAATAAATATGACAGGTAGAATTCTTATTGATACAAATGTACTGCTGGATTATCTTTTAGAGAGAGAGCCTTTTTTTGAGGATGCAAAGAACGTTATTTTGGCGTGCGCAAATGGGGAGATAAAAGGGTGTATTGCAGCTCACTCAATTACCAATATGTTCTTTATTCTGAGAAAAGATTACAACATTAAGGAACGTAGGGAGATATTATCAAGTCTATGCGAGATTTTTGACGTGGAAGGTATAGATAGATAAGACGAAAATATTATCCGGTCTTGCAAACGAGGATTTCTCAGACTTTGAGGATTGCCTTCAAATGGAATGCGCAAAGAATTATGGCGCAGAATATATCGTGACAAGAAATGTGTCAGATTATAAAAATTCAGAGATAAAGGCAATATTACCATGTGAATATTTAGGCAAGTAAGATAAGGGCACTGGCAGGGGCACTGCAAGTGCCCTTTCATTTATGGGCTTTAGCCTGTTGAACGCATTGTTAATGAGTTTCTCAACAGAGAAAAAAAGAGCAGTTAAATATAACTGCTCATAAAAGAATGGGAGCATCCCAAAGTTTGTGTAAACCTCCAAACTGATGTAAGATAAAATTATTCAGTTTGGTGTCCAAAGTATCAATGACTTTTTCAAACTGTTTACGTTTTATCTGTAAGCGATTGCCGTTGAGAAGTACCCAGTTTGATGTAGGATTTTCCTCTGCCAGTTTCCGCAGCTTGTTTTCACCGATACGAAAATATTTAGACGCTTCTTCGATCGTAAGCGTGTATTTTTCCAAAATAGGCACATCGAAATTGCTCATAAAATACCCCCTTTCGTAAAAATGAGCAAAAGTTGGTAAATTACAAAAGAGAGCTTTAATCAGACGATTGTTAGCTGCAATCTCACGGGAGTTTCATCCCTGCGCGGTTCTCGCGCAGCCCTACCCATTGCCTGCGACGCTTTGAACGTTCGGTCTATGGCTATAAGGGAGTATCATTATGTATCTTGCGTGTCGTCGCCCATAAGCTGCTACACTTATTTCACGGCGCGGTGTTGGTCGCTCATTCCCTGTGGGGAAGTCATGGCGCACCCGCCGTATGGCTCGGCATAAGAGGAACGTATCTGATTTGCCCTATGTTGCGTCGCCGTTATCTTGCGTCGCTTTCTTTGTCAAGGAACAAAAAGGCAGGATAGAGATAGGAAACGGAAAGGGGGGACGCTGCCGGGTCTACCTTATACCTTGAATGAAAAGACAGCCCGCATGAGCTTTGAACGTAAACGGTCGCGTATGTCCTCGTCTATGCCATAGTAGGTATTACCGCGCTCGTCAATGAGCTTCCGCATAGACAGGGACGCTATGTAGCTTTCGTAATGTTGTACGACAATCTTCATAGCCTCCGGGTCGCCTTTTGTTGCGGCTATGATTACCGGGTACGGTAACAAGCCGCGTTCGTCCTGTTCGGTGTTACCATTATGTGCAGTCATAGGCGCGTTCCTCCAAATAGCGTTTTAACAGTTCAAAAGAGCTTGTCCGCCGATACTGTATCGTGTTTCTCGGAACATCACGGAGCTTTGCAATTTCCGCGTCGTTCATTTCAAATAAGTAATACAGCAATACGGCTTCTCGTTTGTCGTCCGGCAAGCTGTGCAGGGCTTCGGCAAGCAGCTTCGCAGTTATTTCCTTGCCTGCCACACAAAAGGATTTTTCAGCTTCATCGTGTTCAAAGTAAGTGTCGTAGGTGTAAAGCTGATTTTCCTCTTGCGGAGTTAGGTCAGAAAACGAAACTTCTTGTAGCTGACGCCTTTTGATTTCCCTGTGGGCGTTGATAGCTTCATTCTTCAACGTCCGCTTGCAAAAACCATTAAAAGCACATCGGATTTGCCACTGGGTACGATTAGGTTCATTCATGGTATCACCTCCTTTCGCAACCGCGAAAGCGGGTGATGATTTCCCCTTTCGTAACCCCTCAACAAATGGCGCGGGGAATGTGCCAAACATTCAGAGAAAAAATTTGAAAAATTTTCTCCAAAACGACAAAATGCGCCTGCCCGCAGAACGCGGACAAACGCATAGGAAATAACAAAGCTAATATATTAAATTGTCAGTTCATATTCATAGCCGGAATTACCCGGAGGGGGAGCTACGCTTTTTTTAATTGATGTAACTCATGGGTACTATGAATAACCAAAACGGACACGGTAAAATAACCTCCAATCGGCTACCGTGTCCCTGCAAGTCGTCATAGGTTTGTTTAAGCACAAAGAAACGGCGGCTCTGATTTCTCAAAACCGCCGTTAGGGCAATAACTTAAAATGAGCGTACAAAATCCCCTGCCCCGACCAACGTTTTTTTTATTTTCTCTTAATCGAGGCAGGTTTTTGCATTATGTAATTATTCTTTCGTGACTGATTCCTTCTGTTGTTCATGGGGCTTTGAGTTAACTATTCCCATGAACAGCCACACGGTTATTATTTTACAGCCAGCCGCCATTTTTTCTCCAATGCATATGTCTGGTATGCGATTAAAACCATATATCCCGCAACCGCTACCAGCCATATGCTTCTCACGATAAACGTGAAATCACTTGTAAGCTGTATCATCTGGAAGTACATGAAGATATTCCTTATTAAACCAAAGGACACCACGCAATACATTGGAATAGGTGAACGTCTTCTTTTCTGGAAATAGTAACCTACAATCACCACAATAGATATCAGATAAATCAAGCTCTGGAAAATATTCATCCATATATTTCCTGCTTTCGTAGGTTCAAAGATATTTGAAAACAACTCCATTCCAAAATATGCGGCTACAATGACTCCCGTTTTCTTAGGCGTTAATTTCTCATAAACTGAAAATGTCAGACCAACAAATAACAGTATTGTAATCAGCACATATCTCAATATATAGGAAATCCCGTATTCCACCGTTTGTAAATTTGCACTTGCAAGCTCTGGCAGCAAAAAGCGAAGTGCCCAAATACTCATGAGCAGATAGGCTACTCCGACAAAAGCGTACAAAGCAGACTGCACCCGTCCTATCACTGGCGATTCCACAATTTGGTTTTTCTCCACACACTTTTTGATTTCTTCACCGGAAAGCAATTCATCCAATGATACTTCCAACATATCCGATAATTTTTTAGCCGTCAGGAGATCCGGATAACGTGCTCCACACTCCCATCGTGAAACAGCCTGCCGGGTAACGTATAGATGGTCTGCCAACGTCTGCTGCGTCATCCCTTTTTCTTCTCGTGCCTTTTTCAGTTTCTCACCAAATTCAACCATAGATTTCTATCACCTTTTCTGATTTATTTCCATATAGGATAATGTAATTATAGAATTTCTCGCTTTGAAAGGAAAGAAACATCCCTAAAATCCATGTAAACCAAATGGTAACAGGGGGATTTTCTCTTTCTTCTAGCTATTTTTATGCACACAAGAACATCCGCCAGCCCCAAAACTAACGGATGTTCACACGCTTTCAATATACCTCATTGAAGTACCTTAAATTAAAGGAAAATCCTGCTCGCTATATATAATCAGTATCTTTTCAGACATATTTTCAACTTCCTTTTACTCGTATCGGATTAAGTTGAAATAATAGTAACATATTAAGACCTCCCTGCGTCATTCGTACAAAGTTTTGATTTGACAAATTACTTCTTTATTGTAACATATTGTAGGGAAGCGAAAAGCGGCAACAACCTATTTTGAGAAAAATAATCATGTAGCGCGGAGAAAAGAATGACAAAGGCAAAGCAGCTTCATTATTGCTATGTGCTCCGGTGCAAGGATGGCTCCTTGTACACGGGCTACACCACGGACGTAGAGCGGAGGGTGTGGGAGCATAACAACAGCGATAAGGGCGCAAAATACACGAAAAGCCGGCGACCATGCACACTGGTACACAGCGAAGCGTTTGACAGTAAAAGTGAGGCGATGAAGCGTGAGGCGGAAATCAAAAAGCTGTCGAAGGCGCAGAAGGAAAACCTGATCTTGGCAGTAAGTAAATGATTTTAAATAAATAGGATGGAGGTACTTATGATAACTACAATTTTATGGGACATTGATGGAACACTTTTAGACTTTCTGGCAGCCGAGAAAGCTGCCATTAGGAGCCTGTTTCGGGATTTTCATTTAGGAGAGTGTACCGATGAGATGCTGGCGCGGTATTCTGCCATCAATCGTTCTTACTGGGAGAGATTGGAGCGCGGGGAGATTACAAAAACACAGGTACTGATCGGGCGGTTCCATACCTTTTTCGGGCAGGAAGGACTTGATACTTCGGTAGCGGAAGCATTCAACGAGGAGTATCAGCTTCGCCTCGGAGATACCATTGTCTTTCATGATGACTGTAAGCCGATCATAGAGGCTCTTCATGGAAAGGTGAAGCAGTATGTAGTGTCGAACGGGACAATCGCGGCACAGATGAAGAAGCTGCGCCTTTCCGGATTGGGAGAATATATGGATGGGATTTTCCTGTCAGACCAGCTCGGAGTGGAAAAACCAAATGTAGAATTTTTTAATAAAGTGTTTGAAGAAATTGGATCGGTTGACAGAAAAACGGTATTGATCGTAGGCGATTCCCTGACAAGTGATATCCGGGGGGGAAACAACGCAGGAATACTGACCTGCTGGTACAACCCGGCGGGGGTGGAAAAAACAACAGACGATCATGTGGATTATGAGATTACAGATCTGCACCAGATCTACAGCTTATTATAGCAGCATATCGGTGACAGGCATTTATAAGGGCATCAGCAGAGAAATCTGCGGATGCCTTTTTTTGAACCCCAAATCTGCAATTTGCACCGAATGACTGGGTATAACGATTTCTTATCACGGGCAATAAAGTTCCTGTAATTTCCGGAAAATGGAAGGAATGGTATTCTTCTTTCTATAAAAAAACGAAAGAGATTGAAAAAAATGGTTAAGAAACTTGGATACGCAGCAGAATACATTTTACTTTTGGTAATCATATTGGCGGTCTGGGAAGTGATGTACCTAAACGGCAATTTGAATCCGATCATACTTCCTGCACCGGTTAAGGTGTGGAACACATTTATAGGATTGTTGATATCCAAAACACTGATCAAGAATCTATGGATCAGTATTCTTCGTGTCTTAAAAGGATATGTGATCGCTTCCGTCCTCGGTGTGGGTTTAGGAATCCTTATTGGATTGTTTAAGCATGTAAGGATCCTGACAGAGCTGATCATCCAGATCATAAAACCAATTCCGCCGATCGCGTGGATCCCGCTGGTGATCCTTTGGTTTGGAATCGGAGAATCGGGAAAAGTATTCCTGATCTTTCTTGGGGGCTTTTTTACCGTACTGACCAACGTGGTGGATGGAATCAGACAGGCGGATGCCAAGCTGTTAGAGGTTTCACAAAGCGTTGAAACACCATTCCTAAAGCATGTTTTTAGCGTTGTGATTCCGGGGCGGCTCCGAATATCTTTACCGGACTTCGGGTAGGACTCAGCTCATGCTTCATGTGCGTGGTGGCGGCGGAGCTTGTTTCCTCAAACACAGGACTTGGATACATGATTATGAATGCCAGACAATTTGGACAGACGGATGTGGTAATTGTCGGAATGCTTGTAATCGGACTAATTGGAAAGGTAATGGATTCACTTCTGAAGGTAGTAGAGAGAAGAATCATTAAATGGGCATAAATGAAAATGACAGCAGAGAAAGTAAATGATCATTATTTAAAGCTTGAACATGTTAATAAATTCTATGAGAAGGACGGAGCGGCTTTTCAGGTGCTTGACGATATCAGCTTTGACGTTAAGGAAGGCGAGTTTATTTGTATTGTAGGGGCATCCGGATGTGGAAAAAGCACGCTGCTCCGTGCAATAGCAGGACTTGATCCAAAGCATGAAGGAAGCATCTCATTGAATGGAGAAGCGATTACCAGACCGGAAAAAACGCGGGGAATGGTTTTTCAGGAGCACCGCCTGTTCCCTTGGCTTACCGTTGAAAAAAACATTGGTTATGTGTTAAACAGCGGATCAAAGGCGCAAAAGAAGGCACTGGTTCAGGAACACATAGAGTTGGTCGGGCTAAAGGGCTTTGAGAAAGCATATCCCAAGCAGTTGTCCGGAGGAATGGCGCAGAGAGCGGGTATTGCAAGGTCTCTTGTAAACCAGCCGGAGATTCTTCTGCTGGATGAACCATTTGGGGCATTGGATGCTTTTACAAAAATACAGATGCAAAAGGAAGTAAAACGGATCCAGAAACAGGATGGCAAGACGATGATCTTGGTTACGCATGATATAGATGAGGCGGTTTTCCTTGCGGATAGGATCATCGTGATGTCGGCACGTCCCGGCAGGATAAAGAAAATTGTAAATGTTGTGCTTCCGGAGCCACGGAACCGGAACACCATAGATTTTCTGGATATCAGAAAAATTATTTATAACGAATTTTTTGAAGATCAGGAGATCGACATTGACTTCGTTATTTAAATAAAGGATAAGGAGGAAAAGATCATGAAAAAGAAACTCTTAGGAACATTACTTACCGTAGCACTTGCAGCAGGGCTTCTTGCAGGCTGTAATGGCGACAAGACGGCAACAGACAATACAGATGCGAGCGAAGCTTCGGGGAATGTGGCGGCGGATAATGACGGTTCTGCCGAGGATGGAATCACCGCTACAACACTTAATATTGCGGTCCAGCCATCCGGGGCATTTATTCCACTTCTTGTTGTCAGGGAAAACGGATGGCTTGAGGAGGCACTTGCTCCGTATGGCGTAACCGTAACCTGGAATGATTTTGAGTCAGGTCCACCGATCAACGAATCCATGGCTTCAGATCTGTCTGATGTCGGAGCGATAGGAGATGTACCGACGGTATCTGCGATTGCAGCAGGACAGGATAATCAGGTGGCGCTGATTGCGGCGGAGGGAACCCGCGCATACGCGATCCTTGTTGCTGCTGACTCGGATATTACCTCTATTGCAGATTTAAAGGGCAAGAATCTTGGAACCACGCTTGGATCAACCGGTCACAGTTTATTTGAGATGGCTCTTGCGACAGAGAACCTTACCTTCGATGATGTGAACCTCATCAATATTTCAGCAGGTGATGCAGGCTCTGTGTTGTCGACAGGCGAGATTGACGCGGTTGCGATCTGGGAACCAAATATAACAAGACTTATTGAAAACGGCACAGCACGAGTGCTTACCTATGGCGGAGAGGTCGGACTGCTCGGAGTAAACCCGATCGTCGTGGATAGTAAGTATGCAGCGGAAAATCCTAAAATTATAGATGTGCTCATTGAACAGTATAAAAGAGGTGCTGAAGAGAGTGCAGATCTAAAAGGGGAGACGCTTACCAATCTGGCAGCTTACCTGTCACTTACCGAAGATCAGGTCATCACGGTAGCATCAAACTGGGATTACACAGTTGAGATCACGCAGGATGATATTGACGGATTACAGAAGACGATCCAATTCCTGGTTACAATCGGAAACTTAAGCGAAGAGTATCAGATCAGTGATTACATAAGAGGTAACTAACAATGTCAGAAAAATTATTATCTCCACAAGAGGAGCGCATCAAAAATAATAACGGAAGAGTAGCATTATCCGGAAGGGCACAGAAGATCTATGACAGCTTTCAGAACTCAAAATCTGTTGTGGATGTGCAGCGTGCAAAATATTTTACCGAATCTTTTAAACAGACGGAAGGGCAGGCGTTGTCACTTCGCTGGGCAAAGGCTTTGTACCATGTTGCGGAAAATATCGAGGTCGAGATCGATCCATATCAGCTTATTGTCGGGCGGGGCGGTAAGTCCGGAAAATATGGAATTATCTATCCGGAGCTGGATGGCTGTTTTTTACGGCAGTTTGTGAAGCAGGCGAGCAGCCGTGTGGAATCGCCATTTGAAATCGATGCGGGGGACATCCGGGTAATCGAGGAGGAAATTGCGCCATATTGGGAAGGTAAGACCTACTATGAGGATTTTGCACACGCAATGCCGGAGGATGTTCTTAAAATTACTTACGATCCAAAGGATCTGTTTTCATCCCGCTTTATCTTAAACGAATCCTCCTCCATGAGATCTGCCCTGCAATGGGTTCACGATTATAAGCGCGGCATTGAACTGGGCTTTGAGGCAATCAAAGAGGAAGCGCCCGGACGGCTTGACACGTTGGATGAGTTTGATCCAAAGGACACGATTGATAAAGCTGAATTTTTGCAGAGTATTGCCATTGTATCCGATGCGATCATTCTATGGGCGAAGCGGCATGGGGACAAGGCTCTGGAGCTTGCGGATGCCGAGACAGATGAGGCACGCAAAGCAGAGCTTCTGGAGATCGCGAGAATCTGCTATAAGGTGCCAAGATACCCGGCAGAGACATTTCACGAGGCTTTACAGGCACAATGGTTTATTCAGATGTTTTCCAGATTAGAGCAGAAGACCGGTGCCACAATTTCAAACGGAAGAATGGATCAGTATCTGTATCCGTATTTTAAAAAGGATTATGAGAGCGGCAGGATCACAAGGGAACAGACAAAGGAGCTATTCCAGTGCGTATGGCTTGCCATGGCGCAGTATCAGGATCTGTTTGTAAGCCCTGCCGGAGTAAAATTCCATGAGGGTTATGCACATTGGGAAGCGGTTACGATCGGCGGCGTGGATGAAAATGGATATGATGCAACAAATGAGCTGTCTTATATCCTGCTTGAGAATAAACGTGAATTTCCACTGAATTACCCGGATCTTGCGGCACGGATCCACTCTGATTCCACGGAAAAGTTTTTAAGGGAAATCGCACTCACGATCAAGGACGGCTCAGGTTTTCCAAAGCTGTTCAACGACGAGGAGATCATCCCGGTACTTGTGTCAAAGGGGGCAGATTTCGCATCAGCAAATGATTATGCGATTTCCGGTTGTACAGAAGCCCGTATGCCAAACCTTGACACATTTACGACACCTTGCCCGTTTATCAATCTCGGAGCATTGGTGGAGCTTACACTGTACAATGGAAGAATGCCGAAATATGGGGATGAACTGCTGACCATTGAAACGGGAGATGTCCGCAGCTTTACCAGCTATGAGGAATTTGAGGAAGCATTTCTGGCACAGGAGCGGTATCTGCTTAAGGAAGCGCTGCGGCAGCAGTTTGTGGCAAACAGAACCAGACCGAAGCACTTTGCGTCACCGCTTGGCTCGTCCTTGCATGCACTTTGCATGAAGGAATGCAAGGACTTACACAGTGAGCATATCGAGGGTGGCTTTGATGCAGGATTTTTCGATTTTATCAGATTTGCAACAGCGGCAGATTCTCTGGCGGCAATCAAAAAGGTGGTCTTTGAGGATCAGCTCGCAACGGTAGACGAATTGATGAATGCGCTTGCCAATAATTTCCAGGGAGATGAGGTGCTAAGACAGAGACTGCTTCATGCGCCAAAGTATGGAAATGATGATACTTATGTGGATTCAATCGCAAAGAAGATTGACGGGGAAGCCGTTAAGTTTGTGAATCGGTATGCAAAAAATATCGGCATCTATATGGATTTAAGATATGTTTCCCAGTCCGTAAACGTTCCGTTTGGAACTGTTGTGGGGGCAACACCGAATGGGCGCTTCGCGGGAACCGCACTTTCTGATGGATCATCTGCATCGCAGGGCGCAGATGAAAAAGGTCCTACGGCGGTACTTCTATCAAATTACAAAACGAAGAACACCAATTATAATAACCGTGCAGCACGGCTTCTCAATATTAAACTGACTCCGGCAAGTGTTCAGGGCGATATCGGAACAAAGAAGCTGGTCGCTTTCATTAAGAGCTGGAGAGACTTAAAGCTTTGGCATTTACAGTTTAACATTATCAATAAAGAGACACTTCTTGCAGCACAGGCGCATCCGGAAAATTACAGAAGCCTGCTCGTCCGTGTTGCGGGATACAGTGCTTACTTCGTTGAACGGTCGCCTAGCCTGCAGGCAGATATTGTCGACCGGACTGCACATGAAGAGATTGCATGATGGCAGATGAGATAAGAGGAACAATTTTTAATATTCAGAGGTTTTCCGTGCATGACGGTCCGGGAATCAGGACCGTCGTGTTTGAAAAGGGCTGTCCGCTGCGCTGCAGATGGTGTGCAAACCCGGAGTCCCAGGCGGCAGCGCCGGAGATTGCATGGACGAAAAGCAAGTGCATAGATTGCAAGTGCTGCAAGAGCCTGAGACAGGATCCGGACGGATTTCGCAATGTCGATCCGGAGACTCTCCGGAGAACCTGCCCGACCGGGGCACTCCACGTTTTTGGAGAGAGCGTGACGGTGGATGAGGTGATGGAGCGCGCTACCAGAGACGGCATCTTTTATGCGAATATGGATGGAGGTCTGACAATCAGTGGGGGAGAACCGTTGATGCAGCCGGATTTTACCTATTCATTGTTAAAGAGCGCACGCAGTATGGGAATCCATACCGCCATTGAGACAACAGGATATGCGAGATACGAAGTTTTTGAACGGATCGCAGGTGAGGTGGATTATCTTTTGATGGATATCAAGAGCATCGATGAGGAGATCCATATTCAAAACACCGGGGTTTCCAATCAGATCATACTTTCAAATTTTGCAAGGATCAAAGAACGGTATCCGATGCTGCCAATGCTGGTGCGCACACCGGTGATTCCGGGAGTGAATGATTCCGAAGAAGAGATCCGGCGGATCCGTGATTATATCAGACCTTATGAAAATGTCCATTATGAGCTTCTGAAGTACCATAGGTTTGGCGAGGCAAAATATGAATCTTTGCAGAGAAACTACCCGATGGAAAATGCAGAGCTGGATGCCGGACTGTTTGAAGAATTAAAGCGCTTTGAATTTTAAAACTATAACTGTGATAGAAAAAAATTATCGCAAGTTATAGTTTTTTTCTATTTCATGAGGAAATGGTATCTATATTAAAATACAAGTATTACAATAGGAATTGGAGGAATTGAATGACGACTACGCAGTTAAAATATGTGGTGGCAATTTCAACCTCTTCGTCCATGCGGGAAGCCTCCGGAAAGCTGTTTGTTTCCCAGCCGGCACTCTCGGCAACGATACGGGACTTGGAGGAGGAAATCGGGATCCGTATTTTCGACAGGACGAATAAGGGAATAAAGGTAACGGAAGAAGGAAATGAGTTCATAAGCTATGCCAAGCAGGCTGTCAGCCAGTATGAGTTAGTCGAGCACAAATATCTGGCTGCCGAATCAGGCAGGGATTACTACACGATTTCCCTGCAGCATTATGTATTTGCGATCCATGCCTTTGTAAATTCCATTGAGAAGCGGCTTGCAAGCAAAAAGACGAGCGGATTTTCTTATCTGATAAATGAGACCAGAACCGATGAAGTCCTTGAAAATGTGAGGGACTATAAAAGCGAGATCGGAGTGCTGGCTTATTCCGAAAGCAATAAGAATATTATGAACAAACTGCTCCGGGAATACGAGCTTGACTTCCACCCACTTATGGTGTGCGATACATACGCTTATCTAAGCAAGGCGCATCCGCTTGCAGACCGGACGGAACTGTCGGTGGAGGATCTGCAGGAATATCCGTGCGTAGCATTTGACCAATCGAATGAAGCAGAGTATTATTTAGCAGAGGAGGCTTTGTCAGGATATTCTTTTGAACGGATGATAAGATCCAACGACAGGGCAACCTCCTGCGAGGTACTTACCATGTTAAACGGATTCGCGATCGGAACAGGAATCATGATCGACAGCTTTGCATTAAAGGACTCCTTTGTGTCGATCAAGCTAAAGGAAGAGGATCCGCTTACCGTTGGATACATCGTAAAGAAAAACCACATGCTAAGTGATTTTGGAAAAATCTATGTGGAAGAACTGGAAAAATATAAGGAGTAAAGGATCAACCTGAAAAATTATGATGGACAAAGCATTATTAGAAAAATATGACAGATTAAAGGATTATCTTGCATCCTTCGGAAGTGTGGCGGTAGCCTTTTCAAGCGGCGTGGATTCCACCTTTTTATTGTATGCGGCGAAGGAGGCACTTGGAGACCGCGCAATCGCAGTGACGGCATCTTCCTGCTCATTTCCGGAGAGAGAGCTAAAAGAGGCAAAGGAGTATTGCAGCAAGATGGGAATCCGGCATTTTGTCATCAAGTCAGAGGAGCTTGAGATCGAGGGCTTTTCCCACAACCCGAAGAACCGGTGCTATCTGTGCAAGCATGAGCTTTTTGAAAAGATCGGAGCGCTTGCAAAGGAGCAGGGGATCAATGAGATCGCGGAGGGCTCGAATCTGGATGACAACGGGGATTACAGACCGGGCTTACAGGCGGTAGCGGAGCTTGGCGTCAAGAGTCCGCTCCGGCATATCGGATTTACCAAGCAGGAGATCCGGGAGCTTTCCCAGTATCTCAATATCCCGACCTGGAACAAACAGTCCTTTGCCTGTCTGTCCAGCAGATTTCCTTACGGGGATCTTATCAATGAGAAAAAGCTCAAGATGGTTGACCGTGCGGAGCAGCTTCTGCTTGATATGGGCTTTCATCAGCTAAGAGTCCGTATCCACGGAGATGTCGCGCGGATCGAGCTCCTCCCGGAGGAATTTCCAAAGTTTATGGAGGAGGAGACAAGGCTTAGTGTCTATAAGAAATTCAAAGAATACGGCTTTTCCTATGTGACGCTGGACGTGGTTGGATACCGGATGGGCAGCATGAATGAAACCTTGGATGTGTCCGGCAGCAACTCCTGAAAAATTGCTGAAAAAATATGCATGAAAACGTATACATAACAAAATGAAATATGGTATGATAACAATAACTTAATTCTATCGGATGACGAGGTGCGGCTATGGAAAATCATTTATTCAACAATTCCCATGTCCTTGCGTGGCTGGAGTATTTTTCCGAGAACACGGATGTGGATTTAGAACATGTAAAGATTTTGGACATCACCAGAAAAAACAAGAATCTGATCCCGGCGGTGGAGGCGCATCAGAGCGTTTTGGTATTTACCGAAGCGGGACATCCGGATATTTTTTACCGTATGTACAACGCGGGACTTGGGGAGTGTACGGTCGTATACAATGAGGGAAGCAACCCGGAGGGTGAGATCAAGCGGGATAAGGTCTCCAATATGATCGACCGCGGGATCAACGCATCCGCAGGAATGCTTATCCTAAATCCTTCCGCGCGCAGTACCATCAAGTTCGGAATGGACAACAGCGCATTTGCCAACGGATCGGTACGCTATGTCGGATCGGAGATCCGTTCCATCATCCTGTCCAAGATGCAGATCAACGAGGGCAAGAACATCTGCGTGATCTCCGGTGAGTCGATCGCGGTCGAGGCGGCGATCCTTGACGGTGAGGGCGAGGTGATCGCGGTGGAATACAACGCCAACGACCGCAATACGTTAGAGGACAACGTTACGCAGTTCGGACTGAATAACGTTACCATTATCGATCATGTGGACGAGAATACGATGCAGGGGCTTGCAGTGCCGGATGTTACGATGCTTGTGGCATCTGCCAGCATGGAGCAGGAGATGCAGTGCCTGCTTAAGCTGAACCCGAATATGGAGTTTGTCATCTATACACTTGATTTTGTCGTTGCGGCTTCCATGCCGGAGCTTTGCAGGAAGCTCGGCATTTATGATCCGGAGATCATTCAGGTGACCGTATCGAAGCTGACAAGCAAAAACACCTACAATACACAGCCGGCTCCGTGGCTGATCACCGGAAAAGCTGGGGAATAGAAATGGACCGGAGGAGCTTACTTCTCCGGTTCTCCTTATGTAAATAAGAACGATTTATGGAGGCAGTATTTTGGATAACGAACATCTACGATATTTAGAGCAGCTCTCCGAGCTGTTTCCTACCATCAGCAGGGCATCTGCGGAGATCATCAATCTGCAGGCTATCTTAAATCTCCCGAAGGGGACGGAACACTTTCTGTCGGACATCCACGGCGAGTATGAGGCATTTTCCCATGTGCTGCGCAACGGCTCCGGAGCCGTGCGCAAGAAGATCGATGACGTATTCGGACATACGCTCGGCACCGCCGACAAGTCCGCGCTCGCAACGCTGATCTATTATCCGCGCGAGAAGATGGAGCTTGTCAAATCGCAGGAGAAGGATATGGAGAACTGGTACAAGATCACGCTGTACCGCCTGATCGAAGTGTGCAAGACCGTATCCTCAAAATACACAAGATCCAAGGGGCGCAAGGCGCTGCCGAAGGACTATGCCTATGTGATCGAGGAGCTGATCACCGAGAAGCCGGAGATCCTCAACAAAGAAGCGTATTATGAGGCAATCGTCAATACGATCGTGGAATTGGGGCGTGCGGAAGAATTTATCGTCGTGCTGTCCGAACTGATACAGGTGCTGGTCGTAGACCGTCTGCATATCCTTGGAGATATTTATGACCGTGGAGCTGGGGCGCATCTGATCATGGACAAGCTCTGCGAGTATCATTCTGTGGATATCCAGTGGGGAAACCACGATATTATCTGGATGGGAGCGGCGGCAGGACAGATGACCTGCGTTGCGACCGTCATCCGAAACAGTATCCGCTATGGCAATCTCGACCTGCTTGAGGAGGGCTACGGCATCAACATGCTTCCGCTTGCAACCTTTGCAATGGAGGCATATGCCGATGACCCATGCGAGCGTTTTGTGTTTAAGGTAATCCCGTCCGGCACGAACAATATGGAAAGCGATCTGATCCGCAAGATGCACAAGGCGATCGCTATCATCCGGTTCAAGCTGGAGGGACAGATGATCTTAAAACGGCCGGAGTACGGCATGGAGAACCGGCTTCTATTGGACAAGATCGATTATGAGAAGAAGACGGTACAGATTGACGGCGTTACCTATGAGATGAAAGACACCCTGCTTCCGACTGTAGATCCGGACGACCCATATGCGCTTACGGACGAGGAACTGGATGTGATGAAGCGGCTGTGCTCGTCCTTCTTACATTGTGAGAAGCTGCAGCGGCATATACAGCTTCTGCTGAAAAAGGGCAGTATGTACCGTGTGTACAATGACAATCTGCTTTATCACGGCTGCGTCCCGATGAACGAGGACGGAGAGTTTACGAGTGTAAATATTTACGGAAATTATTACAGTGGCAAGGCATTATTTGATGTGCTCGAATCCTATGTGCGCAAGGCATTTTTTGCGAGCGATCCGGTGGAGAAAGAAAAGGGAGCGGATATGATCTGGTACATCTGGACGGCGCCGAATTCCCCTTTGTATGGGCGTGCGAAAATGGCAACCTTTGAGCGGTATTTCCTGGATGATGAAGAGGTGAAGGTAGAACCCAAGAATGCCTATTACAATCTGATCAACGATCCGAAGATCGCTGACAAGATCCTAAAGGAGTTCGGGCTGGAAGGAAACGGCGTGCATATCATAAACGGACATGTGCCGGTACACCGGATGCGCGGGGAAAGCCCGGTCAAGAGCGACGGAAAGGTCATTGTCATCGATGGCGGATTTTCCAAGGCATATCGTAGCAGAACAGGTATTGCGGGATATACGCTGATTTATAATTCCTACGGGCTGACACTCACGGCGCATGAGCCGTTTGTGTCTGCGGAGACTGCCATCCGGGAGGAAATTGACATCGTATCGAAGCGTGAGGCAGTGGAATACGCTGACAAGCGTATTTTAGTCGGGGATACGGATAAGGGAAAGCGAATGCGGCAGCGGATCAGTGACATCAAGGAGCTGATCGCGGCGTACCAGTCCGGCGAGATCGCAGAGCGAGATAAGTAAGGACCGCGCCAAAGCGCATCTGCGTGCCTGCACGGGCGCGTAAAGCGTCACAAAGTGACACATTGTTCCGATTGACGGAAAGGAATGAAGTAACAGAAATGACGAAGAATGAACTGGAACAGATCTTAAATGAAGTAAAAGACGGAACGGTTTCCATTGAGCATGCGGTCACGCAGATCAAGATGGAACCCTTCCGGGATATCGGATATGCAAAGGTGGATACACAAAGACAGCTCCGACAGGGCGAGGCGGAAGTGATCTTTGGTGCCGGAAAGACGGCAGGACAGATCGAGGGGATCGTGCGCACGATGATCGAGGCAGGGCAGGAGACGATTCTTATCACCCGCCTGTCAAAGGAGAAAGCGCAGGCGTTGCCGCAGGAGTTTTCACTTACCTATTATGAGGACGCAGAGATCGGGATCGTTGGAAAGATGCCCAAGGCAGATACCAAGGGAACGATCGTGATCGCTACCGGCGGGACAAGTGATTATAAGGTTGCGGAGGAGGCTGCGCTTACGGCGGAGGCATTCGGCAACCGGGTGCTCAGACTGTATGATGTCGGCGTGGCTGGCGTACACCGGCTGCTTGCCAACACGGAGTATCTGATGGAGGCGAATGTCGTGATCGCGATCGCCGGAATGGAGGGCGCGCTTGCAAGCGTGGTAGGAGGACTGGTCGACTGTCCGGTCATCGCAGTACCTACAAGCGTCGGGTATGGAGCTTCTTTTCACGGAGTGGCAGCACTTTTATCCATGCTCAATTCCTGTGCGAGCGGCGTGAGCGTTGTAAATATTGACAATGGTTATGGAGCCGGATATCTGGCAAGCATGATCAATAAAAGGACGAAATAGAGATGGCAAGATACAGAGTGGACGGCTTTTCCTTTGAATCCGAAGAAGAAGCAAGGCAGGCAAAAAAGGAAGTTGATGGAATTGCCTATATCCGCACACAGACGAAGATGAATGACCCGGATGTCATATTTTCTCTTTACAACCGTCTGGTGGAGCAGCAGATATTTGAGACGGCGGTAGGAATTGAATTTTTGAGAGAGCTGCAGAACTATCTGGAATCGGTTCCTTATATCAAGAAAGAGGATATTGTGCCGATTCCGGTTCCGGACAAAGGACTTGATGAGGAGAGACGGCTTCGTGAGGAGCAGCGTACCATGCGAAGACAACAGAAGCTGCAGCAAAGAGCAGGGAACGAGCAGTTTTATCGCAGGCGTTACCGCATCACAGGAGTGCTTTGTGCGGTACTTGCCGCAATTGTTGTCGGCATGTTTGCAATCACTTATATCAGTGGCAGCAGTACCAATATTTTTAATTATGAACAGAAGATAATTGATAAATATGAAGACTGGGAGCAGGAACTGACACAGCGCGAGGCAGATGTCAGCAGAAGAGAGCAGATCCTGCAAAATCAGACCAATCCATAACGGGAGAAAATGAAATGGCAAAGATAAAGATTTTGGTTGTAGATGATGAAAGCCGTATGCGAAAGCTTGTCCGGGATTTCCTGGTTCGGAAGGACTATGAGGTTCTGGAGGCAGGAGACGGGGAAGAAGCCCTAGACGTTTTTTACAAAGAAAAGGAGATCGCACTTATCATTCTTGATGTTATGATGCCAAAGATGAATGGATGGGATGTTGTTCGTGAGATACGCGAAAATTCAAAAGTGCCGATCATCATGCTGACTGCAAAAGGGGAGGAAAGCGACGAACTTTTGGGATTTGACCTTGGTGTGGATGAATATATTGCAAAGCCGTTTTCTCCCAAAATCCTTGTGGCCCGCGTGGAAGCAATATTGCGTAGAGCCGGAAAACAGGATTCTGGCAATATGCTGATTGAGATGGGCGGAATCATATTGGACAAGGCTGCACATCAGGTTACTATCGATGGAAATCCGGTGGAACTTAGCTACAAGGAGTTTGAGCTTCTGAACTATTTTATGGAGAATGCAGGAATTGCATTGTCGCGGGAACGTATATTGGACTCCGTGTGGAATTATGATTATTTCGGGGACGCGAGAACGATTGACACCCATGTGAAGAAACTGCGCAGCAAGATGGGGGAGAAAGGGGATTATATCAAAACCATTTGGGGAATGGGATACAAATTTGAAATAGGATAAAAGGTGAGAAAATGACATTACGGGAATTAAAAGAGGGACAAACCGCACGAATTCTCTCAGTAGGAGGAGAAGGAGCACTCAGACAGCATTTTTTGGATATGGGAGTTATCCCGGGGGCAGAGGCAACATTGATCAAGTTTGCGCCGATGGGAGATCCGATGGAAATAGGAATCCATGGATATGAGCTTACACTTCGCTTGGCGGATGCGCAGGAGATTGAGGCAGAACTGGTGCAGGAAGTAAGGTCCGCGGAGATTAAAGCCAAAAAGCAGATACAGAAACAACCACATCCCGGTTATGGTGAGGGTGGTATCTACCATGATAAGAAGACAGAAAAAGCGCTTCCGGAAGGAACTATGCTTACATTCGCCCTTGCAGGAAACCAGAACTGCGGAAAGACAACACTCTTTAACCAGCTGACCGGGGCCAATCAGCATGTCGGTAATTTCCCGGGAGTAACGGTTGACCGAAAAAGCGGTTCCATTAAAGAGCATCCCAAGACGGAAGTTACGGATCTGCCGGGAATTTATTCAATGTCTCCTTACACCAATGAGGAGATCGTATCGCGGCAGTTTATCTTAAATGAAAAACCGAAGGGAATTATCAATATTGTGGATGCAACCAATATTGAGCGTAATCTATATTTGACACTTCAGCTCTTAGAGCTTGATATACCGATGGTTGTTGCGCTTAACATGATGGATGAGATGCAGGGCAACGGAGGGTCTGTGCTGGTCAATGAGATGGAGCAGTACCTTGGAGTGCCGGTGGTTCCGATATCTGCGGCAAAGAATGAAGGCATTCATGAACTTATCGATCATGCGATTCATGTTGCAAAGTATCAGGAAAAGCCAATGAGACAGGATTTCTGCAGCCCAGAGGACCATGACGGTGCTGTGCACCGCGCAATTCATGCTGTCATGCATCTGATTGAGGATCATGCAAGGAGCGCGGACATTCCGGTGCGATTTGCTGCAACCAAGCTTATCGAGGGAGATACGCACATTCTTGAAGCACTCCGGTTAGACACAAATGAACAGGAAATGCTCGAACATATTGTTTTGCAGATGGAAAAAGAACGCGGACTTGACCGATCCGCAGCAATCGCAGATATGCGGTTTGATTACATAGAGAAAGCTGTTGCAACAACGGTGGTAAAGCCAAGAGAAAGCAAGGAGCATGAGCGCAGCAGAAAGATTGATAAGATCCTGACCGGAAAATATACAGCAATCCCGTCTTTTGTGGGAATTATGGCTGTAGTATTTTATCTGACATTCAATCTGATCGGAGGTAATCTTCAGAGCCTTGTCGAGATGGGAATCGCTGCATTCACCGAGATCACCGAGAAGGCATTTGCAGCAGCAAACGTAAATGAAGTAATCCGCTCTCTGGTTATCGACGGAGTCTATAATGGTGTAGGCACAGTACTTACGGCATTGCCACTTATCATAACACTGTTTTTCTTTCTATCATTACTTGAGGACAGTGGATATATGGCAAGAATTGCCTTCGTGATGGATAAAACCATGCGGAAGATTGGACTTTCCGGAAGGAGTATCGTTCCTATGCTGATGGGATTCGGCTGTTCCGTCCCGGCAATCATGTCCACACGTACACTGCCATCGGAGCGAGACCGGAAGATGACTGTCATGCTGATTCCGTTTATGAGCTGTACCGCAAAAATACCTGTCTATACGTTTTTTGCTGCGGCATTTTTCCCGAAGCATACAGCACTTGTAATGATTGTATTGTACTTCGGAGGAATTCTGGTGAGCATTCTGACTGCAACGATTGCGAAGAAGACTACTTTTAAAGGGGAAGCAGTTCCGTTTGTCATGGAATTGCCAAATTACCGTCTGCCGGGGGCTAAAAATGTCTTCCAGCTTTTGTGGGAGAAGACCAAGGATTTTTTAAAGAAAGCATTTACCATTATTTTTGTTGCTACGATCGTTGTATGGTTCCTGCAGAGTTTTGATTTCAGGATGCGCCTGGTTTCTGATATTAACGAGAGCATGCTGGCAACGGTGGCAGGATGGATTGCGCCGGTCTTTGCACCGCTTGGATTCGGGGACTGGAGAATATCGACAGCGCTTATTACCGGCTTTATGGCGAAGGAGAGCGTTGTTTCAACGTTAAGTGTCTTGTATGGAACAATCGGAATTCTGCAGACGGCGCTTACCACACGCTCGGCAGCAGCACTTTTGACATTCTGTCTTTTGTATACGCCATGCGTTGCAGCAATCACATCCGTAAAGCGGGAGCTTGGTGGTAAGTGGGCAGCTTTTATTGTTGTATTTCAGTGTGTAGTGGCATGGATAGCGGCATTTGGCGTATATCTTGCCGGAGCACTGTTTTAACAAATAAATTAACAGACAAAGGGGAAAAGAGATGGCACAGAGAAAAGACATTCACAAAGTCCTGATAATCGGATCAGGTCCGATCATCATTGGACAGGCGTGTGAGTTCGACTATTCGGGCACACAGGCATGTAAGGCACTTCGCAAATTGGGGTATGAGATTGTACTCGTAAACTCCAATCCGGCAACGATCATGACGGATCCGGAAACCGCGGATGTAACCTATATAGAACCATTAAACGTTGACCGGTTGGAGCAGATTATTGCAAAGGAAAGACCGGATGCACTCCTTCCGAATCTGGGTGGACAGTCAGGACTGAATCTTTGCTCTGAGCTTGCAAAGAAGGGTGTGCTAGACAAGTACAATGTAAAGGTAATCGGCGTTCAGGTCGATGCGATTGAGCGTGGCGAGGATCGGATCGAGTTTAAGCATACGATGGAGAGCCTTGGCATTGAGATGGCAAGAAGTGAGGTTGCTTACTCTGTGGAGGAGGCGATGGAAATCGCAGAACGCCTGCATTACCCGGTAGTTCTGCGTCCGGCATATACGATGGGCGGCGCAGGCGGCGGTCTCGTTTACAATGTAGAGGAATTAAAGACTGTTTGTGCCAGAGGCTTGCAGGCAAGTCTCGTAGGCCAGGTTCTGGTCGAGGAATCGATTCTTGGATGGGAGGAGCTTGAACTTGAGGTCGTTCGTGATGCTGACAACAACATGATCACGGTATGCTTTATCGAAAATATTGATCCGCTGGGCGTACACACCGGAGATTCCTTCTGTTCTGCGCCGATGCTTACAATCTCGGAGGAAGTGCAGAAACGTTTACAGGAAAAATCCTACCGTATCGTAGAGGCAATCCAGGTCATCGGAGGAACAAACGTACAGTGGGCGCATGATCCGGTTACCGACCGTGACATCATCATTGAGATTAACCCGCGCACCTCCCGCTCCTCAGCACTTGCTTCTAAGGCGACGGGATTCCCAATTGCGCTCGTTTCTGCAATGCTCGCCTGTGGACTGACACTTGCAGATATTCCTTGCGGAAAATACGGAACATTGGATAAGTACGTTCCGGACGGAGATTATGTGGTTGTTAAATTCGCACGTTGGGCATTTGAAAAGTTCAAGGGCGTGGAAGATAAGCTCGGCACCCAGATGCGCGCGGTCGGCGAGGTCATGAGTATCGGAAAGAACTTCAAGGAAGCGTTCCAGAAGGCAATCCGAAGCCTTGAGACGGGACGTTACGGACTAGGACATGCGAAGAACTTTGATTCTTTATCCAAGGAAGAATTGTTAAAGAAGCTTCTTTATCCGTCCAGCGAGCGCTACTTTATCATTTATGAGGCACTCCGCAAGGGGGCAACCATTGATGAACTGTTCGAGCTTACCAAGATCAAGCATTACTTCCTTGAACAGATGAAAGAACTCGTAGAGGAAGAGGAGACTCTTATGGCACACGCCGGAAGCATTCCGGAGGATGCACTTTTGATCCAGGCGAAGAAGGACGGATTTTCCGATAAATACTTAAGTCAGATCCTTCGGGTATCCGAGGATGAGATCCGCACAAAGCGCCAGCAGATCGGCATAAAGGAAGCGTGGGAAGGTGTACATGTAAGCGGCACCAAGGACAGTGCATATTATTACTCTACCTACAATGCACCGGATCACAGTACCGTTACAAGCGGCAAACCAAAGGTTATGATCCTTGGCGGCGGACCGAACCGTATCGGTCAGGGAATTGAGTTTGACTACTGCTGTGTACATGCTGCACTTGCGCTAAAGAAGCTCGGTTTTGAAACCATTATCGTAAACTGCAATCCGGAGACGGTATCAACGGATTATGATACTTCTGACAAGCTCTATTTTGAGCCGCTGACGCTTGAGGATGTGCTTAGTATTTATGAGAAGGAGCAGCCGGTCGGCGTGATCGCACAGTTTGGCGGACAGACACCGCTCAACCTTGCAGCAGATCTGGAGAAGAACGGAGTCAAGATCTTAGGAACTGCACCATCGGTTATTGACTTGGCGGAGGATCGCGACTTGTTCCGCGCGATGATGGACAAGCTTGAGATCCCGATGCCAGAGTCAGGCATGGCAGTCAATGTGGAGGAAGCACTTGCAATCGCAGACAAGATCGGCTACCCAGTGATGGTTCGCCCATCCTACGTCCTTGGAGGACGCGGTATGGAGGTTGTCTATGATGCGCAGTCCATGACGGGATATATGAATGCAGCAGTAGGTGTGACACCGGATCGTCCAATCCTGATCGACCGCTTCTTAAATCATGCAACCGAGTGCGAAGCGGACGCGATCAGCGATGGAACACATGCCTTTGTACCGGCGGTTATGGAGCATATCGAGCTTGCCGGCGTGCATTCCGGAGATTCGGCATGCATCATTCCGTCACGCCATATCTCAGAGGAAAATGTAAAGACCATCAAGGAATATACAAGACGTATTGCGGAAGAAATGCATGTCAAGGGTCTTATGAATATGCAGTATGCAATCGAGGATGGTAAGGTATTTGTGCTTGAGGCAAATCCGCGTGCATCCCGTACCGTTCCGCTGGTATCAAAGGTATGCGATATCCGCATGGTGCCGCTGGCAGTCGAGATCGTCACGGCAGAGCTGACCGGAAAAGAATCACCGGTTCCTGCCTTAAAGGAGAAGAATATCCCATATTACGGCGTGAAGGAAGCCGCATTCCCATTTAATATGTTCCAGGAGGTTGACCCGCTGCTTGGACCGGAGATGCGTTCCACCGGCGAGGTGCTTGGTCTTTCCAAGTATTGGGGAGAGGCATTTTACAAGGCGCAGGAGGGCGTACAGCTAAAGCTTCCGCTTTCCGGCAAGGTGCTGATCTCCGTAAATAACAAGGACAAGGCAGAGGTCGTGGAAGTGGCGAAGGGCTTCGCTGAGAACGGCTTTGAGATCATCGCCTCCAAGCATACCTGTAAGCTTTTGGTTGACAATGGAATTAAGGCAACGGAGATCAAGAAGCTGCAGGAGGGCAGACCGAACATGATGGACGTCATCCTAAACGGTGAGGTTGATATCGTGATCAACACGCCATCCGGAAGCGAGTCGAAGGATGATGACAGCTATCTGCGCAAGGCAGCGATCAAGAAGAAGATCCCGTATATGACCACGATGGCGGCAGCAAAGGCTACCGTAAACGGTATCGCCTCCATCAGGAAGAGAGGAAACAGTGAGGTGAAATCCCTGCAGGAGTACCACGCTGAGATAACGGAGATTTAACATTAAATGTATATGAGGATGTAATAAGAAAATCCCCCTACTAATTGGTAGGGGGATTATTTTATGGAGTGATAAAGTTCTATTTGTTTTTCTTTTTTAGATTGTTTATCAGACTGTATACGATCTGCATATCCTCCGGAATTAGTCCGTCGAGAGGAATGGAGGCGCTGGCATCCATTTCTAAAAGATAGTCAGTGGAAACGGAAAATATCTTAGCCAAGTCGATGATATATTGCGTTGACGGAACGGAGATACCCATTTCCCAAGCGTTCACACTTGAACGGGTAATCCCTAATCTCCGGGCTAATTCTGCCTGCGTATATCCACTTTCTTCCCTTAAAAACTTAATTCTATCTGCAATCATGTGTTCACCTCTTCTGAATTAGTCTAAGTGATTGCATATAATACTGCATTATCAAAATGATGTTTTAAATTGGCAATGACAGAATATGATGCTAGAATGAGAAAAAAACAAAAGGAGGAAAGTTTTATGAAAAAACTAAGGAAAGTTGTACTGCTTCTTTTAACTCTTTGCCTATCTATACCGGTCCATACAGTCAATGTGCAGGCTGCAACAGTTGAAAAGACAAGCATTATGTCTGCAAAGCAGGTAGGGAAAAAATCCGCCCAGCTTGTGTGGAACGAGGTTGACGGTGCTAAGGGCTATGAGGTTGCATACCGGGTAGCGGGCGGAAAGTGGACAACGAAATCTACCACTAAGAACTATATTACGATTTCAAAATTGAAAGTAAACAAAACCTATCAGTTTAAGGTACGCGCTTACAAAAATGTAAATAAGTCTGTAAGGTACGGAAAATATTCTGTGCCAAAGAAGGTTAAGATCAATAAGTATGTATATCTTGGCAATCTATATGAGCCGTATAATAGCTCCTATTATGAGCCATATATCAATGGCAATTTTATCATGATGGATGGTAAAAAGCGGTTAAATGGATTTACTTTGGGACAGGATTATTCAGGAGTAGAGAAGAAAGCAGATTTCAATATTGAGGGAAAATATTCTAAAGTTACATTTAAGGTTGGAAAGGTGGATGGAGCACATAATTCACCATACGATGGGGATTTTGACGTAAATGTTTATGCAGATGGAATTTTAGTGGATACGATCGTGGTTCAGGTAGATGCCCTTCCGCAGAGTGTCAGCATCAATCTGGATCATACGGAACGACTGACATTTGAAGTAGAAGAAGGAGCATGTACAGTAGTAGGTTTTTCTGATATAAAATTGTATTTCCGTTAATAATATTTTGATGACATGTAGAAAGGCAGATTTCTTCGGAAATCTGCCTTTCTTGACATTGACAAAAGTAATTATTTAATGTACTCTATATACACAAGACTCAATTCAATCAAGCTTGGTGTAACCAGTTTGACAAATCTATGAGAGCGTGGGAGATCATACGCTACAATACCATGAGTTTTTAGCTGAATATGGAAAGCCAAGGATAACGTGTACATTCTGTTTTGATTGTAAAAATGGTTTGTTATGGTATACTAAAGAGAGGAAAGATGTGTATGGGGAAGTATAGGGGATTTACTTTCGAGGAGAAGCAGGAAAGAGTTCGGGATTTCCGGCCAATCGATGATGCTTTTTTTGAAGTGCTGGCAGATGATATTGGCTTTTGCCAAGAAATGTTACGGATTTTGTTGGATGATGAAACACTTATTGTAGACGAAGTAATCGTGCAGAGCAGTACAAAAAACATATATGGGAGATCAGTGCGACTAGACGCTTTATGTTCTCTGAAAAATCGTGGAAAGTGCAATGTTGAAGTACAGCGTTCTGATTCAGACGATCATTTGCGCAGAGTGAGATTTAATGCATCTAGTATTACGGTTCGGGATTCAGAAACCAAGCAGAAATTTAAAGAGACGGAAGATGTTATTGTAGTATATATATCACAGTTTGATATTTTTAAGGGAAATCGGGCAATCTATCATGTCGACAGCGTAATAAGGGAGACTGGAGAAGCTGTTGCAGATGGACTAGAGCGCGTGTTTGTAAATACACAGGTTAAGGATAATACAACAATTTCGGAGTATTTGGACTGTTTTTTGCGGAAAGAAGTAAACAACTGTAAGTTTCCGGAATTTACAAAGCGTATGAATTATTTGAAGCATCAGGAGGGAGGTCTTCAGACAGTGTGTGAAGTGATGGAGCGATATGAGAAAAAAGCAGTTGCGGAGGCGAATGTCAAAGCAATCAAAAAGATGATCAGCGAGTATCATGCGACAAGGGAAAGTATTCTTGAGGACTACACTGAAGAAGAATATAGCCTGGCATTAAATGAGTTAGCAGAAGAAAAAAATAATTAGGAAAGCGGCAGATTCCAAAAGAATCTGCCGTTTTGCTCTGTAAATATACTATTTTTTGATATACGCCTCAAATCCATCGGAGTAGACCTTGCTTCCGTCGGCAAGAATCCACATCGCCTCAGTGTCGGAGAGGGAGGAGACAAGTGCCTGCCCTTCATCGAGTGTCATGTTAAACAGCGCGGTGGAGAGGGCATCCCCGATGCCGGCATCCGTGTTTAAGACGGAGACGGACAGGTAATCATCCTCCGGGAACAGCGTGTCCGGGTTGATGATGTGATGGTATTTCTTGTCGCCTACATAGTAGAAACGCTGGTAGGAGCCGCTGGTGGCGAGCGCAAGGTCGGTGATGGACAGAACCTCGGAATAGCTCTCTTCGGAAGAAAGATCCGGGTTCTGCACAGCGACCGTCCACTTGCTGCCGTCCGGCTTAAGTCCGATGGAGCGCACATTTCCACCAACATTGAGGGAGTAGTGATCCACACCCATAGCGATTAGATCCTGCACGATGCGCTCGATGGCGTAGCCCTTTGCAAAAGCGCCGACATCACACTTGAGCAACGGATCTGCGTAGTAGATGGTAGATGCCTCCTCATCGATGATGATGTCATCAATGTTGCAGTGCTCGGATGCTTCCGTAAGCTCCTCCATGGAAGGAACAGATGCGAGGGAGGGGTCGAAGCTTGCCTCCTCGCGATGGTCGTGCCAGATGGAGAAAACTGCGCCCATCGCGAAATCGGTCTTGCCGTTTGTGAGAGTGTAGATTTCCTTTCCGAGCTTGAAAAGCTTGATCATATCCTCGTCCACAACGACCGGAGCTGTGCCGGCATCACGGTTGACGACATAAAGGCTGGTGATATCGGAAAGAGAATTGTAATTATCGTAAAGGCTGTCATAGCGGGCAAGTTCTTTTTCAATATAACTGCACACCTCGTTAAAGTGTGCCTCATCTTCATCGTACCCGACAACCGTTGTTGCCGTATCAAAATAGTCAAATATTACCTGAGTCCGTTTGGTTGAATCTGTGTCTGCTGATCCTGCAGAGTTGTTCTGGCAACCGCAGCAAAAGAGCGCGGTACATAGGATAAGAAGTAAAAACGTATGTTTTTTTGCTGTCATAGATAACCTCATAATAATCAAAAAATGGGAGGACGATATGCGTCCTCCCCAAAATGCTTGTTACGAAAAATTATTTTGCGTTAGCGATTGCCTTTGCAACAGCTTCCTGGAATGTGTCGATAGCGATGGTGCAGGATGCAACAAGATCAGCATCAGCGTCAGTTGCTACAGCATTTCCCTCTTCGTTAACAGTTGTTGCGATTCCGGTAACGCCAGCAGAATCCTTACCTACGATATAGTTCTCGAATGCGGTGGTCTCTTCATACCACTCACCAACAGAACCGCCATAGGTAACCATGTTGTAATTCTCTTTTAAGTATTTCTTGGTGTCTGTAAAGTCGAATGCAGTTTCTTCACCAGCGGTGTTGAAAGAAATCTTTGGCTGGATTGCATCGATAAGGTCAGCAAGGATCTTGCCGTTCTCATCAACTGCAACTGCAGCAAAGTGTGAGTACATGTTAGCAGCACCGTCAGCATCTGCGGTAGCAGAAACAGAAGAAGCATCAACCTCGGTAATAACGCCAAGACCTAACTTGAAGGACTTTGCAGAGAACTCTTTTGCATACTCATCATTGCAAGCCTTTACGATAGCTTCCTGGAAAGCAGAGATATCCATAGTACATCCTGCAAGGATAGCTTCATCTGCTGCAACATTGTGTCCCTCTTCGTTTACGGTTGTAGCAAGAGAAGCTACTTCGTCAGCGGTCTTTCCTACAACCTGCTGTGCAAAGAAGTCAGCCTGCTCGTTCCACTCAGCGATTGCTCCGCCGTATGCAACCATTCCGTAATCAGAACCCTTTTCCTGCTTAGAACGAAGATCAACGCTTGCTACATCGCCAAGAGTTCCCTCTTCATCGCTAAGCTTTGTCTGTGCTACATCGAGAGAGCAGGATACGATCTTGCCGTCAGCATCGGTAACAACAGCTGCAACAGTTGCGTCAACCTGTGCGTTGCCGGTAGAAGTAGAGTCGCTTACGACAATACCCATACCTAATTTGTTTGTGGTGGATGCAGAAGAACCACATCCAGCGAGAGAAGCTACTGATGCGAGCATAGTAGCTGCAAGAAGAACAGATAAAATTTTCTTTCTCATAATCTTTTTCCTTCCTTAGAATATAAATTATTGTTTGTCCCACATAGGGGCACTATTTGTTAGTATATAGAAAAACAAAAAAACTGTCAATAATAAAAAGTCCGGAATTAGGGGATATGGGAACGATGTACTAAAATATGTACATTTTGGAAAAACCGAATCTGTTGACTTCGTTTCTTTCGGAGAATATAATTATGATAATATTCATCAATAACTTTTTTGTGAAATTATTGATGTCAAAACTATACAGGAGGTAATTATCATGCCTTTTTTCAAGATGAGCGGAGTACATGCTCCACATATGAAGAACACGGCAGAGATGGAACCGGTGCGTATGCCTGTGCCTGCAAGCGTAGTTATTCCTATGAATATGCATATCGGTGCACCAGCGAAGCCAATTGTTAAGGCAGGGGATATCGTTAGTGTCGGACAACAGATTGGAGAACCGGGCGGTTTCGTATCTGTTCCAGTCTATGCTTCGGTATCAGGAAAAGTCACAAAGGTAGATAAGGTGACAGGTGCAAACGGTGCAAGTGCCGATGCGGTTTACATCGAATCGGATGGTGAGATGAGACCATTTGAGGAACTCAAAGCGCCAACAATCAATGATTTTGATTCATTTATTGCCGCAGTAAAAAACAGCGGTGTTGTCGGACTTGGCGGAGCGGGATTCCCAACAGCCGTCAAGCTTGGTGTCAAGGACCTTTCACAGATTGAGGAGGTCTTATTAAACGGAGCAGAGTGTGAGCCGTTTATTACCAGTGATACACGTACCATGATCGATCGCACAAAGGATCTGACAGAGGGCATTGCTCTTTTGGAGAAATACCTTGGCGTGAAGAAGATCATCATCGGTATCGAAAATAATAAGCCTGAGGCAATCGCAAAGATGCAGGAGATTGCTGCTGCGGATGCCGCGGTTACGGTAAAGGTTCTCCCGAGCGTATTCCCACAGGGCGGTGAGAAGGTTCTTATTTATAAGTTGACCGGAAAAGTTGTTCCGGAAGGAAAACTTCCACTTGATGTCGGATGTATCGTTCTTAATGTGACAACACTTGCGACAATTGCTGCCTATGTGCGCACAGGTATGCCACTTGTTGAGAAGTGCGTTACCGTGGATGGCTCTGCTGTTGCAAGCCCGAAGAACGTAATTGTTCCGATCGGTACATTATATAAGGATGTTTTTGAATTCGCAGGTGGATTTAAGGAAGAGCCAAAGAAGGTGCTTGCAGGTGGTCCTATGATGGGAATTGCAATGCCAAATCTTGAGCAGCCGGTACTTAGCAACTGCAATGCAATCCTGGCATTTAATGCAAAAGATGCTGCAAGACCGGAGGAGAGTCCATGTATCCGTTGCGGCAACTGTGTCAACCATTGTCCGCTCGGGCTTAATCCGATCGCATTTGCGCAGGCGTTAAATGCAAAGGATTATGATGAATTGGCACGTTTAAAGGTAAATCTTTGCATGGAATGTGGCTGCTGTGCATTCAGCTGCCCGGCTAAGAGAAATATTGTTGCCCGCAATAAGCTGGCAAAGGCACAGCTTCGCGTATACCAGCAGAAGCAGGCCGCAAAAGAGAAAGAAAAGGAGGCTTAATAAAAATGGAAGAGAATCTTATTGTATCCGTTTCGCCTCATGTATTTGCAAAACGTACTACAAAGAGCATTATGCTTGATGTGATCATCGCACTTGTTCCGGCAGCAATTGCAGGTGTAATTCTTTTCGGACCGAGGAGTATTGCGGTTATTGCAGCTTGCGTGATCAGCTGTGTGGGATTTGAGGCATTATTCAATGTAATTGTTAAGAAAAAACAGACAATCGGGGATTTATCTGCTGTTGTAACAGGACTTCTTCTCGCACTTAATCTTCCGGTTTCCATTCCAATCTGGCAGGCAGTAGTAGGCTCTTTCGCAGCAATCATTGTTGTCAAGAACCTGTTTGGAGGACTTGGATTCAACTTCGCAAACCCTGCAATTACCGGACGTATTATCATGTTGATCGCCTTTACCGGAACGATGACTGCAGCTGCAATGCCATCTGTGGTAGATACTGTGGCATCTGCAACACCGCTTGCACAGCTTGCAGCAAAGGAAGACGTTGGTGTATCTATGCTTGATATGTTTCTTGGTGTGCGTGGAGGGGCACTTGGCGAGACTTGTGCTCTGGCACTACTGATCGGCGGAATTTATCTGATCGTCCGCAAGGTAATTACCTGGCATACGCCGGTTGCTTTTCTCGGAAGCGTATTTTTACTGTCACTGTTATATACGGGAAGTTTTGAGAATGCGATGTTTTATCTGCTTTCCGGAGGTGTCTTTATCGGGGCATTTTTCATGGCAACAGATTATGTTACCACCCCGACAACACATCTTGGACAGTTTGTATTCGGACTTGGATGTGGACTTATTACCTGTTTGATCCGTTTCTGGGGCAGTTATCCTGAAGGTGTATCATTCTCAATTCTGCTTATGAATATTTTGACTCCATATATTGAGAAGCTTACGATGCACAAGCCGTTTGGAGGTGTCGCAAAATGAAATTAAACATAAAGAGTGTAGTTGTACTTACCGTTATCTGTATTGTTGTTTCTGCAATTCTTTCCGTAACCAATTATTATACAGCACCGGTTATTGAGGAAAACAAGGCAGCAGCAGCAAATGCCTCCCTTACGGTTGTCATGCCGGATGCAGCAGGCTTTGAAGAGGTTGAACTTCCGGCAGATGCACCGACAACGGTACAGCATCTGTATAAGGAGACAAGTGGACTTGGATATGTTGTGACTCTTGCAACAACCAGCCAGTATTCTTCCGGAGATATGGGAATTACTGTTGCAATCGGAACAGACGGAACCATTACCGGAATCACGCTTACCAGCTATTATGAATCAAAAGATTTTGGCTCTGATTACCCACAGACATATGTTGGAAAAGACTCTGCGTTAAATGGAATCGATACCTTTGCGGGTGTAACATATTCTTCTACAGCTTTGAAGAATGCAATCACAGATGCATTTAATGTTCTGATTTCCAGCGGAGCAGTGGCAGAGGGACAAAAGAGCGACGAGCAGCTTGCGGCCGAGGTAATGCCAATTGCACTTCCGGGATGCGCAGATTCTCTTGGCGCAGCGCAGGTTACCGAGACTGATGCAAATGGATTCGATGCCGCTTATGTTGCAAACAACGGATGTGGCTATATCGTTATTGCATCTACCGATGCAGGTAAAGTGGTATGTGCAGTAAATGCATTTGGAGATGTGGCATGTTATGATCTTGAGGGCAATCTGACAGATGGACCTGTTGATGAAATCAAGGCAGCTTTCCCGGTTCTTGCAGAGACGAATGCGGATGCGAATCTTACCAGTGCGCAGAAGGCAGTCGGAGAGGGCGTAGAGCTTACACCGATTGAATCTGTTCCTGCCTTTGGCTGTGTAACAGGAGCATATACGGCAGAGATTGATGGACAGACTATGTATGTATTTAATGCAAAACCTTTGGGATATGCGAATGAAGTCATGGAAATGGCAATCGTGCTTGATTCAGATGGAAAAATCGTAACATATCGTACAATTTCAGATCTGATTCTTCATGAAGAGTACTATACAACACATGAACTGAAAGATAAGGATGCTTACAAACAGCAGTTTATCGGCCTTGATAGCGACACTTATTCCACAGACATTACAGCTGTTTCCGGTGCTACATTCACAGCGAATGCGGTTGACTCTTCTATCAAGAGCGCGTTTGATGCCTACAAAGCAGTAAAGGGGGCAAACTAAAATGAAAAAATCATCTATTTTTCTGAAAGGACTTATCAAAGAGAACCCTGTACTGGTATTGATACTTGGAACCTGTCCGACTCTTGCAACAACGACAAGCGTGATTTCGGCTGTTGCAATGGGACTGGCTGCTACTGCGGTTCTTTTATGCTCAAACATGGCAATTTCTGCACTCCGGAATATTATTCCGGATAAGGTACGTATACCTTGTTATATTGTTGTAATTGCGGGATTCGTAAGCGTTGTTCAGATGCTGATGCAGGCATATCTGCCGGATCTGTATGACATGCTTGGTGTATATCTTGCTCTTATCGTTGTAAACTGCATCATTCTTGGTCGTGCCGAGATGTTTGCCCGCAAAAATGGTGTGATTGACTCTGCACTTGACGGACTTGGAATGGGACTTGGATTTACAATTGCGCTTCTTCTTATGGCTACTTTCCGTGAGGTAGTTGGAAACGGAACCTTTGCAGGAATCGCTATTCCGGGGCTGTCAGAATACAATATTCCGATTCTTACTGCTTCACCTGGTGGATTCTTTGCATTTGGATGTATCATCGCACTTGTAGCAAAAATTACCGATAAGCCAAAGACGAAGATCGGCTGTGAGGGCTGTCCTTCCGCAGAAGCGTGCGGAAAGACCGGCTGCATCGAAGAAGAAAAGGAGGAGAGCGTAAATGTTTAAGAGTCTTCTTATCATACTGATGTCTTCGGTTCTTGTTGACAACTATGTTCTTTCAAAGTTCCTCGGAATCTGTCCGTTCCTCGGCGTTTCCAAGAAAACAGATCAGGCAGTGGGAATGGGATGTTCCGTTATTTTTGTTATGCTGCTTGCAACTGTTGCAACATGGCCGATTCAGACCTTCCTGCTTGATCCGAATGGAATGGGATATCTGCAGACAATTGTATTTATTCTTGTTATAGCTGCACTTGTACAGCTTCTTGAAATGATTTTAAAGAAGTATATTCCGGCACTGTACCGTTCGCTTGGTGTATACCTTCCACTTATTACAACAAACTGTGCCGTTCTTGGTGTTACCATCAATAACATCTCTGACGGATACGGTTTTGTGGAGTCCCTTGTAAGTTCTTTGGGATGCGGACTCGGATTTTTACTTGCAATGTGGCTGTTTGCAGGTGTAAGAAGCCGTGTTGAGGTAGCAATCCCACCAAAGCCTTTCAGGGGTGTACCAATCACACTTGTTTCTGCTTCCATCGTTTCCATGGCATTCTATGGATTTGCCGGAATCGTTGAAGCATTGTTTGCATAGGGGAGGGACGTATTATGATAAATGCTGTACTTATTGCGGTTCTCCTTGTTGCGGGAGTAGGACTTATTGCAGGTGTTCTGCTGGCAGTTGCTTCAACCGTATTTGCAGTACCTGTCAACGAAAAAGAAACAGCAGTCCGTGATGTGCTTCCGGGCGCGAATTGTGGATCATGTGGTTATTCCGGCTGTGACGCTTACGCAAAGGCACTTGCAAGCGGCGCGGATGTTCCGGCTAACCTCTGCCGCCCGGGTGGACATGATGCACTTGTTGCAATTTCCGGAATCCTTGGTATCGAGGTAAAGGAAGCTGATCCGGTTGCTGCATTTGTACATTGCGGTGGAGACTGTGATAAATGTAAAGAAAAATCGGAGTATCAGGGACTTGAGTCCTGTGCATCCGCAAAGATGCTTTTTGGTGGGCCGAATGCATGTACATACGGATGCCTCGGATGCGGAGACTGTCAGAAGGTATGTGAATATGATGCAATTTGCATTGAAAAGGGAATTGCACATATTAACAGGGAACAGTGTGTTGCCTGCGGTATGTGTGTAGAGGCTTGCCCGAACCACCTGATCGAGATTCTTCCAAAGAAGAAGGTTGCTGCAGTGACCTGTTCTAATCAGGAGAAGGGCGCAGTTGTCCGCAAGGAATGTTCGAACGGATGTATCGGCTGTATGAAGTGCCAGAAGAATTGTCCGGCAGAAGCAATTACAGTAACCAACAATCTTGCACATGTTGATTATACGAAGTGTACGGGATGCGGAACCTGTGTTGAGGGATGTCCGGTAGGCTGCCTGAAGCTGATCTAATGAATTCGGATAAAATTTCATAAAAAGGAGAATGTTTGGTTCGTTCTCTTGCAAGGACCGGCGGGATTATATAATCCCGCCGGTTTTTGCTATATGCAGTTGCAAAAATGTGTTTTGGGGAAGAAGTATCATTTGTGATAAAAGTGTGTTTTGGCTTTGGATGGATTGCATCTGTGGACATATTGCGCTAAAATTGGTAAACAGGAATAGAAGGGTACCATCGGATATATGAGGATGGCGGAGATTAAAAACTATCAAAAGAACATGAAAAGTCAGGTGCAGAAATGAAAAAGCATGCTAGCATAAAAACAAAATTGATGCTTGTAATGACGCTTTTGGTTGCAGGAACTATTTTTGTATGCTGGTTCTTTATCAACACATGTCTGGAGCGTTATTATATTTACCAGAAACAGAATGAACTTGCCAACAGCTATATAGCAATAGACCAGGCAGGGAGCGAAAATGAGCTGGAGTCCAATGAATTTGCATTGGTATTTAATAAGATATGTTCTACCAGAAATATTGACACGATTATTATAAGCGCGGAGAGGGAGATTATTTTGTCGTATTCTCCGGATGACAAGGCGTTTCGGAATCAGCTTGTCGAGATGATATGGGGAGTGGGAAGCGTGGAAGAAAAGGCACTTCGCACCACGGATCATTATGTGATACGCAAGCAATATGACGCATCGGCAGGATCAGAGTATATTGCACTGATCGGAACGTTGAAAAACAATGACTACATCTATATGAAAACACCATTGGAGAGCATCCGGGAGAGCGCTAAGAGTACAAGCCAATTTTTTCTTTTTGTCGGGATTGGCGCAACCATTTTATGTGTCATGATCATTTATTTTGTTGCAAAATCCATTTCACAACCGATTTTAGAGCTGAGCAATCTGTCAAAGAGGATGTGTAATCTGGAATTTGATGCCAAGTTTGAACCTAAATTTCATAGCAGCAGGGAACTTCAGACACTTGGAAGCAATATGAATGAATTGTCGGAAACCCTGCAGCGGACAATCGGGGAATTGAAGGGTGCCAACAATGAACTGAAAGATGATATTGCCAAAAAAGAAAAAATTGATGAGATGCGGAAAGAATTTCTATCTAATGTATCACATGAACTTAAAACTCCTTTGGCACTGATTTCCGGTTATGCAGAGGGGCTGAAAGAGTGCATCAATGACTCGGAAGAGAGCAGGGAATTCTATTGTGATGTAATCATGGATGAGACAGATAAAATGAACCGCATGGTTGGGAAGCTTCTGACGTTGAATCAGTTAGAATTCGGAAACGAACGTGTGGAGATGAGCTGTTTTGACATTACAGAAATGATCAGGGGTGTTGTAAATGCCAATACACTGTTAGCCTCCTCAGATGGAATCACGATATCCTTCGCGGAGGAAGAACCTGCATACGTGTGGGGGGATGAGTTTAAGGTGGAGGAGGTTATCACCAACTATTTAAGCAATGCTATTCATTATGCTGCGGGGGAAAAGCAGATCCGTATATATTATGAACAAAGGGAAGGCCTGCTGCGTGTATGTGTATATAATAGCGGAAATACGATTCCGGAAACGGAGCTTGATAAGCTCTGGATCAAGTTTTATAAGGTCGATAAGGCGAGAACAAGAGAGTACGGAGGAAGCGGAATCGGCTTGTCAATTGTCAAAGCAATCATGAATTCCATGCATCAGGAATGTGGGGTCTATAATGTGTCAGATGGAGTCGTATTCTGGATGGAGCTGGAACGAAATAATTAGACAATAAGATGTTGCGATTGTTACAAAAATATGGTACATTGTTCATACTAATAGGTGAAATTTGACAAAGGAGCGCCAATGAAAAGAAAAGGATTTCGCTTGCTGGCACTTCTGCTTCTGCTTATGCTTACACTTTGCGGGTGCGGAACCGCAATGTACGAGCTGACAGATGAAGAAGAGCGCATAATAACGCGATACGCCGCATATGTTGTCGCAAAACATAATATATACCAGAAGGATGGAATGGTTTCCATCAATCCGGACTTGATCAGCCAAAACACCGGGACGGATGAACCGGAGGAGGAAACTCAGACATCGGAAGAGGAATCTTTGCAGCCGGAAGAACAACCGGATGCCGGGGACGGAACTGTTACAGATTCCGTGAGTCCACCGGACGGGGCAGTGACGTTTGCAGATGCAATCGGATATGCAGGGTTATTGGACATTTCTTACGATGGCTATGATCTTGCGGATAATTATCAGGAAGGAAAAGTGTATTCTTTGGATGCACATTCCGGATATCAGTTTGTAATAGCTAAATTTTCTGCCAAAAATATCTCAGGAGCTTCTCTGGATATAAATGTTCTTGAGAAAAATGTTGTTTTTTATATGTCGTATGCCAAGGACAAAAAGGTGAAGGAAGATGTGACACTTCTCCTTTGTGATCTGTCTACATATACCGGAACTCTCGGAATTGGAGAGAGTGCAGACCTTGTGCTATTGTTTGAAGTGAATGAAGATGCAATCACGACAATGGGTGAACCGGCATTTTCTGTTGAAAAGGACGGCGAGAATTATAGCATTGTACCATAAGCGAAAAATATGGTTTTTTCACAAAAAAATAGACGGATTTGTCGAAACTATGCTATAATCAATGTAATAAAGATTTTTTGTGCATCGTGAATATTACGAGCTTGGGAGGGCAGATATGGATACAAACATACTTTTGGAATCAGGTACAAATGAACTGGAGATTCTCGAATTTGCATTGGAGAACCATCATTATGGAATCAATGTTGCGAAGATTCGTGAAATTTTGCAGTATCAGGAGGTTACACCGGTTCCGAATACACATCCGAGTGTTGAGGGTGTTTTTATGCCAAGAGATACCATGATTACGGTTATCAGCCTTAAGAAGTGCCTGAATCTTGGCGAGCAGGAGAAGAATGGTCTGTTTATTATCACGAACTTTAATAAGCTTGATATTGCATTCCATGTAGATGAGGTAATTGGCATACATCGTGTCTCATGGGAAGATATTATCAAACCGGATTCAACTTTAAATGGTCAGGATGGAAGTGTTTCCACCGGTGTTGTTAAGATGAACGACAAATTGGTTGTTATTTTAGATTTTGAATCTATCGTTTCATCTATCAGTCCGGAGGTTGGCTTGCGTACAAATGATATTGACAGCCTTGCAGAGAGAAAACGTTCAGATTCGCCAATTTTGATCGCCGAGGATTCCCCGCTGCTTAGCAAGCTGATTACCGACTGCCTGAGAAAAGCAGGATATGAGAATCAGATTGTTACTGCGAACGGACAGGAAGCATGGGACAAGCTTTGCGAGTTTAAAGCAGAGGGCAATGTGAAGGACAAAGTTCACTGCATTATTACCGATATCGAGATGCCACAGATGGATGGACATCGCCTTACAAAGCTTGTTAAGTCGGACGATAAGTTAAAGGATATTCCGCTTGTTATCTTCTCATCCCTTGTAAATGAAGAGATGAAGCGAAAGGGTGAGATGCTCGGTGCGGATGCTCAGCTGACCAAACCGGAAATCGGAATGTTGGTAGAAGCAATCGACCGTTTGATTGCAAATAGAAGCTGACAAAGGGAATTTAAGTAGGGGATGTGGTGGTTTCATCACATCCCTTAATGAGTTTTTAACATCCTGCTACTGGAGAGTATGAATGAGTAATAAAGCATCGGAAAATTATCTTGACAATTTATTGGATTCTATTACCGACATGGGACCGAAAAAGAAAAAACCTGAAGAAGAGGAGAAGAATCAGGATGTTTCTTTGGAAGAAAAGACGGTATCGGATGATGAATTCCTTAGGGATTTTGAGGCAGAATTGGAGTCGGACTCTTACAAGGACTATTTTGCTGAGTTTGAGCGGGAATTGGAGGATGAGCAAAATAGTGAATTGGAGATACCGGCAGAAAAACCGGGGGTATCGGATGATCTCGGATCCATCTTAAAAGGCATTGGGGATAATTCTGGTGGGGCTGAGGCAATTCCGGATATGCCGGAGCCTACGGTTAGTACACCGGAGGAAATGCTTGCAGAAATGGAAGACGCGGAACCGGCCACTGAGCTTCCGCCGGAGAAGATTTCATTTACTTCGGAACCGGCTGCAGAACCAGAACTTAAAATGACGGATGCAGGAGAACCCGATCTGTCCGGAAACAGTGAGGATGATCTGCTGGCAATGCTTTCAAAATCAGGTGAATTTGATGACCTTGGCGAGATGCTAAGCGATGATCCAAATAAAGTTTCCCTTGGGGGAACGGATGAGTTTGAGCAGTTTGCAAAGGCACAGATGGAACAACAGGAGACTGCAGCCGAAACGGCAGAGCCGGAAAGCGAGGATACATCCGACTCAAAAAAGAAGAAAAAGAAAACTAAAAAGGAAAGAACGAAAAAAGCAGACCGCAAGAATAGCGGCGAGGAGGAAAAGGAAAGCTTTACAGAGAAACTTAAGAAGCTTTTGTTCGGCGAGGAGGAGAACGACAGCGCTCTGACCGGATTGACAGAGGGAACACTTCTTTCTGATGAAAATGCGGATATATTAAGTGCAATAGAGGCAGAAGAAAAAGGAAAGGCAGCCAAGGATAAGAAAGAAAAAAAGACAAAGGAAAAGAAACCTAAGGAGCCAAAACCGAAAAAGCAGCCAAAGCCACAGAAACCTCCAAAACCGAAGAAAGAAAAGCTGCCAAAGAAAAAAGACCATACACCGCCGCTTCCGAAGGGACCGGTCATTATGATAGTGATTATGGTTGTTTCAATGACTGTGTTAGTGATGCTCGGAACAAATTTACTTAGTTATTCTGCGGCTGTTGCCAGCGCGAAAGAAGCTTACAGCCAGAATGAATATACGACAGCTTATCAGGCACTTCAAGGCGAGAAAATAGCCAAGAAGGATGAGGAATTATACAATAAGCTTTCCGTTCTGGCAGCTGTATCCAGCGAATATGATGCGTATCTGACTTTTGCAGACTATGGCTCAGTGGATATGGCGTTTGACTCTCTGGTGTGCGCGGCTGGACGATATAATCTGAATCTGGAGAATGCAATCCAGTTTGAATGTACAGATGAACTGGACGGACTGCGCCAGAAGATTTCAGATGCACTTTCTGCTACGTATGGTATGGATATAAATGAAGCAATTGAGATGTATAATCAGAGAAACAGGACTGAGTATACCATCATATTACACCGCAAACTAAAGGCGTTGGGATTAGAGTAGGGACAATTATGATTGCAATTATTGACTATAATGCAGGTAATTTAAAAAGCGTAGAAAAGGCACTTGACTTTTTGGAACAGCCTTGTGTTATAACACGGGACCGAAAAGAAATCCTTGCGGCGGATCATGTGATTCTTCCGGGGGTTGGAGCCTTTGGAGACGCAATGGATCAGCTGAAAAAATATGAGTTGGATAAGGTGATACGTGAAGTCGCAGAACAGGATAAACCATTGCTTGGGATATGTCTCGGGTTACAGCTTCTCTTCGAAAGCAGTGAAGAAAGCCCGGGAATTGAGGGCCTGCATATCCTTGAGGGAAAGGTTTTGCGTATACCGGATAAAGAGGGGCTTAAAATTCCGCATATCGGATGGAATTCTTTGAAATACCCGAATGAAGGACGTTTGTTTGCAGACATTCCGGAAGATTCCTATGTTTATTTTGTGCATTCTTACTATTTAAAAGCAAGTGATCCGTCCATTGTATGTGCAACAACGGAATACAGTACCACGATTCATGCAGCGGTGGAACATAAAAATGTTTTTGCTTGTCAGTTTCATCCGGAAAAGAGTAGTTCGGTCGGATTACAGATTTTAAAGAATTTTACCCAGGTATAAGGAGGCTATGATTTTATGTTTACTAAAAGAATCATTCCTTGCCTTGATGTGAACAATGGCAGAGTTGTAAAGGGAGTAAACTTCGTAAACCTAAGGGATGCCGGTGATCCGGTTGAAATCGCGAAAGCATATGACAAGGCGGGCGCTGACGAGGTTGTTTTCCTGGACATTACCGCTTCCTCAGACAACCGGAACACGGTTGTTGATATGGTGCGCCGTGTGGCAGAGAACGTTTTTATTCCTTTTACCGTCGGTGGTGGTATTCGGACAGTTGATGATTTTAAGATGCTTCTGCGCGAAGGAGCAGATAAGATTTCTATTAATTCTTCCGCTATCAATACCCCGGAACTGATTGGCAATGCAGCAGATAAATTTGGCAGCCAGTGTGTTGTGGTTGCAATCGATGCCAGAAGACGTACAGACGGAAGTGGATGGAATGTATACAAAAACGGCGGACGTGTTGATACCGGACTTGATGCAATAGAGTGGGCCATACGTGCAAACCGGCTTGGTGCGGGCGAGATACTTCTTACAAGTATGGATTGCGATGGAACAAAAAACGGATACGATATTGAACTGACCCGTCAGATTGCGGATTCTGTTTCTATTCCGGTTATTGCCTCAGGAGGTGCAGGAACAAAGGAACATTTTTATGAGGCACTTGTCGATGCACACGCAGATGCGGCTCTTGCGGCTTCTTTGTTTCATTACAAAGAGCTTGAAATTATGGATTTGAAGAACTATCTTGCAGATCGCGGAGTTTCTGTACGCAGATAGGAGAGAGACTGTTATGGCAATGATAACGAATGATTGGCTTCCAGCAGTGGAAGCTGAATTTAAAAAAACATATTACAGAACCCTGTATCAGTATGTAAGGGAGGAATATAGCCGGGCGACTGTATATCCACCTGCGGATGATATATTTAATGCGATGCATTTTACCCCTCTTAGCGACGTGAAAGTGCTGATATTAGGGCAGGATCCATATCATGAACCACATCAGGCACATGGACTGTCATTTTCGGTGCCGCCGGATCAGGCCGTGATTCCACCATCCTTACAGAATATTTATAAGGAATTGTCAGATGACCTTGGGTGTTATATTCCCAATAATGGATACTTGAAGAAGTGGGCAGATCAAGGCGTTTTACTATTAAATACTGTATTGACAGTGCGTGCGCATCAGGCTTTTTCACATCAGGGAAAAGGATGGGAACAGTTTACGGATGCGATTATTTCTGCGGTTAATGCACAGGATCGCCCGATTGTGTATATGTTGTGGGGAAAGCCTGCACAGAGCAAGATCCCGATGCTAAATAATCCAAAGCATCTGATCCTTACAGCGCCACATCCGAGTCCACTTTCGGCATATAGGGGATTTTTTGGGTGCAGGCATTTTAGCAAGGCAAACGATTTTCTTGAAGCGCATGGACAGACTCCGATTGATTGGCAGATTGAGAATGTCTAAAGTTTTTATAACAATGAACCGATATAACATATAGTCAAGGATGATGTTTATTTTCAAAGGAGTGATACTATGACAATTTCAGGTATGAATTCAAATGGAATATCCAACCTGTTTTCCGGTTTAAATGGCAGTTCTTCCAATAGTGGAATGTTTGGTCTTAACTTTTCCGATTATGGATTGATCCGCAGCGGCTCTTACTATAAGCTGATGAAGTCTTATTACGCGAAGGATGCCACGAATGCGCAGAAAACAAAAGACACTTTTAACAACAAGTATAATACTTCAACCTCTAAAGAATCGAATTCTGTCCTGACAAAGATCAAGAGTGGAACGGATGAACTGAATGAGAGTGCCAAAGCTTTGTACTCTAGCAACGCCAAAGCATTCAAAAAGGTAACAAAGACTGATGAATCCGGCAAAATTACTACGGATTATGACCGGGATGTAATTTATAAGGCAGTGGATAGTTTCGTCGATGATTATAACAGCGTAATTAAGTCCGCAGGAAAATCCGATGCTGACGGGATCGCGAGGACGGCAGCTTCCATGGTGAACATGACCAATCAGAATGCTGACTCCTTAAAATCACTCGGGATCTCTATCGACAAGGATAACTATACATTATCAATTGATAAAGATACCTTTATGAAGGCTGACGTATCCAAGATTAAGAGCCTGTTTAACGGAACCGGTTCCTATGCTTACAATGTCGCAACCAAATCTTCTATGCTCAACTATCAGGCAGAGCGCGAGGCAGGCAAGGCAAATACTTACGGAAACACTGGAAAGTATGCATCCAATTATACATCAGGCTCCGTGTTCAACGGATACTTCTAAAACCGAATCTAACATCGTACTTTACAAGAGTGTGAAAGCGCAGCCGCGTTTTTACACTCTTTTTTATGTTCACGAAACATTTCCCCGCCACCGGCGCCCTTCCCACCATAACTTTACAAGGAATTTACGCAAAAATTGCTGAAATTCTCGCAACCGATGCGCAAGTGAAGGATTGTGTCTCTGTTCGGCTTTGACACTCCCAACCCGACTGTATCACGGTAGACGAACTTTGCTGTCGGACTTTCTAGTTCCCCTAAGTGCGGCGCCTCACGAAGTTGTTATTAGGAGCATGCACCTCGAAACTCGCCTTGAAGTTATCCTATATATAAACACTTTGCGCTCAGACAACTCGGTGCATGCTCCCATTTCGTTCGGCGCGCCCACTAAGGGGAACACAAAAGCCCTCGGAAGCAATGTCCGCCTATCCGCGAACAGCCGGGTGGAGTGTTCAAACCTAACGGAGACAGAATGGATAAACAAACTTGCGCACGGTTGTGTCAGAATTTCGTGATTTTTGTGTATGAGTTGTAAAGTTATGGTGGGAAGGGCACCGGTGGCGATAAAGAAGTGTGAAAAAAAGAGCGTAAAAACGCGGCTGCGCCTTTACACTCTTTAAGAAAATGATTAGTTGGAATCGGCTTCGGCGTCGGCAGACATGGAGTATACCTGACGCTTTCTTGCCATGACATCGCTTTCCAGATACTCATCGTAGGTAGAAACCTTATCGATCATGCTTCCATCCGGAAGAAACTCGATGATGCGGTTTGCGGTTGTCTGCACAACCTGATGGTCACGGCAGGCGAACAGGATAACACCGGAGAATTTGATCATACCGTTGTTTAAAGCGGTGATGGATTCCATATCCAGGTGGTCGGTAGGCTCATCAAAAATCAAAACATTGGAAGCCTGGATCATCATGCGGGAGAGCAGTACACGGACGCGCTCGCCACCGGAGAGCACACGCATCTTCTTGACACCGTCCTCGCCGGCAAAAAGCATTCTTCCGAGGAAACCGCGGACATAGGTTGCATCCTTGATTTCAGAATACTGGGTAAGCCAGTCAACGATAAGATCATCTGTGGAGAAGATTGCGGTATTATCCTTTGGAAAGTAAGACTGGCTTGTTGTTACTCCCCATTTGTAGCTTCCGGAATCCGGCTCCATCTCGCCGGCAAGAATCTTGAAAAGAGTGGTCTTTGCAAGCTCGTTGCCACCAACAAAAGCAATCTTGTCATTGTGTCCGACGATGAATGAAATGTTGTCAAGAACTTTGACGCCATCGATGGTCTTGGTAAGACCATTTACGGAAAGAACCTCGTTTCCGATTTCACGGCTCGGACGGAAATCAATGTATGGATACTTACGGCTGGATGGCTTAATCTCATCAAGCTGGATTTTCTCAAGGGCACGCTTACGTGAAGTTGCCTGTTTGGACTTCGAAGCATTTGCGGAGAAGCGGGAGATAAAATCCTGTAATTCTTTGATTTTTTCTTCTTTTTTCTTGTTGGCCTCTTTCATCTGGCGGACGAGAAGCTGGCTGGATTCATACCAGAAATCATAGTTTCCGGCATAGAGCTGGATTTTTCCATAATCCATATCTGCAATGTTTGTGCAGACTTTATTTAAGAAGTAACGGTCATGGGATACAACGATGACAGTGTTCTCAAAATTGATTAAAAATTCTTCCAGCCATGCGATTGCATCTAAATCCAAGTGGTTTGTCGGCTCGTCGAGGAGCAGAATATCCGGGTTGCCGAATAATGCCTGCGCAAGAAGAACCTTGACTTTAAGTGCACCCGGAAGGTCTGCCATCATGGTATAATGATCTTCGGTAGGAATTCCAAGACCGTTCAAAAGGGTAGCTGCATCCGATTCTGCATTCCAGCCGTCCATATCTGCAAATTCAGCTTCCAGCTCACTTGCCCGGATTCCGTCTTCATCTGAGAAATCCTCCTTCATGTAAATGGCATCCTTTTCCTTCATGATGTCATACAATCGCTGATTTCCCATAATGACCGTGTCAAGAACGGTGTAAGCGTCATATTTGAAATGATCCTGCTGTAAGAAAGAGAGGCGCTGCCCGGGGGTAATGACAACTTCGCCGCTGGTAGGCTCAAGCTGTCCGGATAAAATCTTTAAGAAGGTAGATTTGCCGGCCCCGTTTGCACCGATAAGACCATAGCAGTTCCCCTCGGTAAATTTGATGTTCACTTCTTCAAAGAGTGCTTTCTTACCCAGACGTAAGGTGATGTTATTTGCACTTATCATAGTTATTCCTTTCTGTACGCGTCTACTAATTTCACAATCGCTTCTTATTTTAACGTATAATCGGTATTTTGCAAGCCTTTTATATTGGAAAACCCCAAAATTGGTGTTATAATGATTTACATTGGGCAGATTCTGTTTTGGAATCTATGTGCGTGAGAAAATGGGAGTACCTTTTGGGGAAGATGGTACTTTTAAATCAAATGTATGATATTATGGGGGAAATATGGACTGGCATCTACTATCGGAAAACAGTTTTCCGGTCGCAGCGGCGATGATCAAATGCGGCGTGGAATGGAAAATCAAGGATGTAAATAATGTGTTTGCAGAGTTTTGTGGATGGGAAAAGGCGGAACTACTCTCGTTTGTTGCAAGGAATCGGGCGGGATTGTTTGAGCCGGAAGATGTGGCTGGATTTGAGGCATTGCTTGAGCGTGCGGCAGATGGGCAGAAGACGGAAAAGTTTATGATGCGGATTATCTGTAATGAAGGTCAAAGCCGCTGGGTGCGTGTCGCGATGACGTTTTACGGAATTTTCAATGCAGTGCCATATGTTCTGGCATTCTTTTTGGATGCACAGAAAGAAAAAAATATGGAGCAGCGGCTCGAGACACTTCTGGAACAGGAAAAGCTTTTGCAGGAGGAGGCACGGAGAGATTCCCTGACAAAGCTTCTGGACAAAGAAGAAACAAAAAGGATGGTGAACAAGGCAATCAGCATGCATCCGGAAGATGCCTATACCATGCTTTTGATCGATATTGATAATTTTAAGCAGATCAATGACACGTTCGGACATACATATGGAGACACGGTCATTCTTGATGTAGCGTCCATGATCCGGGATGAGTTCGGGAAAAATGATATTGTCGGACGGATCGGGGGAGATGAGTTCCTTGTGTTTATGACAGGGGCGGATATCAATCAGGGGATGGAGAAAGCGAAGCGGCTTTGTGCAAATCTTGAAAAAGAATATACAGGCGGAAATGTTACTGGAAGAATTTCTGTCAGTATCGGTCTTTCATCCTATGGAAAGGATGGAAAGGACTACCAGAGCCTTATGGAGAAGGCTGACCATGCAATGTATCGCGTGAAAAAATCCGGAAAGAATTCTTTTGAAATTGCCAGAAGTGAGGATGTTGGACCGCTTAGGGCAGATACAAAGGCTGTTGAAAAACGCGGTGAGATCAGTCGCAGCGACAGCGAATTTATGTCCTTTGCGGTAAGCCTTATGACACATGCACGCAATATAGATGGATCTTTGAACATGCTCCTTAAGCATATCGCAGAGCGGCTGGATCTTGAATTGGTCGGGGTATTTGAGCATTCCCCGGATACCGAGGAGATGGTTCTGACAAATTATTATAGCAACAGATACAGTTATTATGACAAGACTACGTTTCCAATGGGCTGCAGGACAAAGGATATGAAGGTATCGGAATTCCGTATTGTGCGTGGAATGCATATTGGGGATTATCCGCTGCTCGGGCAGCTGTTAAGAGATGGTCAGGAGAACTGTTGCGATGAAACGTGCACGGTGGCAGTTGCTAAATTTGAGTATGTTAATGGAAGAACGGGAGAGGTTGCTTATCTTTCAACCGGAGGAGAGAAAAACTTAAGCGAGAGTGCGGAGATTCTTCTCCAGGAACTAGGGCGTATTATTGGAATCTTTGTTTCACTTAGATATCGTATGGATGAATCAAAAGCTGAAATTCGCCATATACAGATGTGCGATCAGCTGACAGGAATGTATACGCTTGAAGGATTTAAGAATAAAGTTGCCGGGATTATGAGGGAACCGGAGCCCGGGAAAACTTATTTCCTGGAATACCTGGATATCAACAATTTCGGTTACGTGAATGATAATTACGGCTATAAGGTGGGGGACAATGTCCTTAAGATGTTTGCTTCCGATTATATGGCGCAGGATTACTTCGAAATCGGATGCCGTTTGTATTCGGATTTCTTTGTCATGCTGTTGAAAGCAGATGATAACGAACAGTTTAAAAAGAATGTGATGGCCCAGCATCAACGTTTTGCGAATATCCAGAACCATCAGTACCCGAGCAGCAGCATGAGCATCTCAAGCGGCGTATACCAGTATGGACAGCGGATGATCGATGTTGAAAATGCCATTGAAAATGCAACTATGGCATGGAAAGAGGCAAAGAGCAGAAGGTGTAAAGAACCGGTGTTCTATGATGATGGCTTCCGCAATGCAAGAACGCGGGAAAAGCAGGTGGTAGGCGAATTCTATGAAGCTCTGTACCGGGATGATTTCAGAATGTTCCTGCAACCTAAATTTGTTCTTGGAAGCCGTGAAGTATATGGTGCGGAGGCACTAGCAAGATGGCAGAAGCCGGATGGAAACCTTCTGACTCCGGCGGCTTTTTTGGGACCGCTCGAGCAGATTGGTTACATTATGGAGCTTGATTTTTATATTTTTGAAGAACTGCTGAAAACAATGACACGCTGGCAGGCCCAGAACCGCAGAAAGATCGTTGTTTCCACCAATTTTTCCGGAAGACATTTTGAGAGTGGGGTGGATGCGTTCCTAAACAGGATATGCCATATTTTGTCTAAGTACAGTGTGTCGCCGGAATATGTTGAGATTGAGGTGACGGAGAGTGTACTGATCCGTAATCTGAGCAATCTGCAATATTGTATAGAGAAACTCCATGAGATTGGATTCCGTGTTGCAATTGATGACTTTGGAACCGGCTATTCGTCACTTTCTGTACTGATGGACATTCCGGCGGATGTGATCAAGATGGATAAGAGCTTCATTGACAATGGCTTCGAGGGAAAAAGACGTGATCTGATCGTTGAAATTGGGGAGCTGGTAAGGATATCCGGCAAAGAAATTATTTTTGAGGGAATTGAAACACAGGAGCAGGAACAGCTTCTACTTGAATGTGGCTACCGAAATGGACAGGGATATCTGTGTAATCGTCCGATCACTATTTCAGAGTTTGAAAAGCTATATTTTTGAGCAATCATTTTGCAGGCAAACGGCTGACTGTGAAACTGCTGTTTACAGAAAATTCTGCGAGCAGTTACTTCTTTGTTTCTAATTTTGAACAGTCGATACTGTTTACACTTGATATGCTTAGTGATAATATTATATCATAACTTGAGTGTGCAAATAGTCACATTCGAAGAGAAAAAAGGAGGAAATACAATGCCTAGAGCAAAACAATCTATGGATGGAAATACCGCTGCCGCTCATGTAGCTTATGCTTACACAGAAGTAGCAGGAATCTATCCGATCACACCTTCTTCTCCAATGGCTGACTCTGTTGATCAGTGGGCTGCAGCCGGACAGAAGAACATCTTTGGCAGCACTGTCAAAGTCGTAGAAATGGAATCAGAAGCTGGTGCAGCAGGTACCGTACACGGTTCCCTTGCAGCAGGCGCACTTACCACAACATTTACTGCATCTCAGGGTCTTCTTCTTATGATCCCGAATATGTATAAGATAGCAGGTGAGAACCTTCCTTGCGTATTTGATGTATCTGCGCGTACCGTATCTACCCACGCACTGAATATTTTCGGTGATCACAGTGACGTATATGCGTGCCGTCAGACCGGTTTTGCAATGCTTTGCGAGACCAACCCACAGGAGGTTATGGATCTTTCTCCAGTTGCACATCTTGCAGCTTTAGAGGGAAGAGTTCCGTTTATCAACTTCTTTGATGGATTCCGTACTTCCCATGAGATCCAGAAGATCGAGAAGTGGGATTATGAAGATTTGAAGGAAATGTGTCCAATGGATGCAGTTGCTGCATTCAGAGCACATGCGCTGAATCCGGAGCATCCGGCAGCTCGTGGTTCTCATGAGAACGGAGACGTATTCTTCCAGCATAGAGAGGCTTGTATCTCCTTCTATGATGCACTTCCAGCAGTAGTTGAGAAGTACATGAACAAGGTAAATGAGAAGCTTGGTACAGATTACAAGCTCTTCAACTACTACGGAGCAGAGGATGCTGACCGCGTGATCGTGGCTATGGGATCTATCAACGACGTAGCAGAGGAAGTTATCGATTACCTGACCGCTAAGGGAGAGAAGGTCGGACTTGTTAAGGTTCGTCTGTATCGTCCGTGGTCATCACAGGCTCTTCTTTCTGTTCTTCCAAAGACTGTTAAGAAGATCGCTGTATTAGATCGTACAAAGGAGCCAGGTTCCCTTGGTGATCCGTTATATCTTGATGTTGCTACCACACTTCGTGAGGCAGGACTCAATGATGTAGTTCTCTGTGGAGGACGTTACGGACTTGGATCTAAGGATACTCCTCCTTCATCTGTATTCGCTGTATACAAGGAATTAGAGAAGGATGCTCCAAAGCCACGTTTCACCATCGGTATCGTCGATGATGTAACCAACTTAAGCTTACCAGAGGTTAAGCCGGCTCCGATCACTTCTGCACCGGGTACCGTAGAGTGCAAGTTCTGGGGTCTTGGCGGAGAAGGGACCGTAGGTGCTAACAAGAACACGACGAAGATCATCGGTGACCACACAGATAAGTACATTCAGGCATACTTCCAGTATGACTCTAAGACGACCGGTGGTGTTACCATTTCCCACTTACGTTTTGGTGACAAGCCGATCAAGAGCCCATACTACATCAATCAGGCAGATTTCGTTGCATGCCACAACCCATCTTATGTTGTTAAGGGATACAAGCTGGTTCAGGACGTTAAGCCGGGCGGAATCTTCATGATCAACTGCCAGTGGACAGATGAAGAACTCGATCATCATATGCCTGCAGCAGCTAAGAAGTATATCGCTGACAACAATATCCAGCTTTACACGATCAACGCAATCGATAAGGCTATCGAGATCGGAATGGGTAAGAGAACCAACACCATTTTACAGTCTGCATTCTTCAAGCTTGCAAACGTTATGCCAATCGATGAGGCTGTTGATTTCATGAAGCAGGCAGCTAAGAAGTCTTACTCTAAGAAGGGTGACGCAGTTGTAGAGATGAACTACAAGGCAATCGATGCCGGTGTGGACGCTGTACATAAGGTAGAGATTCCAGAGTCTTGGAAGAATCCGGCTCCGGATGTTGCTAAGCCGGAGAGAACCGGACGTGCTGCAACCGTTAAGATGGTAAATGACCTTCTTGATCCGATCGGACTTATGGATGGAGATTCTCTTCCGGTTTCTGCATTCAAGGATATCGCTGACGGACAGTTTGAGACAGGTGCTTCCGCATACGAGAAGCGTGGTACTGCCATAACCGTTCCTGAGTGGGATGCACAGAAGTGTATTCAGTGTAACCAGTGTGCATTTGTATGTTCACATGCAACCATTCGTCCATTCTTACTGAATGAGGATGAAGTAAAGGCTGCTCCGGAAAATACAAAGCTTGCTGATATGAAGCCAAAGGCTGGCGCTAACAAGTACACCATGAGCGTATCTCCGCTTGACTGTATGGGATGTGGTGAGTGTATCACCGTATGTCCGGTTGGCGCGATCGCTATGGTTCCGCAGGAGTCTCAGGCAGCAGAGCAGCCGGTATTTGATTACCTCGTTGCAAATGTTACCAAGAAGACCGATGCAGGTATGAACGACCTTACCCCTAAGGGATCACAGTTCAACCAGCCACTCCTTGAGTTCTCAGGATCTTGTGCAGGTTGTGCAGAAACCTCTTATGCAAGACTTATCACACAGCTCTTTGGTGAGCAGATGTACATCTCCAATGCAACCGGATGTTCTTCTATCTGGGGTAACCCGGCTGCTACATCACCATACACAGTCAACATCGAGTCTAAGAAGGGACCGGCTTGGTCTAACTCTTTGTTCGAGGACAATGCTGAGCATGGACTTGGAATGTATGTAGGACAGAAGTATCTCCGTGAGCAGGCAATCGAGCATGTAACTGCATGTGCAACAAGCGACAAGGCATCTGCAGAGCTTAAGGCTGCTTATGATGAGTTCATGGCTACCAAGGATAACACCAAGGCTAACGTTGCTCCTACCGCAGCTCTTATCGCTGAGTTAGAGAAGGCAGCAGCAGCTGGATGCCCGGATGCAAAGGCAGCTCTTGACAAGAAGGATTACCTTGGCAAGAAGTCTGTATGGATCTTCGGTGGTGACGGATGGGCTTACGATATCGGATTCGGCGGATTGGATCATGTACTTGCTTCCGGTGAGAACGTAAACGTAATGGTATTCGACACTGAGATGTACTCTAATACAGGTGGTCAGGCTTCTAAGGCTTCCAACATCGGTGAGGTTTGCCAGTTCGCAGCAGCAGGTAAGGAAATCAGCAAGAAGTCACTTTCTGAGATCGCTATGAGCTACGGATATGTATACGTTGCACAGATCGCTCTTGGAGCAAACATGGCTCAGGCTGTTAAGGCAATCGCTGAGGCTGAGGCTTATCCGGCACCATCACTTATCATCGGTTATGCACCTTGCGAGCTTCACGGTATCGCAAAGGGTGGTATGAACCACTGCCAGGATGAGATGAAGAAGGCAGTAGCTGCTGGTTATTGGAACCTGTTCTCATTCAACCCGGCTCTCAAGGCTGAAGGCAAGAATCCATTTACTCTTACCTCTAAGGCTGGAGATGGATCTTACCAGGATTTCCTGAACAACGAGGCTCGTTATACTCGTCTGATCAAGCCATTCCCAGAAAGAGCAGAGAAACTCTTTGCTGAGTCTGAGAAGGTTGCAAACGAGCGTTATACACATTTACAGAAGCTCGTTGCTCTTTACGGAAACGAGGAATAATTAATAAATGTCTTAGGACATTGGAGGGGCTGCCGATTATGGCAGCCCTTCTTTTTGCTTAACAGGGTAAAATTTTTATAGAAACTTTCTTTTTCTTTGCAAAAATTGTAAAAACTGTATTTTTAACGATTTACAAGATACATGGGAAATGGTAGAATAAATGATGATATAGATACAATATATGGAGGTCGCCTTCGATGGCAGGACGATTTAATCTATTTCAATTAAATATGGATTTGCGCCGCCATCCGAATCGAAATAAGAAAGCAGCGACGACACCGATAAATAAATCAACCAGCGGAGTAAAGGGTAAGATGGAAAACTTTGAGAAGGAAATAACAATTATTGGACAGAGTGAACCGGTTCATAAATCAGAGGCTGATGCTTGGGCGGACGCATTGAAGCAGATGGGGGAGCATATCCCGGATACACAGGAATATGGCGGACAGTCAAAAACGAATGAATATGAGGCACAGGCGGCTGTATCACAGGAAACGGAACCAAAAGCGACCACTCAGCAGACTGCTACACAGGAAGCTTCCTTAAACGCTGCATCACAGGTGGACGATGTACAGCTTGCGGAAGTACAGGATGATTTCCTTCTGGCCCGTATTGATGAGTTCCGTGAGAAAGCCCAGCAGCTTCAGCAGCTTCTCCGCACGAAAGAAGAGAAGGCAGAAGAACTTCAGCAGATCGTAAATGAGCGGAGTGACAAGGCCGAGGAACTTCAGCAGATTGTGAATGAACGTCAGGAAAAGGCAGATGGAATCACCGCTGAGGTTGCAAAGCAAATCAATAATATGGCGGACAAGGTGGATGCAAAGCTGGACGCTTTGGACCAGTCGATGGCACGGATGCAGAGAGCATCAGAGGCGGCTGCAAACACAAGGGCACAGGAAACAAACCGTGCGATCCTGCAGATTACGGAACAGTTTGGAGAGGTTAAGCAGGTCTCTGACAAATTAGATGAGATAAAGAACGAGCTTTCTGATAAGCTTGATATAACGAAAGATACAATTTCAAGCAAGTTAGACGAAACAAAGAACGAACTCGCGGAGAAGCATGATACAGCTAAGAGCGAGCTTTCTGATAAGATTCACACAGAGAGTGTACAAAGCTACCGCAATACACAGGAACTTATTAAGAATATTGACAATCATCTGAATAAGATGGACGATCTGGATAAGAAGATCAGTTCTACAAAGTCACTTTCTACAACAATTGTTGTTCTTACAATTCTTGATATTCTGGGTGTCGCAGCGGCTGTGGTACTTTCACTTGGTATTTTTTAAATGAGAAGTCAAATCTCCCCAGCTTTGCTGGGGAGATTGAATGATAAAATGCAATTCCAAATTTAAATGGAGTTGCTTTTTTTATCAGAAAGAGGATGCAAAAAACACTCTATAGCAGGAATACAGCATTTTAGAAAGTAAAATGCCATATGGCTGACGGTAAAGGTGTTGATGAGAGGGGAAGAGGATATGTCAAGACGGAGATTATTAAACAATAGGGTAATTCGTGTTTTGATGGCAATTATTTGCCTATACGCCGTTTTTGCTGCAAATACAGATGAGATAAAGGCGGATTCAAAAAATAATTATAATTCAAAACTGACA
>JALEKN010000007.1 GCA_022769125.1 Agathobacter sp.
CGTCTTCCTCCATGCCGCCGAATATCTCTTCATACATACGTGCGATCCGGTCCGGTGTATCCAAGAGGCCCTCCCGCTGCGTATCCTCGCCAATTCCTTCAAGGATCAGCTTTACACCTTCCATTACCTTTTCTTTATCTACCATAATTGTTTTTCACCTCTGACTGATCTTTCTGCTGCAATCTTACAGATTTTTCCGCATTGCCTTTTGATAGGCATCCCTGCATTCCTTTAAATACGATAGAGATCCAAATGCAAGCACCGGAAGTCCCATGCTCTTTGCATCACGAAGAGCGGATGTCACTGCCTCTTCCACGCTTTCACATGCATTTACCGATTCGCAAAACAAAGCGGCCTCCTTCGCAAGTGCATCTGTTTTAAGTGCTCTCGGATTGTGCGGGGTAACGGTATATACCCGCTTTGCGTGTGGCAGCATGATTTTGAGCATCTTTTCATGCTCCTTATCTGCCAACACCCCTATTATATAGACAAGCTTTGTATTTGTAAAACAATTTTGCACCGTCTTTTCCAGACAATATGCGGCATCCTCATTATGTGCCCCATCCAGCACAAACAGCGGGTTATTTCCAAGCACCTCGAAGCGGCCCGGCCATACCGTTTTGGCAATTCCGTCACAAATCCAGCGTTTATGCTGCTTTTCGGATTCCTGCGGCTTTAGCTGCGCCAGGCAATAAGCCGCGGTCTCAGCCGAAAGTGCTGTATTTCGCACCTGGTAACTGCCCGCCATAGACGTGGTAAGTGCAAATTCCCCATACCGGTCAGAATTATACACAAGACGCAGGCAGCCGGGCTTTTGTGCTTTCCCGCTTATCTGCCGTTCCTCAAGCAGTGTGATCGGTGCTTTCTTCTCTTCCGCCGTCTGTCGAAGTACCTGCGCTGCCGTTTCCTCCTGCGGCGCGCAAAAGACCGGACTCTTTTCCTTTATGATTCCGGCTTTTGCCCTTGCAATGTCTGAAAGCGTATCCCCAAGGAACTGCATGTGATCCATGCTGATCGTGGTAATTACGGATGCCAGCGGTTTTGCGATCACGTTCGTTGCATCCGTGAGGCCTCCCATTCCGACCTCGAGCAATACCACATCCGGCTTTTTCCCTGAAAAATAGACAAAGGCGGCTGCCGTTTCCACTTCAAATACCGTTGGGGCCGGACATCCTTTAGATACCACAATGTCACAGGCAGTCTTCACCTGTGACATTACATTTGCATATTCCATCTCGGAGATATTTACTCCGTCATACTGCCATACCTCAAGCGGATCAAAGACCGCCGGAGAACAGTACCTTCCTACATGAAGCCCCGCCTCTGCAAATGCAGCGGCGAGGTATGCGCCGGTAGACCCTTTCCCGTTTGTTCCGGCAATATGAATGATTGGTAATTCGTTCTGCACATTCCCCAATTCATCCATCAATCGCTCAATACTTTCAAGTCCAAGTACACTTCCGGTTTTTGATACTTCCCGGACATATGCACGCGCTTCTTCATAGTTCATCCTTTGTTACCTCTTAACCCCTTTTGTATCGCGGTTTCCGATGTGAAGCCTGTTCAGGGCGATCTCCTTGCCCTTCACCTCCACATTTTCATTATCTCCATCCTGCAGATAATAAATGTTTGAAAGTTCATCGCCTGCATCAAGCTTCATACCTCTCACTCCGACTGCACTCTTTTTCTTTTCTGGTATCTGTTCACAGGCAACCCGAAGGAACATATCCTTCTTTGAGCGCATGACAATTGTATCGTCTGCCTCCACTTTTTGAATGAGAAGCACCTCATCTCCATCCGCAAGCTTCGTCGCCGCAGTTGTCTTTTTGCCAACAATAAACTCGCTGCCATCCACAAGCTTTAACATTGCGCTCTTTGTTCCAAAGATCAGCTTACTGCCCTCCAATGATTCCATTGCACAGACGTAGATATAATGCTCCGCCTTACTGTCATAATTACTTACGTTGTCGATCGGAGTTCCCTTGTCTTTAAGCTTTCCAAACGGAAGATCCATCACCTTTACCCAGTGCATCTGTCCCTTGTCCGTAAAGATACAGATTCGTCCGGTATTGCGGACTGTAAATACATAGCGGTTCTCCGCATCCGCAGTTTCACGGTTTCTCTCATACAAAGCGACATCGATGGTCTTTGCATAACCGAACCGATCCATAAGAAAGATAACGTCTTTCTCCTCGATTGCTTTCTCGACAACAACTGCTTCCGCAAGATTGTCAATCTGTGTCTTTCTCGGAACTGCGTACTCCTTTTTCAGGTCATTAAGCTCCTTAATGATTGCTTTTGCCATCGCAGACCTGCTGGAAAGCAGTTCACTGTATCGTGCGATCTTAGCAAGTGTATCCTCATGCTCTTTCATCAGTGCATCAATTTCCAATCCGATCAGGCGGTACAGACGCATCTCGAGGATTGCAGAGGCCTGACGTTCCGTAAAATGAAGCTGCTTTGCCATCTTCTCGGACTCTTTGGACTTAAATTTGATATTGGAGGTCTCTCCCTTGGTCAGACAGGCCTTCGCATCTGCGATATTCTTGCTGCCCCGCAGGATCTCGATGATCAGATCAATGACGTTGCAGGCTTCGATAAGACCTTCCTGAATCTCCTTCTTGTCGAGTTCCTTTGCAAGAAGTGTCTTGTATTTGCGTATTGCAATCTCGTATTGGAAGTTCACGTGGTGCCGGATAATCTCTACGATGCCAAGTGTCTCCGGTCTTCCGTCCGCAACCGCAAGCATGTTGACTCCGAACGTATCCTCCAGCTTTGTCTTCTTGTATAACAGATTCTTAAGAGCCTCCACATCCGCGCCCTTTTTCAAATCAAGCACAATGCGGATGCCCTCTTTTGAGGACTGATTCGTGATATCTACAATGTCGCTCGTCTTTTTCGTCTCAACCAGCGAATAAATATCATTTAAAAATTTGCCAATATTGGCACCGATCATTGTGTACGGAATTTCCGTGATGATCAGGCGTTCTTTTCCGCCCTTCTGCTGTTCCACTTCAATCTTGCCGCGAAGCTTGATTTTTCCGGTTCCTGTCCTATAGATCTCAGTCAGTTCATCTTTGTTTGCTACAATTCCTCCAGTTGGGAAATCTGGTCCCGGAATATACTGCATCATCTCTTCTGTGGTGATGTCCGGGTTTCTCATGTAAGCGATGACACCGTCAATGCATTCGGCCAGATTATGTGTCGGTATACTAGTTACCATTCCGACACCAATACCCTCTGCACCATTGATCAGAAGGTTTGGTACCTTTACCGGAAGCACGAGCGGCTCTTTTTCTGTTTCATCATAGTTCGGCACAAAATCCACAACGTCTTTGTCGAGATCCGCAAGATACGCCTCCTGCGTGATCCGCTGCAGGCGTGCCTCCGTATATCGCATAGCAGCCGCTCCGTCCCCCTCTATGGAGCCGAAGTTACCATGTCCATCAACAAGGGGAAGTCCCTCTTTAAAATCCTGTGCCATGACAACCATCGCCCCGTAGATTGAGCTGTCACCATGTGGGTGATATTTACCCATCGTATCACCGACGATACGCGCACTCTTTTTATATGGCTTATCGTATTTTACTCCCAATTCATTCATATCATAAAGGATACGTCTTTGAACCGGCTTAAATCCATCTCTGACATCCGGAAACGCTCTTGCAATGATGACGCTCATCGCATAGTCCATAAAGGACTTCTCCAAATGCTCCGAATATTCTGTTTGAATAATATTACTGCTTTCCATACAGTTCTCCTACATTTGCATTCATGTTTGTCCGTGTTGTGACAATGCCCCAACGGCTATGCCTGGTTGTCTACCTCAGCATCATGCGCATGTGCATAGATAAATTCCTTTCGCGGAAGGACATCATTTCCCATCAAAAGTGCCGTCATATCCGACGCCATCATGCTGTCCTCGATCTCAATGCGCTTAAGCATACGTGTTTTTGGATTTAAGGTTGTCTCCCAAAGCTGGTCGGCATCCATTTCTCCAAGACCTTTGTAGCGCTGCAAAGTAAATTTCTGATTTGCATGTGTCTTACGGTACTTTTCGAGTGCCGCATCATCGTAAAGGTATTCCTCCTCGCCCTTTTGAGGCACGACCTTGTAGAGTGGCGGCATTGCGACATACACATGCCCCGCATAAATGAGTTCCGGCATAAACCGGTAGAACAAAGTCAACAGCAACGTGGAAATATGTGCTCCATCCACATCAGCATCTGCCATGATAACGATCTTGTCATAGCGCAGCTTCGTAATATCAAAGTCATTGCCGTATCCTTCCGAAAACCCACAGCCAAATGCATTGATCATTGTTTTGATCTCTGCGTTTGCAAGTACCTTGTCAATACTTGCCTTTTCAACATTTAAGATTTTTCCCCTGATTGGAAGAATAGCCTGGAACATTCTGTTTCTGGCTGTCTTTGCGGAACCTCCTGCGGAATCTCCCTCTACGATAAAAATCTCACACTGAGATGCATCACGGCTCTCACAGTTGGCAAGCTTTCCGTTTGAATCAAATGAGAATTTCTGCTTGGACAGCAGATTCGTCTTTGCTTTCTCTTCTGTCTTTCGTATCTTGGCCGCTTTCTCCGCACATGAAATCACCGCCTTTAATGTATCGAGGTTCTTGTCAAAGAACAATACAATCTCATCCCCGACCACCTTTTTTGTGACACGATCCGCATCCTGATTGTCAAGCTTTGTCTTTGTCTGTCCCTCAAAACGCGGGTCCGGATGCTTTATGGATACAACTGCTGTCATTCCGTTTCGTACATCCGCTCCGGTAAAGTTCGGGTCTTTCTCTTTTAAGATACCAAGCTCTCTTGCATAGTTGTTGATGACTGTTGTAAAAACAGTCTTAAATCCTGTAATGTGGGTTCCACCTTCCGAATTGTAAATATTGTTACAAAAACCAAGGATATTCTCATGAAACTCGTTCGTATATTGGACCGCAGCCTCAACAACAATTCCTTCGCTCTCACCCTTTAAGTAGATGACATCGTGCAAAACTTCCTGGTTCTGGTTTAAATCTTTGACAAATCCGATGATTCCATCCGGCTCATGATACTCAAGATGTTCAACTTCTTCGCCCCTGCGGTCCTCATAGACAATGGTAAGGTTCGGATTTAAGTACGCTGTCTCGTGTAGCCTGCTCTTTACTTCATCCTCCTTGAACCGTGTCTTTTCAAATATCTCCGGATCCGGCAGGAAGTTGATCTTGGTTCCGGTCTTTTTTGTCTTTCCGATCTTTGGAAGCAATCCATTCTCCAGCGGAATTACCGGATTTCCTCTCTCATAACGATCATGGTGAACATAGCCGTCTCTGCTGATTTCCACATCCATATAGGTAGAAAGCGCATTTACAACGGATGATCCTACTCCGTGCAGACCACCGCTTGTCTTATATGCTGAGTTATCGAATTTACCTCCTGCATGCAGCGTCGTAAATACCACACGTGCAGCAGACATTCCCTTGGCATGCATTCCGACCGGAATTCCTCGTCCATTATCCTCTACCGTACATGATCCGTCCTTTTCCAATGTTACCCAGATTGTATCGCACACTCCTGCAAGATGCTCGTCCACCGAATTATCTACAATCTCATAGATCAGGTGATTAAGTCCCTTTCTCGTAACACTTCCGATATACATTCCCGGGCGCTTACGAACTGCCTCAAGCCCCTCCAGAACCGATATGCTGCTTTCATCGTATGTCGCCTTCTTTGCCATACGTCTGCTCCTTTACATTTTATTGCTTCATGGGGCTGTGCATATTTGCATCCCCCTTTATTATACTTATATTATTCTACAGTCCTTGTCTTCTTTTTGAAAAGCGATTCCGCAAAAATAGTAGAAATTCTTTCAACCATTTCTGCGGTGAACCGGTTGTGTCTAATATTGGCTTTGACACTCCAAGCCAGCCTGTTCACGGTAGACGGATTTTGCTGTCGGACTTTCTAGTTCTCCTAAGCAGGCAATCTCGCGAAATTGCTATTAGGCGCATGCCCCTCAAGACTCGCGCTATATGTGTTCTATATATTCACATATCGTGCTCAAACAGTCGGGGCATGCTCCCATTTCGCTCGATCTGCCTGCCAAGGAGAACACGAAAGCCCTCGGAAGCAAAGTCCGCCTATCCGCGAACCGGATGGCAGGAGTGTTCAAACCTATAGAAGACACAACTAATAAAGAAACCGCAGGGATGGTTGAAATAGAATTTCACTATTTTTAGCGGTGCTTTTCCATAAAGGAGATAAGGGCTGTAGAATTATAAAAACTATCTATAAAGGGGATGCAGATATATGCAGCCCCATAATTATCAAATGTTATTTCAGTCCCTTAGCGTCGCGCATATGTGCGATGACCATCACGGCAATGCGGAATGTCATAGCATCATCAAAGGTGCGGATGTCAAGCCCGATTGCTTTCTCGATGCGTTCAAGACGATACACAAGCGTGTTTCTATGAACGTATAATTGGCGTGCCGTCTCCGAAATATTCAGATTGTTCTCAAAGAATTTGTTGATTGTGGACATTGCCTCCTCATCCGCAAGAATATCCGGGATTTCCGTTCCAAACACTTCCTTTATGTACATATCGCACAAACTCATCGGAAGCTGATAAATAAGCCGTCCAATACCAAGTTTTCCGTAAGAAATCGTATCGTACTCCGCATAAAACACCCTTCCGACTTCAAGTGCAAGCTTTGCCTCCTGATAGGATTCGGTCAGATCCTGTATCTGGCTGACAATATTGCCATATCCGACACGAACCTTGATCATCGCCTCCATATGCAGATTATCCACAAGATTGTCTGCCACTTCCTTTGCAAAATTCTCGCGCTTTTTCTCTGGCACGGAGCTTAGTGATTTGATCAGTACAATACTGTGTTCGTCCACACTGGTCACAAAATCCCCTGTTCTTGTATCGGACAGATTCTTTACAAGTTCAAGGGCAATGTCAATATTCTTCTTACCTGTATCCACAACAAATACCTGCCGGTCTTCCGAATCGATGTGAAGCTTCTTTGCCTTACTGTAAATGTCCACCGCAAGCATATTACCAAGAAGGATATTGCGGACAAAATTGTTGCGGTCAAACTGCTCCGCGTAGCTGATGGCGAGATTGCGTATCTGGCATACTGCCATTCTGCCGAACACATGTGAATGTTCGTCCTTCTCCTGCATCAGAAGAATGTATTCTGTCTCTCCCTCCACAACCACTCGAAAGAATGAATAATCCGGCACGGAAAGCTCATCTGACATAGCATCCGCGAAATCCAATGCGGTCTCTTCGTATGCGCCGTCCACTTCGAATGTGCTCGCCAGCAGACGTCCCTTTGCGGAAAAAAGTGCCGTGTCATGATTCGATATCTCCTTTATCTCATTCAATGCATTTTGCAGTTTCTGGTTGGAAATCATCCTCTGCCTCCTTGGTGCGAAATAAAACCGGGTGCATTTACACCCGGTTTTGTAAATTACAACTATTTAATTTTATAAGACTAGTTGGTAATTGTCAATTCAGTTTCTTTGTCGAATACATGAATCTTGCTTGGATCCAATGCAAGCTTGATGTGATCGCCGTAACGAGCCGGTGTATCAGAATCAACTCTTGCTGTCATGTTAGCACCTGCAACAGTGTAGTACAGTAATACTTCTGCTCCAAGAAGCTCGTATCCGGTAACGTCAGACTCGATTGTGCTCTCTGGGAACTTCTCGAGTGCCTCAGCATCATCAGAGATATCTTCCGGTCTGATACCGAAGATAACTTTCTTTCCTGCATATCCGCCATCAATAACCTTCTTAGCCTTAGCTTCCGGTAATGTGATTGAGTAGTTACCAAACTTAAGCATTGCCTTGTCACCAGCAACCTCAACATCAGCATCAACAAAGTTCATCTGAGGAGATCCAATGAATCCTGCAACGAACAGGTTGTTCGGCTGATTGTATAACTTCTGCGGAGAGTCAACCTGCATGATAACACCATCTTTCAGAACTACGATTCTGGTACCAAGGGTCATAGCCTCTGTCTGGTCATGTGTAACGTAGATGATGGTTGCACCAAGTCTGTTATGAAGAGAAGCGATCTCAGATCTCATCTGTACACGAAGTTTTGCATCCAAGTTGGAAAGTGGCTCATCCATAAGGAATACCTTAGGATTACGAACGATTGCACGTCCCATGGCAACACGCTGTCTCTGTCCACCGGAAAGAGCCTTTGGCTTACGGTCAAGTAACTTCTCAAGATCAAGGATTCTTGCAGCCTCTTCAACCTTTGCTCTGATCTCGTCCTTCGGAACTTTTCTTAACTTAAGACCGAATGCCATATTATCAAATACTGTCATATGTGGATACAGAGCGTAGTTCTGGAATACCATTGCGATATCACGATCCTTTGGCTCTACATCGTTCATTACTTTTCCGTCGATCTTAAATGTACCGCCGGAGATATCCTCCAGACCAGCGATCATACGAA
>JALEKN010000053.1 GCA_022769125.1 Agathobacter sp.
AAAAGATACTGCGCCCACAACAAGGTGCTGATCCTGATCGATAACATCAGCAAGACCACGGAGGAAGATCCGTACTTAAAGGTTCTCGATGAGCTTTCTGCCAACATTTTCGCGACCTCGCGGCTGGCTTCGATCGATGGATTCGAGACCTATAAGATCAACGAACTTGATTTAAAATCCTGTAATCTGGTGTTCCGTGACAACTACAAGTTCATTCTGGAGAAGGAGGAGCAGCTTCGGCTGGAGGCGTTACTGAACAACCCGATTTACCGCCATACGCTGACGCTCCGGCTGCTTGGACAGTTTGCAGGTTCTATGGGCTGGTCTTTGGATGAACTGATCGGCAAGCTTGGCACGCAGGACGAACCGGTGCTGAACAAGGAAGAAGAAAAGTGGCTGGGACTTCGTAAGATATACGCGCAGCTCTATTCCAAATACGGTCTGAAGGAGAACCAGAAAGAGTTCCTGCGGATCGTGGCGGTGCTTCCGTATCGAAAATATCCGGTCGGCTTTTTGAACATGTACATGGGATATATGATGGACAATTCTGCGGACTTTGTGCAGACGTTAGGCGGACAGGGCTGGCTGGAAATGAATGAGCAGGCAGTGTCCATGCACCCGGTTATCGCGGAGAGCATTCTGGACAAGCCGGTATCCAGCGCGGAGGTATACCAGCTCTATCGGGAGATCGCGTCCCGCTGGACGTCCGAATTTGGTGATCTTACGGAGCTTGAATGCAGGGAGCGGATGCTTGGATCGGAGGATGCCGATTTTATCCGCAGCTCCGAACTGGTGATGGATGTTCTGTTTAAGGTATCGTTTTCCGTGGCGGATGAATGGATCCCGCTGGTGGTACAGGCTGCGGAGATCGTAAAGAGGAACTTCTCTCTGGCTCCAAACCGTGTGAGACAGATCAAGGAGATGATACAGAACGCAAAGCAGATTACAGACGAGGTACGCATCCGCGGATACCAGATCTGTTCGGATATTCTGGCTCCCGATATTGCGCTGCTGGAAAAAGAGATAGAAAAACAGGACAAGAGCAGAACCGTCAGTGAGGTGGCATACCACAGACTTGTCAATGTGACAGCAAGTGTAATGCTGGATGCCGGAGAGATTAAGAAGGCAGAGGCGCTTCTTCAAAAAGAGAAGGAGAGCGAGTGCAAGGCGGAGGAAGTCAACCGCTATTATCTGCTCGGACTTCTGACGGGACTTCAGGTAAGAATGAACGAATCCTTCTCATGGAATGAAAAGGGAATAAAAGCTGCCGAGCATGATAAGAAGAAATACAGGGATGAATTGTTCCTGCTTTGGGGCTCCCAGCTTGCAATGTGTAATGGCACGAAGCGTTTGGACGAAGGTGCCGAGTGCCTGCGGCAGATGGAAGTCTATATGAAGAAGGACAACGTCCTGCATAGCTGGTATTACAATTTCTATAAAGGAACCTACTGCTATCAGATCGGCAGGATGGAGGAGGCAGTCGAGTGTATTGCCAACGCCATCGAGTATGCAGGCTATTACTTTGGAAAGGATCATATTAACTATGCTATGGCATGCGAGGACCTGGCGATGGCACAGGGCAAGCTGAAACGGTTCGAGGAAGCCGAGAAGAATCATAAAACTGCATTGGCGCTTCTGGGGGCTCATGTAGAGTTTGCATTGGAAAAAGGCAGAGTCCTGAATAATATGGCAGTTATGTATCTGGACTGGCGCAGGACGGAGCAGGCGTTAAGCTGTTCAATGGAAGCCTTTGGGATCGGAGAGAAAAACAACGACCTGTCAATGGCAGAGCCAGCCTTCAACATCGCAAAGTGCTACCGTGCACTGAAGGATACGGACAAGGAGCTGGAATACTTAAACAAGGCATATCCGGTATTCGACAAGTTCTATACCGCAGCGAATGAGAAGACAAGACAGGCGAAGGAGCGGATCGAGGAGCTTACGAAGTAAGTCTGACCGGACAACATAATATTTTACGAAAAAGAATGGTGTGATCTTCATGCCATTCTTTTTTGCTTTATAGTTGAGAAAAAACGGTCAGGTATCCTCTTGACAATATACCTACATGGGGTATATATTAAGTATACCCCCAAGAGGTATACAGATAATAATTATAAGCAATATGTGTATACTGTGATCATAGGGGAGCAGATTGCGGGAATGCGAAGTGCGGAGTGATCTGTTGATCATAAATGATATATCAGGGAAAGGGGAATGATATGGAAGAAAATCGTATAGACGGGATCTGCCCGGAGGAGAACGATATGCCGGAGAATTGTTGTGACATGACCGGACATGCAGGGTGCTGCTGCGGGAATGACACCGGGAAGATGAAACATCGTGACCACGACAGCAAGGAATACAGGAGCCTGCTTACCCGCCTGAACCGGATCGAGGGACAGGTGCGCGGTGTTAAAGGCATGGTTGAGGATGACCGCTACTGTGTGGATATCTTAACACAGGTTGGGGCGATCCAGGCTGCTTTGAATGCATTTAATAAAGAGCTGCTGGCGCAGCATATCCATTCCTGTGTGGTTGAGGATATCCGCGATGGCAAGGATGAAGTGGTAGATGAGCTTGTGGAAGTTGTGAAAAAGCTTATGAAATAAAGTGAAAGGACATATAGGACTATGAAACAGTTTATGGTAACCGGTATGAGCTGCGCAGCATGCAGCAACCGGGTTGAAAAGGCAGTGTCCAAGGTGCCGGGGGTTACGGCATGCTCCGTCAGCCTTCTGACGAACTCGATGGGCGTAGAGGGTACTGCAGAGAACGCTGAGATTATCGCTGCGGTCGAGGCAGCAGGATATGGCGCAAGCCCAAAGCAGAGCACCGGAGACAATCGCACTGAGAGCGGGGCGGTCGATTATTCGAGGCAGGAAGAGATGCTAAAAGACCATGAAACTCCGGTTTTAAAACGGCGGTTATATACCTCCGTGGGGTTCCTTCTTGTCCTCATGTATTTTTCCATGGGGCATATGATGTGGAACTGGCCGCTTCCGGAATTCTTTGAAGGAAATCACATTGCAATGGGCTTGGTGCAGCTTCTGTTGGCTGGCATCATTATGGTAATCAACCAGAAATTTTTTATAAGCGGCTTTAAGGGACTGATCCACGGCGCACCGAATATGGACACATTGGTAGCGCTTGGCTCAGCTGCATCGTTTGTGTACAGTACCTACGCGCTGTTTGCAATGACAAGCGCGCAGCTTGCAGGTAACGACGAATTGGTCATGGAGTACATGCATGAATTTTACTTCGAATCTGCGGCCATGATCCTTACGCTGATCACAGTAGGCAAGATGCTTGAGGCACATTCCAAGGGCAAGACTACGGATGCACTGAAAGGGCTTATGAAGCTGGCACCGAAAAATGCGACCATTCTAAAGGATGGCGCAGAGGTGGTTGTTCCAATCGCACAGGTAAAAAAAGGTGATATTTTTGTGGTACGTCCGGGAGAGAACATACCCGTAGACGGTATCATCGTGGACGGACACAGTGCGGTCAACGAGGCGGCTTTGACAGGAGAGAGCCTTCCAGTGGACAAGGATGCCGGAGACCTTGTCTCTGCTGCTACGATAAACCAATCCGGTTTTATCCGCTGCGAGGCAACAAGAGTCGGGGAAGATACAACCTTATCCCAGATAATCAGGATGGTAAGTGATGCGGCGGCAACCAAGGCACCGATCGCAAAGATTGCGGATACTGTTTCCGGAATATTTGTACCTGCGGTAATCACGATCGCGGTTGTGACGATCATTGGCTGGCTGCTCGCAGGACAGACTTTTGGATTTGCACTTGCGAGAGGAATCTCTGTATTGGTTATCAGCTGCCCTTGCGCGCTCGGACTTGCAACTCCGGTTGCAATCATGGTTGGCAACGGCAAGGGTGCCAAGAATGGT
>JALEKN010000032.1 GCA_022769125.1 Agathobacter sp.
TTAAATAGGAGGCTGTAAATTTTATCCCCGGATCGAACACCGGAAAAATTATCCGCACGCATCGTATCCTCTTCATTAGCTTTATTCGACAGAATATCAGTACCGGAAGTACGATAATCAATGGTATAGCGGATAGAACGATAGATTTCGTGAACAGGTGTGATTGCTCCGATAAGTAATACGACACATATAAGGGCACAGTGAATATAGCTGTGCTTTTTTGCTGTCTGGATCAGTGTATCTGTTACCATAAGGTAAAGAAACAGCAATGCGGGAACAGAGGCTCGCATACAGAAGTCCTGACCGGCACCGACGGTAAGCAGAGGGCAGATGCAGAGCCATATAAATGTAATATAGTAAAGAGGCTCTTTTTTATGATATTTGAACACCAGCAAATAATATACACCTGCCTCCAGCAGGATAAATACGCCAAGAACACCTATCTTCACGCAAAAATCAAATCCGGCATGAAGCGAGTAGGCAAGACCGCCGACGAGCAGGATAGCACCAAGTAGATAAAGCAGCTTCTTTTGACTCTTAAATCTTACGAAGTAGTATAGGATTCCACCAATTATAAGGAGAACAATCGCTGCCACGATGTATTTAACAGGAAAGCTTAACGTTGCTGCATTTGTTCCATGCATCTGGCTTGCGCTATTTGCCCGCAGGTAGAGAAACGATACAATTCCGCTAATTCCGCCGCCCACAATATTTTCAAAAGAGAATAAGCCTTTTTGCCGTTTCACAATCCAATAGAACACAAAAGGAAGCAATCCGACAAGCGGAAATGGACTGCAAAGAAGGAGACAGCCGAGTATAAAGATGCGATAGCGGTTATCTTTTCTTCGAATTAACAAAAGGGTTGCAATCCATGCCGGAATGGTTTGATTGAACACCCAGAATAATTGTGTTGTTATGCCGGAGTATTGGTAATCACACCACCACTCTAAATGAGTGGTAGAAAGCGGAGAATAAATACTCTGTCCGTCATAGTACATGTAATTTGGAATCCCGTTTCTGAGCAAGGTCGCGCCAATCACATCTAAACCACTGAACAGAATAAATAAGAGCAAATACCACAAACGGACATTTTTAAATTTGCGGCAGATGAGATAATAGACAATAAAACAACCGATGCATGCCCATATAGTCTGGAAAATAAAGCCGGCATGTAATCCAAGCACTTTTCCCACAAATGCCGCCGGAAGCCAAAAACCGATGTAATAGATCAGTTCTCGCACAGAAATTCCTTCCGCAGTTGCGACTTCATAGCGCACAGGCCAATCCTGCTTGACAAGTATATCAAAAATAGTGTTGCGCCAATAATGGTCAGAGGTTTGAAAGGATACCCCGCCGATTCCTGAGAGACACACCCAGATGATAATGAGTACACCAGCAATAAGCAGCTTTATGATAGATGAGTGTGACAGTGTAGGCCGATCGGCTACAGTTGAATCGCGGCTGCTATTTAGACAGATCCGTATAAGGCAGATAGTCACTAGTACTACAAATGGAATCGAAAAGGCCGGCTTTAACCATCCGAGCATAAAGATACATACCGGCAGCGAGAGGTATATATAGGCAAGTGAGTAAAATACGGAGTCACTTGTGAGTTTGCGACTATTTGGCATAGGAATCCTCCTTAGAAAAAATAAACGATAATATTGGGTCGTGCATGATGATAAGACACAGCGCATATACCAGCACGCAGGCAATTATTGCAATTAACAGGGCAAGAACACCATCGCCCAATAAATGCAGTAAAAGTCCCCCGATGAGCAGCATGACTACGGAATATCCGAAGTAGTGGAAGAATATCCGAAGTATCGGGCGAAAATGAAGCTCCTTCCGTACCATAAATAATTGGACGGATGAAACGATTATTTCTGACAATACAGATGCATAGATGGCACCCATTGCTCCAAATCTTGGAATAAGGATTAGATTAGTAATGATATTTACGATTGAACCGCATACAACGGAGATCGTCATCAGTCGCTCGCGTTTGGATGGAATGAGAAGCTGGTATCCAATGACGTTACTGACCCCGATCGTAGGAACGATGACAGAGAGCCATTTGAGCATGTTACAGACCGGTTCATAGCCGGGCCCATAGTAGATTGGAACAATACGATCCGCAATTAGTATAACGCCCATCATGATAGGAAGACCGATTGCGAATACAACACGGAACGAAAAAAGAAGCAAATTGTGGATCTGCTCTTTGTTTTTATCTTGATCACCATGCCAAAGAATTGTGATTCTTGAAGCCATTACTGTCCCGAGTGAGGTGATGATGGCCTCTAACATTCGTATGATCTTCTGGCATTGTTCATAGTAGCCGTTTTCATAGTTGGATTTGGTGATAAGTCCGATCATGGTCTTGTCCAAAACGGTATACAACTGGATTGCCAGCTGCGCAACAAAAAGCCGTAAGGATGGAAGTATATGGCGGAATGGGTGAATCTCAGAACGCGGAGCATCGCCAGACATATATCTGTGGACTTCGATACACTGAATCAGATTGCTTGCGAGGATAGCAAGACCGTTGCAAGCCATGTAGATAACAAGGTCATCTTTGGCCCGAACAAATACGAAAATGCATACGGTTGCTATGATACGGCAGAATCCATTAAAGACGGAAAGCTTCTGAAATTGTTCTGTTCCCTGATAGAACCATGAGATATCAAAAAGTGCAGCCAATATTTCAATTCCGGCAACGGCATAAATCAGGCGTGAATCGGTATACCGGAGTATGGTGCCACAGTACAGGAGAATGGCAAGCCCGATTCCTGTTCCACGGAGTATGGTGATCTCCCAGAATGCTTTGCGGGTATTCCCGTGATGAGCGGTAAGTTCTGCAATATAACGCTGCCCATACATGCCGGTTCCGATGGAAGCGAACAGGACGAAGTATGATACAATTGATTGAGCAAAAGAGTATTGACCGATAGTGTCAGCTGCCAATACACGGGAAATATATGGAGCGGTAATAAGCGGAATAATAAGACTTAAAACCTGATACATTAAGTTATAGAAATAATTTTTGGTCAGTGTTTTCATAATATCCTTATATTAGTATACTGTTGCCGCACTGTCAATTTACATTGGCATATTAAGCAATCCGAATGAAGAAAAGGTAGATATTAAAGGTGTCGTTGTGTTAAAATAGGAGCAATGGATAATAGAAAGTGGTAGAGATGATGGACAAGATTACAGTAATTGTTCCTGTATACAATGGAAGGGCGCATATAGCAGATTGCCTGACAAGCATATGGAAGCAGACGTACGACAATCTGGAAGTATTGGTATATGATGATGGATCTACGGACGATTCATACGCAGCAATTCAGGAATTTCTGGAAAATCAGAAAAGTAGTAATGAACACATAGTGGCTCGGTTTTTACAGCAGGAAAATCAGGGGGTTGCCTGTACCAGAAACAGAGGAATTGAGGAGGCAACCGGAGAGTATATTGTGTTTGTGGATCAGGATGACAGGCTGGCAGTAGATTACTGTGAGACTTATCTGAAGATTGCCAGGAACCGGGAGGCGGATATTGTTGTCGGCGGATATACGAGGGTGACGGTGGAGGGTGATAACCGTAAGGTGGTGAACCTGACCGATGGGGAATGGTCAAAGTTTGTTGTGATGGCTCCGTGGGCGCATATTTATAGAACCTCGTTTTTAAGAGAAAATGAAATTCGGTTTCTAAGCTACACGCTAGGCGAAGATGTCTACTTCAACATGCTAGCATATTCACATACGAGAAGCGTTGTAACGACTGGCTACAACGGATACATATGGACGAATAATCCGGCATCTGTTTCCAATTCCAAGCAGAACTGTATCCGGAAATCGGTTGACCCGCTTTTTTTATTGGAGAGGATTTATGTGAACCTGCCAGAGAAGAACTGCATTGGAGAGGACGCAGTAGAATACTTTTTCATGCGCTACCTTGTGTGGTATTTTTTCTTTACGGTGAGAAATTCCAAACGGCGGGATGTAGCAATTCAGTATGACAGGGCAATGAATTGGCTGAAGGAACGTTATCCGGCATTTTACAAAAATCATTATATACATATCTGGAAGCGCAAAGGAGAACTTATATCAATTGCAACTGCTTGCGATATGTGGAGATTTTTATACAGGATCGGACTGTTAAAGCCTTGCCTGTGTTTGCTTGCAAAGAAAGATTGAGGTGTGAAGCGATGAGTTCAAATCCATTGGTGTCGGTTGTAATTCCGGTATACAATGTGGAAAAGTATCTTGCGCGTTGTCTGGATTCTGTTCTGGCACAGGATTATATGAGTATTGAGATTATATGTGTAAATGACTGTTCTACCGATAACTCGGCACAGCTTTTGCAAAAATATGAGGCGGCGCATGCTAACATCCGTGTGGTGATGCCGGAGAAAAACGGTGGGCTTGGGGCTGCTCGTGATCTTGGAATGGAAAGTGCCGCCGGAGAGTATATCTGCTTTCTTGACAGTGATGATTATATTGCAGCGGATTTTGTATCAAGGTATGTAGAGGCAATGGGAGCAGATACAGATATTGTTATCGGCAGCTTCTTGAAATGCATGGGAGATAAGCAGATTGCAGGTAAGATCATAGATTCCGAGGCGTTTGCGTGGGTAATGCCATCGGCGGTAGTACGTTTATACCGGTTGGATTTCTTAAGAAAAAACGGAATTGACTTTCGCGGATTGCGGTATTATGAGGATGGCATATTTAATCTTCGGTGTATGGTTGCACATCCAAGATGCAGGATCATCAATTATAGCGGATATTATTATATGGTGAATGCGGCATCTATTACCCAGAACCGTAAAGGGGAGATGCTGTTTGAAACATATATTTCCAATTACAGAGCACTTGCAAAGGATATTAAATGGAATGAATCTACTATCAAAGACCATGAGATCCTAGAGTATGAATATGTGCAGGGAATCACGATCTGCATGATCTATAATCTGCGTCATGCAGGGGTGGATTTAGTTGAGAAATTTGTGGCGCTGCGCCGTGAAATTTTACAGGAGCTGTTCCCGGAATGGAGAAAGAACCGACTGCTGAAAATCGGTCAGCTCAAAGGGGACTCTGTGAAGAACAGGGCAATTCTGCTCATATTTCTTGCAATTGAAAAGATGCATTTGTCAGACGCGTTCCTGCGCTTGATTGCACGATAGAATGAGATAGGGTGAAAACGGATGAATGAGACAGTAGCAATTGTGGTTACCTATAACCGCAAGGAACTTCTTCAAAAAAATATAAATGCTTTGCTGGGACAGAGCCGGGATGATTTTGATATTCTGGTGATTGACAATGCAAGTACGGATGGGACACAGGTATTGGTTGAGAATATCGCAAAGGAATGCAGCCGTGTCACCTATGTCAACACTGGCAGTAACTTAGGCGGTGCCGGAGGATTTTCCTATGGAATGCAGCTCGCGTGCGAGAATGATTACAAGTATTGCTGGCTGATGGATGATGATACGATACCGGGTGATATTGCGTATGAGCGTTTGACGGACAAGATTTCCTTTTTAGGAGATGACTTTTCCTTTATCTGTAGCTATGTGAAGTGGACGGATGGAACGATATGTACGATGAATATTCCGGGAGTGAAACGAAGTCTGATCACAAGACTTGATCTTCTCGATCACAACCTGCTTTGGGTTAAGACCTGTTCGTTCGTTTCTGTCCTTATTAATCTTGAGGTCGCAAGAGAGGTCGGCCTGCCAATCAAAGAGTTTTTCATTTATGGGGATGATGCAGAATATACGCTCAGATTGTCCGGTAAGCGTAAAGGCTATTGGGCTCTTGACAGTATTGTGGAGCACCGGATGGGGAGAAATGCCGGCGTTGATATTGTGACAGAAGGCGAGGACAGATTGGATCGTCATTTTTATAATGTGCGGAACCTGACTTATATTGCTAAAAAGTATGGCATAAATGGAATTCCGATGTGCCTGCTGCATACATTCGGGGATACATACCGGGTGTTGCGCTATGCATCTGATAAAAAAAGGCATAGGATTGCCTTGATCTGGAAAGGATTTTGGGCGGGATTATGGTTCCACCCGGTTATTGTCCTTGTGAATAAACAGGCAGGAGAGAATAATAGATGAATTCGGTTGTAGCAATTGTAGTTACGTATAATCGATGTGAACTTTTACGGGAGTGCATCGAACATTTGAAAAATTCAGAACATCCGGCAGACATACTGATTGTCGACAATGCAAGCACAGATGGAACAGTGCGGATGGTCACAGAGTATGTCAATAATACGGATGTCTTTTATGTTAATACAGGTGCGAATATCGGTGGAGCAGGTGGCTTTAATTATGGAATAAAGAAAGCTTATGCGATGGGCTATGAATATTTCTGGCTGATGGATGACGATACGATGGTAAATCCGGATTCTTTGACTGTCCTTCTGGATACGGCTTCCCGATGCGGAAATGACTTCGGATTTATTTCGAGTATGGCACTTTGGACGGATGGGGAGCCGTGCCATATGAATTATCATGATATAAGTTCACA
>JALEKN010000056.1 GCA_022769125.1 Agathobacter sp.
AACGATGTTATTATATATGAAAGACTGCCAGCCTGTCAACAATTTTTTCAAAAATCTTTTACAAAACGTTTGGCAAATTTCTCATATAGCCAATAATTCGTTTTATCAGGGTGAACATCGGGATTGAATTTATATCCGCCTGATTTGTGCAGATCAACTTTATATGAACTACACGACATGAATTTAAAGGTTGCAAATATCGGCTGGTTGTAATAACATAGCCATAGGAGTTCTGGGACATGAAAGGTTCTGGAGCTTTTTGTTTTATGGGCCGCAAAGCCTATGTAAGAAATACCAGGAGGTTCCATCATGGAAAAGATCAAACCCTTAAAAGAAATGACACCGAAGGAGCGTGTCTCCTACATCTTCGATTATTACAAATTTCATATACTTGGTGTGCTTATCGCGATCATTGCGATTGTCTCCATCGTCCGCACCCTCGTCACCTCCCGTGATCCGGTGATTGAGCTCCTTATGGTAAATTCAGATGTTACCGATACGGAGGCTTTACAGGATTCCTTCGACGATCTACTTACCGAAAACGGATTGGATCCTAGGAAGAAATGCGTACAGATCAACGACTCTCTTATTATTGATTACAATAATACCGCTAATTATCAAGAACAAGCCACGCTTCAGGTGTTTGTTGTTTCAGGAACCTTCAGCGGTTTCTTCTCTGATGCAGCAACGTTTGAGCATTATAAGGGAAATAATATTTTTTGCGATCTGGAGCAATTACTTCCCGATGACCTTTTGGAAAAGTATTCGTCTGATTTTATCTATGACACTGATTCCGATACCGGGCGTTCCTATATCTGCGGAGTTCATCTGACACAGGAGAATAACGCATGGCTTGCCAGCACCAAGGCATATGAGGAATGCTATTTTGGAATCCCCTTCTCCGATACCGACGAGACCTTGACCGTTGCGCTGTTGGAGCATATCTTGTCTGCGTCCGAGCAGTAAGCCATGGGAATGAAGCCCAAAAACAAAGACCGCCAGCTCCGGAACTTACCGGACTGACGGTCTTTATTTTGATTTGGTATTTGGTATGTAATTAGAACAGATCCACGCGTCCGCTGAACTTGTCGTTAATCACATAGTATGCGGAATACTCTTCCGGCTTGATGTAAATATTAAGCTTCTTGATAGAAGATGCCTTGTGTCCCTCAGAAACAAACTGGGCTTTTACTTTCTCCTCAACCTTGTCGGTGTCTACCTCGTTGTTCTGATACTGTACAATTGTTGCAGCTTTTACAACAGCAGTCTTCGCAGCTACTTTAGCAGCTGTTTTCTTGGCAGTAGCTTTAGTAGCTTCCGCAGTCTTCTTGGCAGTTTCCTTGGTAGCCTCTGCGGTTTTTTCAGCGGTCTTCTTTGCCGTCTCTGCGGTCTTCTTCGCGGTTTCCTTAGTAGCCTCTGCAGTCTTCTCAGCTGTTTTCTTTACAGCTTCCGCTGTTTCTTTTGCTTTTACTGTCGCAGTCTTTGCTACAGCCTTTACAACTTCCTTAACCTCTTCTTTAACTTCCTCTTTACCAGCCATCATGATTCCTCCTCTTTCAAGCCTTATTCACAAACCAAAAACTTTTCAATTGCATTCAATGCTTCTACTTCATCATCACCTTCGGTCACAATATCAATGGCCATTCCCTCACATGGATTGAATGCCATGATTCCCATAATGCTCTTTGCATTGATTCGGTGATTGTCGCTCTCTAACGTGATTTCACTGTCAAATCTGCATGCAACTTGAACAAGTTCCGCAATTGGATTGTCGTGTCCTTCTGAAACATTAGAAACAATTACTTTTTTCCTGCTCATTTTGTAACCTCTTTTCCCAGCACTTTCAATACAATGAGACTATATCGCACTTTGTTTTCATTGGCAATATGCCTTTCTGATTTCTGTTACTTATTAACGAAGAAAAAAGAAAACCCCATAGGTTATTGTTCATTTTAACAACACTTTGAAAGCCTTTAAAATCAAGGCTGTAGGGCTAAAGTCCCACGTTACTTTTTCAGGTAGCTAAAGAAAATATTGCCCGCTCCGGCAAACCACTTCGTCGCCTCTTCCATGCTTTTCGATTCCCGCCTGCCGGTCTGTGGATCATAATAATACAAGTGTGTGGAGGAATATCCGATTACAAGAACCGCGCTGTCCATCCCAGTCATTGCAAATACTGGATTGCCCTCGCTGACATAATATACGATTTCTTCTGCGGTACACCCCGTTATATCAAGTACCATTGCATTTGTCAGCGTATTCTCCAGAATCATCTTTGGTGTCTGCCCCGCTTCCATAAGCTCCTTAACACTGATTCCGCAGTCCTCCCGCATCAGCATTGCGCTAATGCACTGCACGATTGATCCCGCATCTGTATCCGTATCGTAAGGAGCAATTCCGCTAAATGCCGGACAGTTTGTTTTGTGCGCCCGCATCCAGACATACTGCTGTTTTGCATCAACCACAATTCCCAGCTGTTCGTTTGCCGTGAGAATCGCCTCTGAAATACTGTCTGTTGTAAGTGCCACATGTCCGGCTTCGTATACATAGAAGCGATTTTCATCAGAATTGGTTTCAAGTTCAAGAATCGGTTCGTCCTCCATGAGGAGCGTCTGGAATGTAATTCTCTTTGTTTTTTCGCTTCCCGGTCCCTTTTTTAGGGCAATCTGAACCTGTGTCTCCTTACGGTCTGTGACAGTTGTTGCCACACTGACGTTTTCCGTCTGATCAGCTTCCCTGTTCATGATTGTATCCGTTCCCGCAGCTGTATACTGATCATCAGATATCTTAACCAGATTCACATTTATCGTGTGTTCCTCCACAGAGATTCCACTTATATAAGCCCCATCCGGGGTATAATTCTTGATAATGTCACGGCCATCCTCAGATGTATTCATGATTTTAAGCGCATACATCGGAAATTCTGTGTTTCCTGCCGCATCTACCGAAATATCATCCTTTTTTGCGATTCCATAGATAAAATCATTATCGATAAAAGATAACGGAAGCAGATAATCATCCGATCCCTCTGCAATAGAGTAAACCGATCCATTTGCCAGGTCCATCAGCTGGATTTTGCTGCTGTTATACTGTTTTGTGCTCTCCACCCACGCCAGATACCGGCCGGATGAAGAGATCGCATAGCAACCATCCTTTAACCCTGTGACAACCTTCTGCGCGCTCCTCATGCCAAGATTGATGCAATATACATCGCCATTCATCATCAGGTACAGCGCTTCCTGCTCATTCTCGTAGAGAAGCTGTCCAAGCTCTGCGCGTAAGACCTCATAAGATTGTTGAACAGGGATAAAAATTTCCTCCTCAACCGTATGTGCAAGTCCGTCATAATGGTATACGCCGACTCCTACTTCACCTTCATGTTCCCCGCGGTTCATGTATCCGTAAACAATAAAATCCACACTGCCGGCTTCATCCAGACGCACAATATTGATATCATGTTCCTGCCAGTTAAGTCTTGCATCCGTCTCCTCAATGCTACGGAAGCTATAGACCTGTGCCAACTGGTTGGTACTCACATTAAAGCACCACAGATCCCCCTCCTGAACAAAGGCAATTACATCGTTTGCCTCGTTGATCCGGTATTCAACATCTTTGTCACGAATACCTAACTGAATATAGTTGCTATCCGTAATAAAAGAATTCTCCAATGAAAAAATCTGGTTCATCGTCCGCTCAAAGTTAAGCACATACATACGTGTCTCGGTCTCCCGCAAACGATAATATTCTTCGACATTATAGTATTCCGTCTGCCCTAGTTCATTCACATAAGACATCATATACCTAAGAACTACAACATCATAAAACGGATTAATTTCCTTAAAGGAAACAGATACATTTCCAAATACCGTCCCGTCAAAATCTGCCCATGTAATCTGGTTGAGCGTACATGACAAATCCACATAATTTAACGTAGTTGCATCTCCCGTTGCAGGGTCCATGTAAGTCGGAATAAAATCACCGGCGTCATCCCGAAATGTATATTCATGGAACTTAAGTGCAAACTCCAGGCACTCATTCACATAGCATTCCGAGGTCTGCATGATCCGTGTATAATAGTATACATCATGCTCGCCACCCGAAACGGTAATCACCATCACGTATTCCTGTTCTTCTTCTAAGAGGTTTTGGATCTCAAAAGAGCTGGTGATCAGATTTCCGCTTCTGTCATAATCCGTCAGAACCGCATCTGCCACAAGACGCTCACCATCCATGCTGCGGATCTCATACTTGACGTATTGGACATCTTCCCCATAAGAATTAACTACCATTGTTACGTTCCGGTCATTTGCGATTGGAAGAACAGAATCCCTCATCTTGGTCAGATCCATCTCCGTAACGTATCCATGCAGTTCATTGATTTCAACACCCTGATAATAAAAAGAAAGCGTTGGAAGCGTTGGCGCTGCCATCGTTGTTGTAAGATCTTCATTTGCTTTATTCATTTTAAAACCGAATCCGATAACAGCAAGTATAAATACAAGTATCATCACGATCGGACGGATAATTTTCTTTTTCATATTTAGCACCTTGTCCGGTATAACCTGTTTGTATAAGGGGGCTAAACAGCCCCCTGTCTTTTTTACCACCAGCGTCTGCACCTTCGGTATCTGCAGCGGCGCCGGTATATTTCATCCTGAAATAGCACTCCGACCATTCCGCATAGCCAGTTATCACACCCTCTCTGTGGCGGTGGAGGCGGTGGTGGGGGCATAAAGCCTCCCGGTCCCCGGGGTGGTCCCGGTTCAAATCCCACATCTGCTTTTTCCAGCTCCCCCCACTCTGCAGGAGGGGTAAGAGAAAATGCCTCCATATGTTCATCCACAGACTGTTCCTGCGAAGTGCCTTCCATCGCAGGAGCCTCCTGGCTCTCCATAGGTGCATTCTCCCCAATTCCAAGTTCTTTTTGTATTTTCTCGTACAAAGCCTGCGCTTCTTTTTCCATCATCAGGCGGTCCGGATTCTCATCATAGATCCGGCTGCCTTCAAATTCAAGTTCATCGCACCGCTCCGATATATATGCAGCAATTTTGGCAACGTCTTTCGGATACATCTCCTTCATCCGTTCCAGGTCCTTTTCGTACTCCATCTCTGCCTGATAGAGATTTTGCATTGGAAAGGTCATATAAAAAGGTTCCACTTGCCTGCTCCAGATTATTGTCAATTTAGCATATGTCAACAATCTGAATTTGTGCATACTCCGGATATCCTTTATGGAGGATTTCCTGTTCCAGCACTCCTTCTTCTGACTTTTTGAACCGGTAAAGCGTATATGCACCATCTTTATATGCATAGTCCTCGCCGTTGTCCCGGAAATGTTCGTACTCTGCCGCCCCCGGAGTAACCAGCAGTTTTAAGGTATCATATGGCTTTTCACCAACATACTGCACGTTCTCATACATCGGTATGATACTTCCGCCCTTGACATAAATCGGGCAATGATCCAATGGCGCATCTACAATCTTGTATTGTCTGCCGTTTATGCGCTCCCCTGTCCAATAATCATACCAATCCCCCTCAGGGAAGTATACCAGCTTTTTCGTTGCCCCCTGCTCTACCACCGGTGCAACAAGCAGACTGTCTCCAACCAGATATTCTCCATTTAAATTGTGTGTCTCTGTATCGTCCTCATAGTGAAGTACCAGCGGGCGCATAACCGGAAGTCCGGTCTTTTCCCCTTTGTAAAGCAGATCATACAGATATGGCAGAAACCGGTAATGCAGTTCCACATATTTACGGTAAATTGCAACTATTTCGTCCGAAAACTGCCATGGCTCCTGCCTGCGTGTTCCCTTTGCAGAGTGATTGCGGAAAAATGTTCCAAACGCTGCCGCCTCAATCCATCTTGCCAGCAATTCCGGGGTTGTATCAGCGCCAAATCCGCCGATATCCACTCCGGCAATAGCAAATCCGCTCATTCCTAAGTTGCAAAGCTGAGGGATCATCATCTGTAAGTGTGCCCACAAGCTCTGGTTATCCCCGGTCCAGACAGTTGCGTATTTCTGGGTTCCCGCATAGCATGCCCTCGTAATTACAAACGGCCGCTTCGGAGTCAGCTTACGCAGTCCATCATATGTCGCTTTCCCCATATAATGTCCATATACATTGTGGATCTCCGCATGTGTCGTGCTTCTGTCCTCATCATGGAACTGTACATCAAGCGGTAATTCTCCCCGGAAGCTCGCCGGCTCGTTCATATCATTCCAGATGCCTCCGACTCCCATATCTGTCAGGAACTTTATATGCTCTCCCCACCAGTCTCTGACCTCCTTGCGTCCGAAGTCCGGATAGTTGGCTTCGCCAGGCCATACTTCATTTACATATACCGTTCCATCTTTATCTTTGGCAAAGTAATCGTTTTTCATTCCCTCTTCGTACATCATATATCCCGGCTCAAGCTTTGTGCCCGGGTCAATGATCACAACAGGCTTAAATCCCTCTTTTGCCAATTCTGCAAACAGTTCTCCCTTTTTCCCATAATTTTGTTCATCCCATGTGAACACTTTAAACTGCTGCATATAGTCAATATCATACTGAACCGCCTCGCACGGAATGTGAAGCTTTCGGAAATTCTGTGCGACCTCACGGATATCCTGCGCATTTTCGTATCCCCAACGACACTGCTGGTATCCCAGCGTCCAGAGCTGTGGGAGTGGTGTCGTTCCGGTCAGATATGTGTAATTGCCAATAACATCCGCAAGTGTTTTTCCGCCAAGGAAGTAGTAATCCAGATTGCCGTCATCTACTGCGTAACTGAAATATGCCTCGGATGTCTTACCAATATCCATGTAGGAATGGAATGTGTTGTCAAAAAACAGTCCATACACACCATGTTTCTTCTTACACATCAAAAATGGGATAGACTTATAAAGTGCATGGAAATCTTCTGTATGCGCCTGCGGAAGATCCGAGTTCCAATTCTCATACTCATAGCCGCGCTTATTGAGAAATCCTGTTTTATCGCCTAGCCCATAGATGCAGTCTTCCGGATCAAGACATTTTCTGGTACTTATCTTGTGGCTCTTTGCCTTCATTGCGGATGCATCATGTCCCTCTGCCTCCACAAGCGCGATTGCGCTCTCGCTCAGCCGCTGTATTTCTTCGACTGGCCCCTCATAATCGCAAAGCAGTGCTGTGTTGTCCTTATCATAAATGTTTACACAAAAGTCCTCACCGATCCGGATGGTCAGGGAATCCGTTGTTATAACGAGCGCATCCCTTTCTTCTGCGGTGGAAAAATTCGTCTTAACTGCTTTCTCACCCTCGATTGCCTTTGAGCGATGATCGTCTGACCATATCGGCACAAAAAAATTGACGATATCATGCTTGATGATTTCAACAATTACCTTCTGTTTTTCAAATGTAACCTCAATTTTGTTACCGTTTATCCTGTGTCCGATCCGTTTTCCGTATTCCATTTTAATCTTCTCCCTTGCTATATAAATAGATCCAATAATGGTGTCTGCAGCAGTACAAGAAATACGCCTGCCACAATAATTGCATATCCAACAAATCCCCGCAGTGGCATTTTCTCCTTACGGAAAATGCATCCGAAAATGAGTACTGCTATCACACTAAGACGATCCATATGGGTAACATATATATCCGGGCCATATGTCAATGCCCTGCTATAACAGATCCACCGCGCGCCTACTGCAACAGCGGAAATACATAGAGCCATTCCTTCCACGAAAAACAGCGACCGAATGGACTTTTTTCCTGCGACTGCCGCAACTGCTGCCGTGATGACAAATGATACCAGAAGACGCACACTAAGCCCGACATAATGATTCACCCCGTGTGCTCCGTATTCTTCCAAAATAGCTGATACAGATGTGAGCAGAGCCGCAAGAAGTGCAAGCCACATCCAATTGCAGCCGCCTTTCCGTCCTCCGTTTTGTACCGCGATCAGAACTGTTCCGACAACAAACAATAACATTGCAAGTATCTGGTTGTACGAATAACCGGCATGAAAAACAAACATTCTTCCGAGCATTGTAAACACATAGTAAAACAGATATACCGGAACAACACGGATTGTCTCGCCATTCTTTAAAGCACTAAAAAGACATAAAAGCGCTGCTCCCAGCGCAATTCCCGATAAAATCAAAAATAACCAGGAGTGTGTGTCTATCCCGGTCAGTTTCTGACCTGACGATGTTGCGCGTATCATTACCAAGGAAAATATCAGTAAGACCGCGTTCCAAATAGCAGCGGCAAGATTTGTATTATTCTTTTTGAGTGCGGACTTGGCCAGCACCGCTGCCAATCCGAATAATAGCATATCTCCCAGCGCATATCCAAGCCAGATTCTCATAAGTGTCTCCTCAATTCTATTATGGTATCCCTACACGGATGTGAGGGCATATATTCCCCCACATCCGTGTATACTATTCTGCCGGATCAAGTATCAGAAAATATTCCAGATATACATACCCTGTAAGATCACCATACTGAACGTATCCCCAGCCATCATCGCGCTCTTCAAGCAGGATAGCCGTATCTCCCTCCGGTACAGAGCCAAGAATTGCATTATCCGTTCCTGCACCTGAGCGGATATTTACCCCATACATTGCTTTTAATGTTACCGCAGTATCCTGTGGCTGCTCCTCTTCCGGTGTCTGTGTTTCCTGTGGCTGTTCCGTGGTCTGCGTATCTTCTGTATTTCCATTTTCCGTGTCGCCTACAATCCACTCGCTATTATCATCCACATCCGTTGTCCCTGCTGTCTCACTTTCGGAGGATGCCGTCTCTGTCACCTGCGTCTGTGTTCCGTCAGTATTTCCCCTGTCCGCACGGTATTTCATAATAGCCTTTATTCCAAAAACGATCAACGCAATAAGTATCACTACAATAAACGCAAAAATTATTCTTGCAATAATAACGTCTTTTCTGTGACTCTTCTTCATATCGTTTCTCCTTCCTGTATTTTGATGATACTTATTATACACAGAAAAATCCCTTAATGCAATGCGATACTTCCGCAACATCCGGAAAAAGAGAAGTAAAAAAATGGGCAGCTGCGGATATGCGGCTGCCCTGAAATTTTGATAAATGTTATGCTTGTTTGAGAGCTTTGAATAAGTCCTTCGGTTTTGGTGCATTGCCATACATCAGCACGCCGATGCGGTAGATCTTTGCGGAGAGCACGCCGACACCGATTACCGATGCAACCAATATTGCGATGGAGATTGCTATCTCGTACCACGGAACCGTGCTCATTGCGATTCTGGTAAACATTGCCATCGGAGAAGTAAATGGAATGTATGAGCAGGCTACCATGACCGGAGTGTCAACGGAATTTCCTGCCAGTGAGAACATTACTACCATAAACGCGATCACAAACAGCATCGTGATCGGCATAACTGCCGTGTTAATATCTTCAAGCTTGGATACGGTAGAGCCTACTGCGCCAAACAGAAAAGCATAAATGACAAATCCAAGGATGAAGAAGATCAGCATAAAGATCAGAAGTTCAATCGGCATATCAAAAATAGATGCCACGATCCCGTTGTCTCCCCAACTATCCTTGTTGAGGTTGTAGAACAAAAATGCGGAACCAAAGACGGCAAGGAGCTGTACAAATCCCGCAAGGCAGGATGCGATAACCTTTCCGAACATCATACTTACCGGCTTAGCACTGGTAATCAGCACTTCCATTGCACGGGAGCTTTTTTCTGTTGCAACATTGGTCGCAACCATCTGTCCATACAGCAGGATCACCATATAAAGTGCAAAAATCATAATGTAGGTATAGAAATAATTCTTCATCTGATCCTTACCAAGCATTTCCGTCTCATGCGTGATCTGCATGGAAAGAATATCCTGAATCTGTTCTGCGCTCATTCCGCTCTCCGCCATTGCATGCATCTGATACAGATTCTGCAATATTGCATCTGCTATCTCGGTATTGGAATCATACATTGAAAGATTATTGACATAGTAAGTATAGGAAGATAATCCGTCTATTACAAATGCGCATTCCGCGTCTCCATCCGAAATCTGCTGTTTTATCTGATCCGCGCCATCTGTGACAACTTTTACCTCATAATCAGTAAACGCCTCCTCAAAAGCTGCGCTTACGTACTCTGTCATATCCGCATCACTGTCCGAAACAAGCATGACTGCCAATTCTCCCGGTGTTGTATCGCCCTCATCTTCTGTGCCCTTTACAGCGTCTATAATTTTCGGAAAGAACATCACAACTGCAAGCAACACAACCAGAAAAATGGTTACACCTGCAAATACCTTGTTTGCAAGATAATTCTTTAATTCAAATTTAAATATTTTTCCAAACTGTTTCATTTTCTCACCCACTCCTTATACCTGATTGCCTGCATACTCAACAAAGATGTCATTGAGTGTCGGTTCAAAGACCTTGATCTCATCAATATCATAGTGCTCGGTCAGCGATGTCATAACTGCTTTTTTCTCATCCTCAGATTCAAGATATACCATCAGTTCATCTTCCGCAGTCTTTTCGCATCGCTTTCCGATTTCTTCCTTTATCTTATCCACTGCCAACGAGCGGACAACCAGCCGGTTTCTCGGATAGTTGCGCTTGATGTCGTGCAGATCTCCGGAAAGGACAACCTTTCCTCCATTTAATATTGCAATGCTATCGCAGAACTCCTCGATGTAATTCATCTGGTGGCTGGAGAATAATACGATCTTGCCCTTTGCGATTTCTTCCATTACCACGTCCTTAAGCAGCATGGCATTTACCGGGTCAAGTCCGGAGAACGGCTCATCCAGAATCACAATCTGCGGATCATGTGCGATTGCTGTAATCAGCTGGATCTTCTGCTGATTTCCTTTGGATAACGTGTCAAGCCTCTTATTGCGGTGTTCCATCATGCCAAGACGATCCAGCCAGTAATCGACCGCTGCTATCGCATCATTATGGTTCATTCCCTTCAGCTCTGCAAAATAGACCAGCTGATCGATGATCTTCTTCTTTGGATACAGGCCTCTCTCTTCCGGCAGATAGCCAAGCTTTACCTTGTTATAATCAATCGGTTCTCCATCGAACAGCACTTCTCCTGCGTTTGCCGGAAATACATTCATCAAAATACGGATCGTCGTGGTCTTTCCTGCTCCGTTTCGTCCCAGAAGTCCGAATGCCTTACCACCTTCTGCTGTCAGTGATATCTGCTTTAAGACTTCCTTCTCGCCAAAACTTTTCTCTATATTCCTCAGTTCCAGTTTCATTCCTTTTTCCTTTCCCTTTCTCATACCGCGTAACTGTTTATATGTTATATATACACAATTATCACTATACTGTCAATACTTTTTTATTTCCACTTACCATTCTTTCCTTGCCCCTTTTTCTGCCACAGCCTCCCCGCGCCCGCCCCTCCTTTTGCAGAGCATACACAACAACCGCGAAACTCTAGTACAACCGTATGGCGGTTTCATTATTAACCGTGTCTTCTAAAGGTTTGAGCACTCCTGCCCGGCTGTTCGCGGAGTGTCAAAGCCATTATAAGCCACAGTATGAGCACCGCCATATCGGTTGAAAGAGTTTCTGCGCTTCCCGTGAAAATGCTCTGCAAAAGGAGGGGGCGGGTGCAGAGTGTTTATATGGCACTATAAGTAGGGAGAAAAAGAAAAGGATGGTAGAAAAAAGTCCCTACATAGACAGTGTATGTGCCTATGCAGGGAACATGTAATTAAAGTTCCGGCATATCCGGTGTGAGGATCGTAACTGGATATGATTGGTTTTGAATGGTCAGTTCTGTGATCTGGTCGAAACAGCTGTAGATGGCCTCATCTACGTATTCGAATTTTTCCGGGGTCTGTCCAGCTTCAAGCGCTTCAATGATTGCCTCCACGCGGGGTCCGTGCAGCGGATTGCACTCGGTAATGCAGGAGATCTTGCCCTCCACCGCATATTGGACGGCAGAGCGGTTGACGCCATCAAAGGAAAGTACCATGATCTCACCATTTGCAATATCGGAGCCAACAACTCTGCCGGCATCCTCGATTGCCTCAATGGCACCAAGTGCTTCGTTGTCATTTTCACAATAGACGACATTTAGCTGACTGTATTTGTCAAGAAGCTCTGCCATGACCTCCTCGCCCTTTGCCTGCGTAAAGTCTCCCGGAGCTTCCTCCAGAAGATCCCAGCCAAACTCAGCGGCTGCATCCTCTAGCGCCTTGGTTCGGCCAAGCTGTGCAGATGCGCCGAGTGTTCCCTGGATATTTACAATGTGGAGTGTCTCCGGGGCAAGCTCATTTAAGATACTGTATTGGTGCAGCCATTCGGCAGCTTTTTTTCCCTCCAATTCAAAATCCGATCCAACCCAGCAGGAAAACAAGCTGTCATCCTCTACTGCTACCATGCGGTCAACAATGATCACCGGAATTCCGGCATCCTGTGCCTCGCTCAGCACAGTCTCCCACCCGTTTTCCGTCACCGGGGCAAGCACGATATAATCCACACCCTGCTGAATAAAATTACGGATTGCCGTAATCTGGTTTGCCTGTTTCTGCTGTCCGTCCTCTATGATCAGGTTGTATCCCCGTGCCGTAGAAAATGTTGTTTTCATCGATTCCGTGTTCATGGAACGCCAGTCCGATTCCGCTCCCAGCTGGGAAAATCCGATTGTAATTCTTCCGTCTTCGGTTTCCGTCTCCGATATAGCATTAGTGGCAGGAGTGCTGCCACAACCTGCCACCATGATACACAGAAGAAATGCCATCATTGCTGCGTATAATTTCTTCATAAATTATGCCCGTTTCAGTTATGTACTAGTTTGCCCGTTTTCTGGGCGATTACCTATTTGCTTACTTTTTTGCGTGCGAGGACAACACTCTGAACCACAAGGAAGATGCAAAGCATTGCCGCAACCGTGATTCCGGTCCACCATGCCTGATCAAATCCCGCGGATGAAACGATATTCTGGATTGTACTTAAGGAAAGCACACCGAAGAATGTTCCGATAATGTTGCCTACACCACCTGTCAACATTGTACCACCAATAATGGAAGATGCAATAGCATTCATTTCAGCACCGGTCGCATGGGACGCGGAACCTGAGCCAACATGCATAAAGTAAACATAACCTCCGATACCGGCAAGTAAGCTGCAAAGCACATACGCGATAAACTTGGTCTTTCTGACATCAATGCCAAGCATCAGCGCACTCTGCTGGTTGCCTCCCACCGCATAGAAGGAGCGACCGAGCTTCGTCCATTTCAAAAGACAGAAGAAGATGATCACAACTAAAAGTGCAATGACAACACCGACTTCAACATAGGCGTTCACATAATCACCGAGCTTGTTGTAAGAACCCATGCCCGGAATCGTGATACGCGTATTCTTAAGAGCTACAAACGCCTCATTTTCCACGTTGAACGGCTTGGTATTTACGATTGTTGTCATGCCTCTTGCAAAGAACATTCCGGCAAGCGAAACGATGAACGGCTGGATTTCAAGGTATGCTACCAGAAATCCCTGTACCAGCCCGAAGCACAATCCGATCCCGAGTGCAATCAGAATGGACATCGGTACGTTGCCGCTGTGCTGATCCAGATATACTGCACAGCACATGCTGACCAGCGCCGTAACTCCGCCGACAGAAATATCGATTCCTCCGGTGATCATGACAAGGCTCATTCCGCAGGAAAGGATGATGAGTGCTGCATTTGCGTTTAAGATGTTAAAAAAGGTCTGCGGTTTTAAAAATCCCTGTCCCAGAAAGATCATGGCACCGATGTACATGACAAAGAAAACCACGATCGTGATGGTAAGCAGCAGACTGGTATCAGACATATTTTTGAATTTATTCTTTAACCCTTTCATGCCTGCACCTCCTCTTTACGAAACATACCTGATATTTTTTTGCCGAGAGCATTCAGATATTCTCTGGTCTTCGGAGCACTAAGTACTACAAGGATGATAACGACAACGGCCTTGTACGCCGGAAGTGCATCCGACTGTACCTGGAACTTGTAAAGCGTTGTCGTCAGAAATTGGATGACGTATGCTCCAAGGATGGACGCTGCCATGTTAAATCTTCCGCCGCCAAGTGCATTTCCACCAAGTGCAACTGCAAGAATGGCATCCATCTCAATATCTTTTGCGATAACCGAGTAGTTGATGGTTGAAAGGCGGCTGACCTTGATCAGTGCCGCAACTGCAACACATACCCCCAGAATCACGAATGATAAAAACTTCACAAGTGTCGGATTCAGTCCGTTGAGCTTTGAGGAGCTTTCATTGATACCGACCGCCTGTGTAAATAATCCGAGTGTCGTAAACCGGAGCACTAAGAATATAATGAGCACGCAGATCGCTGCGATGAAAAACGGTGTCGGAATCGGGATTCCCGGAATCAGACCTCCGAAGTATTTAAAAGTAGGATCATTTACGATTGGAAGCTCATTGTTGTTAATCCATGCGGCGATGGAACGTCCTGCGGTGTAAAGGATCAACGTTGCAACCATCGGCTGAATCTTAAAATATGCGACAAGTATACCATTGAATGCACCAAACAGCATTGCCACCACAACACTGACCAGAAATGCAACAATAATTGGTGCCTGCAGTTCATCGGAAGAACCGTTTCCGCAAAGCACGCGCAATACAACGCTTCCTGCGATCGCGATCGCAGCGCCCACACTGATATCCTGTCCTCCGGTCGCCGCCGTTACGATCGTCATACCGATTGCAAGGATTGCAAGCTCTGAACCGTAATCGAGGATCGTAATCAAAGACCCGGAAAGGATCGGATACCCCGCATTGTTCGTTCCGAGGGTGATCTTAAAAAAACTCGGATCTGCAATCAGATTAAAAACAACCAATATGACAAGTGCCGCAAGCGGAATGAAAATCTGCTGCCTGAAAATATTTGAAAATGCGAATTTGCCTTTTGCTTTTGTCGCCATTACTGATCACCTCCTGCAATCGTGCTCATGATCTTCGTCTGCGTCAGATCCTCGCCGGATAACTCTCCGACTACCTTGCGGTCTCTCATAACGACTAGTCTGGAGCAGGTACGAAGCATCTCGTCTGTCTCGGAGGAGATGAATGTGACACTCATTCCCTCAGATGCGAGCTTAAGTACAAGCTTCTGGATATCTACCTTAGTTCCGACATCAATACCTCTTGTCGGCTCGTCAAGGATCAGATAATCCGGATGTGTAAGCAGCCAGCGCGCCAGAATAACTTTCTGCTGATTGCCGCCGGACAGGGACTTGATCGGCGTATCCGCAGATGCCGTCTTGATGTCTAACAGCTTTATGTATTCGTCTGCAAATTTGTACTGCTGTGCCTTCGAGAACGGATGAAAAAATCCCTTCAGAACCTGCAGTGCAAGAATGATATTCTCTCTTACGGAAAGGTCTCCAATGATTCCGTCGACCTTCCGGTCCTCCGGAAGATAGCCGATGCCTAACTTCATTGCATCGATCGGCTTCTTGATTTTGACAGTCTTTCCATTCTTCTTTACCGTACCTCCCAGAACGCGGTCAGCTCCAAAGATTGCCCGGACGCATTCGCTTCGTCCGGAGCCAAGCAATCCGGTAAATCCGTTGACCTCCCCCCTATCAATGTAGAAGTCAAATGGCTTTATGCCTGCATCACTATATAATCCTTCCACCTCAAATACTGGTGTTGTGTTGTTTCCTCTGTCAAATGGCTTCTGCTCGCCCTGGATATCCGACAGGTCATCCAGCTCTTTTCCAAGCATCTTGGATACCAGCTGTACTCTCGGAAGATCCTTGATCGCGTACTCTCCAACCAACTGTCCGTCGCGAAGTACCGTGATCTTGTCGCACACCTCATATACCTGATCCAGAAAGTGTGTGACAAAGATAATGCCAACACCCTTTGCCTTCAGGTCACGCATCAGCTTAAACAGCTTCTCAACTTCCTTCTCATCCAGGGATGAGGTCGGCTCATCTAGGATCAGCACCTTACATTCCATGTCTACCGCACGTGCGATTGCAATCATCTGCTGCACTGCGATGGAGCAGCTGGAAAGCTGCTGCGCTGCCTTTGCCGGGATGTCAAGAGACTGTAAAATCTCATCTGTCTTTTTGTTCATCTCGCCCCAATTCTGGAACGCACCCTTGGTACGCCCGATAAACATATTCTCGGCTACCGAAAGGTTCGGACAGAGCGTGATTTCCTGATACACGGTGCTGATACCAAGTCTCTGTGCATCCTGTGGAGAGTGGATTGCCACCTCCTTCTCATGCCCTTTCAGGTAGATATGTCCGCCATCCTTCGCGTACACACCCGTCAATACTTTGATCAATGTTGATTTTCCTGCACCATTTTCACCCATCAGTGCATGGATCTCGCCTTCACAAAGCGTAAAGTCTACGCCCTGCAGCGCCCGGACACCAGGAAAGGTCTTTTCAATTCCGCGCATTTCTAATACAGCATGTTCTCTCACTGGGTAGTCACCTCCAAATTCTGCTTAAAAAGCGAGCGCGGCAAAGCGTTGATTACAGACGCCACTCCGCGCTTGCTATGTTTGTTCTAAGTTTATCCTGCTATGGATTAGATACCGTAATTTGCAACATCATCATCTGTGATCGTTGTAGCGTCAAAGCCCTTCTCATCCATGATGATCGTCTTTTCAGAAAGCGTCTCACCAGCTTCAAGCTTCTTGATGATGTCGTTGATGTAAGAGGACTGGAATGGGTTGCACTGTCCATCATAGTTCCAGTTCTGATCCTTTAATTCCTGAAGTGCCCACTTGTTGCAGTCAAATCCCATGATGATGACATCTTTTCCGACACCATGTGAGATGCCTGCTGCGTCAAGCGCTGCAACAGCGCCCTTAGCCATATCATCGTTCTCTGCGTAGATTACATTGAAGGATGTACCAGAATCAATGACAGACTGTACAATCTGCTGTGCCTTCTCTGCATTCCACTCAGCGGTCTGCTGTGTAACAAGTGTCCAATTGTCATTTGACTCAACTGCTGCATCAAGTGCTCCGGAACGTCCCTGCTGTGCAGCAGATCCCATAACACCCTGAATATGAATGATGTTGTACTCGCTAAGTCCCTGGGAACTTAACCAATCAACTGCTGTCTGTCCTTCCTTTGCCATATCGGAAACGATGGATGCCTCATAAAGATCCTCGCTTGCATCAATGGTACGGTCGAATAAAATAACGCGGATTCCTGCGTCCTTCGCATCCTGCAGTACAGAATCCCATCCTGCGGTATCCGCTGCGGAAAGAAGTAAGTAATCTACGCCATCCTGAATAAATTTCTGCGCTGCTGCGATCTGTTCATCGTTCTTAAGACTGTATGCAAAAGAAGCATCATATCCATTCTCTTTTGTAAATGTAGCCTGCAGATCTTTATCGTTTGCAGTACGATATCCGGACTCGTTCGGATCGTTGTTGATGATACCAACCTTGATCAGGTCACCGGAAGAGGAGCCCCCATCCCCTGAAGCCGGTGCACTGCCGCAGGCAGTCATTCCGAGTACCATTGCCGATGCCATAAGAGCTGCAAAAATTTTCTTCTTCATAAAAACACCCTCCCTGAATATTGATACATGATAGATTCAAAGAACTATTTCTTTGATGGAATTATCGTATCGCATCCCCAATCGGAAATCTATACAGATCATTCCTCGAATAGTTCAGATTTCTATTATCATCATTCGGGAGATTTGTTTTTTTCTGAAGAAAGTTTATTTTTTTCCTATGCCCCGTTCTCCTCAATCACATAGGGCAGTTTGATGCGCACCTGCGTTCCCTCCATGTGGACACTCTTGATAGAAATGCCGTATTCCTGTCCAAATTTGAGGCGGATGCGTTCGTTTACATTGTATAGTCCGTAAATCTCATTTTCATCTGCAGTGTTCTGCCCAATACGGTCTTTGATCTGTTGCAGCCGCATTTCTCCCATGCCGATGCCGTTGTCCGTCACATACAGATAGAAGCAGTCCTTAGCCTTTTCCCCGGTTATGCTTATCTTGCCAAGTCCACGCTTATTCTTGATCCCGTGATACAGTGCATTCTCTACAAGCGGCTGGATCGTGATCTTCGGAATGCGGTACATGCCAAGCTCCTGCGGCACATCGATCTCATACTCTAAGATGTCCTGATACCGGATCTGCTGGATTTCAAGGTAACTGCGCACATGCTGCAGCTCTTCCTCGATAGAAATGATATCCTTGCCCTGATTGAGCGAAGTCCGGAAAAACTTCGAAAGGCTTCCGACCATGCTGACAACCTTTTTCTGATCACCTGCCTCTGCCAGCCATACGATGGTATCCAGCGTATTGTACAAAAAGTGCGGGTTGATCTGTGCCTGCAGAAGTTCAAGCTCGGCATCTCTCAAATGGATCTGCTCCTGCTTGACCTGTTCCAGAAGCTGATTGATCTTGTCGATCATCGTGTTAAGAGATTCGCTCAAAAGCGTCACATCACTGCCCGCATTTACCTCTGTCCGCACCGTAAGATCTCCTTTTGCCACCTGATCGGTTGCTTCGCTTAGCTGCCGGATCGGCCGCGTGATACTTTGTGGGATAAAATAAGACAAAAGCAGCACAAGTATGGTAATAAAAATTGCCGCCACGATCAGCGACCGGATCAAAACCATGTCGAATTGCTGATACACCTGTCTCGTCTGCTGGATATCGCGTATTTCATAATAGATATACTGTATGACTGTCTCTCTTAAAAGGCTTGTAACAATCTGGACATCATTCTCCCAGATTTCGAGATTTTTCTCGTAATTATTTCCCTCAATGATATTCGCTTCGATACGGCCCTTATAGATTTCCAGATTAGCAAGATATTTTCTCGCGCTGGCAAGGCGGTCATTGTTCTCTCTCGAATCGGTAAGCTTCTCCAGCTTGCCGACAATCTGATTGGCATTTGTCAGCAGGTCATTCAATCCAGATTCTTCGATTGTCTTGTTCCCAACGATCAGAAGATATGTCTCGTAGTCAAAGTCCTTCTTGAAATCCAGACTGAAATCACTTGCAGTAACCGCAGAGTTGAGCATGTTTTCATACTTACGGTTGCTGCTCCACAGGTTGTACACGCACACGATCAGAAGAATCAGCATCGGAATAACGACAATCAGATACGAAATCCGGATCTTCGCCGCCAACGTTGATTTTTGATAAATCTTCTTTAGCTTTTCCAACATCTACTCCGCGTCGTCTCCCTCCTGGGACTTTCCACCCCGGTACTGTGTCGGTGTCATCCCCTGCGTCTTTTTGAATAAGTAGGAAAAATAGTGCGGATCCTTGTAGCCCACATCATAGGCGACCTCGCTGCTCTTCTTATTGGTGCAGCGCAGCATCTCCTTCGCCTTGTTCATACGGTATTCCGTCAGGAAATGGATAAACGTCTGCCTCGTCTGCTGGCTGAAGATCGTGCTCAGATGATTCGGTGAAAAACGCACATGTGATGCAAGCATATTCAGCGACAGCTCGCTGTCCGCATAATTATCCTCGATGTAGCGGATCGCGTCATCGACCACATCCCCATACCGATTCTTTGCCACGCGGTTACGAAGCTCGAGCGCCGCCTGTAATAGCTGCTCTATGTACTGCCTCGTCTGCGCAACGCTCCGCATGAAGCCGGAATTTAAGTCCAATGTAGGAAGCTCCTCTCTGGAAAACTGCAGCTCCTCCACGAACTCTGACACACAGAAATAGCAGTCCATCACAACATACTGCCGGAACACGTTGGACTGGACAGCATTTGACCCAAGATTGCCGAAAAATTCCTCCACAAAATAGATTACTTCTTCCTTATCGCCCGTTTTTAAAAATTCCCGAACCTTGTTGCGATCAATTGATCCGGGATCAACACTTCCGATATTGAACGCTTCCCCCTGCTCATACGTCTCGTTTCCGATATTGGCAGAGTCTACTACACGGCTTCCCTCCTCAAAGAAACGGTGTGCAAAGGCGTGGCTTGCCTGCTCAAACGATGTCGGGATCTCTCTCAGCCGGTTTACCGGTTCCCCGATTCCTACATAATAGCGAATATGGTCGTTTGCCTGCACGATCTCTAAAAACCGCTCGATATATTCCTTCTGCTGTTGTTTTAGCTGCTCCCCGGAATCCGCCTTAAGCAGTACAGCGCGTCCCTCAAGATTGCGGTCGAATGCCGTCAAGCCCATGCTGCTTTCCAACTCGGCAAGCTTCTGTTCCGCCGCAACGACGCTCTTGGAGTATTCCTCCTGTGTGTGGGAGGTCGACTGCAGCTTGATCAGCAGCACATTATAATATAGGGCAGAAATATCCATCTCCAACAGCTTTGCCATCTCTAAAAGCTCCGGAACGGATTTCTGTCCCGATACGAGATGCCGGAAGAAATCTTTTTTCTCCTGCTGCAGATTTTCCTCCATCTCCCTCTTATAGCGCTCGCTGATCTCCCGCTCCCGCTTTGAGGCGGCAATTCTTCCCGACAGCGCATCAACCTCGCGGATCAGTTCGTCCCCGCTGATCGGCTTCGACAGATACTGCGCCACCCCGATCTTGATTGCCTCCTTGGCATACGCAAATTCCTCATAGCCGGTCAGTATGATGATCTCCATCCACGGAAAGTCCTTTTTGATCAGCCGGCTCAGTTCAATGCCATCCATAAACGGCATCTTGATGTCTGTGATCACGATGTCCGGCTGCAGCTTCTGGATCATTGGAAGCGCAAGCTCTCCATCGCTCGCCTCCCCGCAGAACTCATAGCCATGTGCCGCCCAGTCGACGTTCTTTTTGATACCCTCCCGGACAACAAACTCGTCCTCAACCAAAAATACCTTCAACATATTCGTCCGATTCCCCTTACATCATCTTTATTCTTCTATCCCCGAATTACTCCTTCTCACGCAGCTTCTCCACAAGTGCATATACCTCCGGGCGCTTCTCCTTTAAATGTTCATCCAGCAAATGTCTGCGCTCCAGGAATTTCTCTGCAAGCTCAGGGTGTTCCTTCGCAATGCGCTCATGCACTTCGCGGCGGTGCTCCTCGATGCGGGTTGCCAGACTCTTCTCGTCTTTTCCGGAAATGTTTACGATCTCCTTCAAGTGCTCCTCCAGATGCTCTAGCCACTCGTCCTCGTCCAGCTCTTCCATGTGCGACCATCTGCCGTGAATCAGGTTGTCCACGTCTCCGGTCTTTTTAAGCTGCTCAATCTGGAGCGCGATCTGCTTCTCCATCTGCTCCTCGGCTTCCTGACCGAATGCCCAGACAAACTCCTGCACGCGGTTATCCGCGCGCTTTCTGGACGCGCTGCGCTGCTCGTTGTCAATACCGTCCTCCAGCGGATACGGTCGGTTGATTCCCATATCCTTCAGCGCGATATGCGTGGTGCGGCGCACGCTTCCCTCCTCGATCATATAGCCAAGCCCGAACTTACGTAGCTGCTCATTGAGTTCTGCGATATGCTCTGTCATATAGAAACGGATTCCCCTTTGCTTCAGGGATTTATATAGGATTTCAAGACTGTCCGCCGCTGTGATATCAAGACTTCCGATGCCGCTCGCGTCCAGAATAACCGCCTTTGTATCCTCCTTGATGGCGTCCTCGATATCCCTTCGTAGTACCTGCACATTGGCGAAAAACAGATTGCTGCTGAACCGGTAGATTACAACCCCGGATAACGCACACACCCGGTCGCCCTCCTTCAGGTCGCGGAAATGGCTGTGCCCCGGCTGTATTCCAAGAAAACACCTTGCAGGCTTTGACGTGCGGATGATCATCTCGGTAAAGGAAAGGATGATCCCAATCAGTACGCCGTTGATCGTGCCAAGCATGAGCACACCAAAAAATGCCCCGAAAAAGATCATACATTCTGTCCTGCTGACCTTCCACAAACGCGCTGCAAGCTCAAACTCGGTCGCGCCCCAGAGTGCCGAGATCACAATTGCCGTCAGCACCGGGATCGGCAGATATCCGATAAACCCAGTCCCACATAAGAGCAGGATGATCATGGATGCGCCTGCCACAAGTCCGGTAAGCTGTGTCTTGCCCTGATACTGCTCTCCCATAGCGGTTCTTGACACGGAACCATTCATCGGACAGCAGCCGGTAAATGCCGCAGCCATATTACCGAGGAAGAATGCAAGGATCTCCCGGTTGTCATCGATCCGGTAGCCGTTTTTCTGTGCAAAGCTGTTCTCTGCCAGCAGTGTCTCCGCCATGATAACGACCGCCACAGACAGGCTGATCGTCACAACATCTTTCATCGGCACCGCCCCAAATGCCGGAATACTCCACTTCGGCATCCCTGGCTCGACTGCTGAAAGCGTCTGTATGCCCCATTCTTCAAACGGAAGCACAATGGTCAACACTGCACCGAGCGCCATAAGTACCACCGCCATCGGGAATTTCGGGATGAGCTTCTTTGACACCAGAAGGATCACCAGCGCGATCACTCCAAGGATCACCGATGGCACATTGATATGCTTTGCTGCTTCTGCGATATGCTCCGCCAGCTCAAAAAGCTCGCCCGTTCCGGCAGTTCCGCCCATGAGCTTTGGCACCTGCATCAGAATGATGGTTGTACAGATTCCCGTGATAAAGCCTCCCATCACCGGCGCGGAAATAAAGTTCACAAGCTTACCTGCCCGCATGAAATAAAATGCCAGAAGCCACACTGCCACAAAAAGTGTCAGTGCCGGTACGACCGTCATTGCAGCCTCCGACCCCGGCTCGACCTTTAGCGTGACAAGCGCAGAACCAATCAATGCCGCCGGTGCCGCGTCAACACCGAAAATAAACTGTGGCGAGGTGGAAAACAGCGCAAATATCAGGATTGGAAATACCGATCCGTACAAGCCATATACCGCCGGAAGCCCTGCAATCTGCGCGTATCCCATTGAGATCGGAATTGAAACTGCCATGATGATAAGTCCCGCAAGAATATCCTTCGGCAGATTTTTCTTATCGTAATTTCTGAGTGTCGGTGCAATTCCTATCTTCATCTCACCTTTTGCCTCCTTCTAACCGGCAAGCTGCTCTGCGAGATCGCAGATATCTGCTGCCGCGTTTGGATTGATCCATTCTCTTTGGCATCGTATCATTTCCTGTGCGCAGTTCTCATCATTAAGCACGCGGTCGATCTGTGCGAGCATGACCTCCGTCAGCTCCCCGCTTAAGCTCATTCCGTGGGAGCCAAAGTAATCCGCATTGTAGCTCTCACACCCCGGAATCGTTGCGGTATGCAGGATTGGGATGTTGCACACCGCTGCCTCCGTGGACGAAAGCCCACCCGGCTTCGTGACAAACAGATTGCTCGCGCGCATATAATCCGCCATATGGTTTGTGTAGCTTATCACATGGATTCCTGCCGTTTTCTGCTTCGCCAGCTTCTGGTATAATTCCTGATTGTTTCCGCATACAATGATAAGCTCTGTATCTGCCCGATCTTTGAAGTGCCCCGACAGCACCTTGATCGTCTTTTCGATCTTGCCGCCGCCCATGCTTCCGCCTGCGATGAGGACATACTTCTTGTCCGGCTCAAGTCCGAGCTGCGCCCGGACAGCCTCCTTCGGTGCTTCGGACACAAACGCATGGCTTACCGGGATTCCAAGCGGATGAAGCTTCTCCTCCTGCAGTCCTTTCGCGGTAAAGCCCTCTGCAAGATCCGCCGCCGGGATCACATAAGCATCGCATTCCGTCTCCTCGGTAAACGGTATGCAAACATAGTCTGTTGCAACAAACATCGTCTTTGGCACCGGCAGCCCGTGCTTCTTCATATTGGTCATGATCTCCGCCGGAAAAAGGTGCGGCATGATCACAATGTCTGCCGGATGTTCACTCAAATATTCCTCCATGACCGGATTCATCGCCCGATTGGAAAAGTAGACCGGAGAACGGAACGGCAGCCGCCGGTAGAGATCGCCGATCTTATAGATCGCACCAAACAGATCCGGCACGCGCTGTACCGTGGATATGTAGGTGTGATTGATCCCGGAGGAAAGCTTTGTGCTTTTTAAGGTATACGGGTTGAACATCGTTGCCTGATGTCCCCGCCTTAACATCTCCTCCAAGATCGCTTTTCCCGCCGAATCGTGTCCGCCCCCTGTCCCGCAGGAGAGTATCAATGCATCCATAGTAATTTCACCTTTAACTTTCCTTTTTCTTCCACACTCACAAACATGCGGATACATACTGCTACCGTTATGATGACAAATCCCACGCTCACCGGCATGATTCCAAGCCGCGTCAGTATCGTGTACAGAGAGCAGAAATATGCCGCCAGCGTCCGGTAATAGTGTGGGCTGATGCGAAGCACCGTTGAGAAGAAAATAAAGTACACCGCTAGTATAACCGCCGGCTGCCACAGCGGAAACAGCCCCAGCATAGAGCCGAATGTAACCGCGATTCCTTTTCCGCCTCTTCCCTTATAGAATATCGGGAACACATGACCGACTACCGGAGCTGCAAGCACAAATGCCATATCCAGCATCTCCTGCTGCATTCCCTGATGAAGTCGCAGATAGAGCCATACCGGAAGAAATCCCTTGCCGATGTCGCAGATCAGCGTGAGTACGCCGCACCAGAAGCCACCGTACATAAATGCGTTCGCCGTTCCCGGATTTTTGTCTTTACTTTTTTCGATCATCTCCTCTTTTCCAAACAGTCTGGAAAAGATTCTTGCATACAGTACACTGCCGGATAAATATCCAAACAGAACAAATGCTATGGTCTGCATCCTTTTTCTCCATCGTAATCATAATCTTCTGAATTGCATATACGATTATTATAGCGGTTTTGTATGTTACAGGCAACTTGCTATATAGCTGCCCGGCGAAACTCCCGTCCTCCCGATGAACGCCTTGTAAAAGTTTGAATATGTAGAAAAGCCGCATTGTTCACTTACGTTCTGTGGTGATTTCCCACTTTTTAACAGTTCCTTTGCAAGGTTTATCTTCTTCATAAGAATATAGTTGTGGACGGAGGTTTTTGTATACTCTTTGAACCGATGCGAAAGATAATATTTTGACACAAAAAATTCCGCGGAAATATCATCAAGTGTTGGGGAATTAACAAAATTCTCATTGAGATAACCTATCACCCGGCGGACAATATCACTTTGGACATTTTCCACATAATCTGCGTTCTTAAATCCCGCTTTCAGTTTTTCAAGGATAAGTATGATGCAGCTTTCCGCGACATACCCTGACAGCGCATCCTTGGAGCAGTAATTGTAAAGTGCATTGTCAAGAAGGCTCCTAAACTGCTCATACTCTGCCCCTGCAAAGGACACCAGATGTGTTTTTCTTTCATTGGCCAAGCCGTTTATGCCGCTGATAAAACCGCTGATACCACTGTTGCCCGCAAGGTAGGAGTTGTATATCCACAACACATAGCGCTCATATGGGATATTTTCTTCAATAACGGGGCGGTGCAGCTTACCTGGTGGAATCAGCAATACATCTCCTTTTTTCAGTTCATAGCTTTCATTTTCAACGTAATACTTTACATTGCCGTCTGCAAAAAAATATATCTCATAATAGTCGTGGCTGTGAAACAGGATTTCCTTTGTATAAATATCCTTATTGTGTGAAAGTGCGAAATTATTCTTCATAATATCCATCATACAGCAAGATTTGAAATGTTCCAACTAGTTTGTGGCAATTTCTGATATTTTATTGTCAGATTCATGCTTTATACTAGTATCATGAAGCGAAAGGAGCAGCCCCTCTATGGACAATAACGACTGTGAATATTTTGGAAAAATGGCAACCGCGGAGTCAATGATATTCGACCATTCGAGGAAAAAGGAATCCCTCAACGGTCATTGGCACTATGCCGTTGACCAATATGATACCTTCCTGCACCAGAAATGGTTTCTGGAGAATTACTACGATGCGGGAGGTAATACACTTCCCGTAGATTTTTCTTTTGATGAATGGGAATTGATGAATCTGCCTTGCTGCTGGAATATGACCGACAGAATGTATATGCTTTACGAGGGCAGTATGATCTTTACCCGGAAATTCCTCTACGCAAGTAGAAACGATGATGAGCGGATGATACTAAAGATTGGTGCTGCAAATTATCTCTGCCGCGTATTCATCAACAAAAAATATGTTGGGATGCACCGCGGTGGTTCGACCCCTTCTTATTTTGACATCACAGATTACCTCGGACATGAAAATAGGATCTTCCTTCAGGTTGATAACACCAGGCGAAGCAACCAGGTTCCGATGAATGATACGGATTGGTTCAACTATGGTGGAGTTTACCGCGATATCGAACTAATCCGGGTTCCGAAAGTTCATATCAAAGATTTTAAGATCGCCCTTGAACCCGGCAGCGATTTCAGCCGTATAAATGTAAAAATCGCCATGTCGGAGAACTATAGCGGCAATGCAACACTTAAAATAGAGGAACTTGGGATTTTGCAGGAAGTTCCCGTGGAAAACGGAGTTGGCGATTTTTCGTTTGAAGCGCATCCTATGTTATGGTGTCCCGATAGCCCGAAGCTCTATGATGTCACCCTTGAATGCGCAGGTGACACGGTAAGTGACAGAGTAGGTTTCCGTGAAATCCTCGTAAAGGAGATGGATATCATATTAAATGGCAAACCGCTTTTCCTTCGCGGAATCAGCTGCCATGAGGACAGCGTGGAGAATGGCAAAGCTCTCACTGATGAGGAACGGCTTGAAAATATCCGTATAGCAAAAGAACTTGGATGCAATTTTATGCGTGTGGCGCATTATCCGCACAACGAGAGAATGTCCCAGCTTGCGGATGAGCTTGGTCTGCTTTTGTGGGAGGAGATTCCCGTCTATTGGGGAATCCAGTTTGCTTCCGAGGATACCTATAACGATGCCGAAAATCAGCTCAAAGAACTTATTACCCGCGACTACAACCGCGCAAGCGTGATCATCTGGTCGGTTGGAAACGAAAATGCGGATACAGATGAGAGACTTCACTTCATGAGCCGTCTTGCCCAATGTTCGCATACACTTGACCATACGAGGATGGTTTCGGCAGCCTGCCTTGTGAATTATGAAAAGAATGCCATTGAGGACAGGTTGGAACAGTATCTTGACATCATTGGTCTGAATGAATACTGTGGCTGGTACACGGCAGAGTGGCGTATGCTGCCGGAACTTTTCGAGAACAGCAATCCCCCAAAACCTGTTATTATAACAGAGTTCGGTGCAGATGCTTACCCGAATCTGAGGGGCACGATAGCCGACAAGGGTACGGAGGACTGTCAGGCATATGTCTATGAACGGCAGATTGAAAATATCTGAAAAATCTCCTATATCAAAGGCATGACGCCCTGGATACTGCATGATTTCCGCTGCCCGCGAAGAACGTCCGTAAACCAGCGTTACTACAACACCAAAGGTCTGCTTTCTGCCGACAAAAAGCATAAAAAGCTCGCTTTCTATGTTTTGCAGGATTTCTATAAAGAGATGCGGGATAATTGACAGGAAATAAACATAAGGAGGCTTCACCCATTAAGAGGAAGCCTCCTTGTCACCATCGTGATACCTCTGAAAAAATGTCCTTTCATATGCCCTGCCCAATCTATCTGTTTTTATACCAAACAAAATGATCAAATTTTCTTTTCCGATAGTCTACAGATATTCCATACTCGTCAAGCTTTCTGGTAATGTAATCGTTGTATGCTTGATAATTAAAGCTATTTTGCCATTTTTGGATTTGCCCTTTTGTTACATCATTAAAATAATGAGGCAAATATTCCTTAAGTACTGTATCTAAAATAGAGTAATCATCTCTTCCATAGAGATTTCTATTATGATAGCAGCAATACTTAGAGGCAAATGAAAATAAATTTATTTTACCATTGCTTCTTGCGATTTCATTTACCACCTCTGGATCACCAATAGCAATTCTCTCATCAATATTTGGAATGGACGATATAATATCAGCCAACTCCACCATACTTATCTTGCTCTTATGCTGTGATAGATGCGTTGAATTCGTAATATCTATCAACCCTATCTTCATAGCCACAATATCTGGATCTGTATTATAAGGAAACCTCTGAAGACATCTTGTAATCAGCTCATTCTCAGGTCCATAATTATTAGTACCTTGAACTAAAGCTTCTGCTTTCTCCATTGCTTCATTAGTAATTGCGTCATCAGACACATCTCGATAATCCTTTTCATTCTGGACCGTCCTTTTCGGCATGACAGCATCCGTCTCCAGCAAAGAATAATATGACGGATTACTTCCCTCTCGTAAAACAATGCCTGTGGTCACCAACTTTATTAGCGAGACATAAATGTTGGGTCCGTGATTTTTGTCTCCATATATAGCTTCTGCAATAGCACCTTGGGTCATTGCCCCATTTATCTTTAACAAGTTTATTATAGTTTCTTTTTGACTCATATTCTTATGTATTTTCTCCTATTGCTCTTCATCCCCATGCTTTTGCTGGTTCTGTTGCAAATTTCCAAAAGTTCTTATTCCCCAAATATCCAAAACACTTTTAAATGCTCCACAATCGCGTCCTCTTTCTGTAACCGGCAACCTGAATTGCTGTTGATACACGAGTATATATGTAGCATTTTGTTTTCTTTTTCAACACATTCACTCCCCTCTACTGTGGCAAAATCAAAGTTGGATTTTTCAACAGCGTGGCAATCACCGGGGCATATTTAGATATTCCATAATCTTCAACAATACTGGTTATTCTAGCGCCTGCATCCTTTGATGAAGCACCACATAAGAAAACTCTTTCATCATCAGTTCCATAATCCAACACTATAAATCGATCATGAAATATACCGCCTGTCTTTTTCATTGATATTTTTACGGATGGATATTCTTTGCAAAAATCCGTAAATTCTATCTTATGAAGTTTATTATTGCCAACATTATCGCTGAATAAAGTAATATTTACTTCTGTAGGAGAATTTTTAAGATGTACCAGCGTTCTTAATCCAATATAATTGTCAACGACATATATTGACGACTTTGCCTGCTTATAGATGGACTCATATACCTCATCTGCACTACTAAATTTTGCATTAAACATGAGCCACTTTTCATCATCATCTGAAACAAAGCTGTTCATCATATCAGCCAACTCAGATTTTGTCACAACATCCTTCAAACCTTCTGCGACATCTGAAATCTGCTTTTCCAGCGATATCATATCTGAGTTGATTTTGTTAATTTCTATTCTGTTGTTAGCAGTCTCCATGCTTAACTGAAGTATTTCCCGCTGACCTATAAGATCTCGATTTTCTAAAATGTAATCTTTCATTTTCTTAAAGGTTCTTATTAATGCTTGCTCTGCTTAACAGCCAACGGTCCTTTTAAGACAGTCATCAGCATATATAGCCCTTGCTCTGTAAATACATGAGGATTATAACGACTTTTTGAACTTATATTTGCGGTACAATTTTTGTACCGCAAATCTTCTAATTCCTCATCTGTCAATTCAAACATAAAATCTTCATCAAATTTTTCAATATTATTTTTTACCTGTCTATTAAATCCCTTCGTATCATAGCCATATATCTCTGCTAAATCAGCATC
>JALEKN010000064.1 GCA_022769125.1 Agathobacter sp.
ACAATCTGTGCCATCTTCCGCACAGACTCAGACAATCTTGACAATGCCACTGTAAGTGAAAAGCAGATGCTGATTGCCAGCAGAAACGCCAGCAGAAACACCATATTGGCAACTGAATAGATTCCCATCTTGACCGCGAGCCAATCCAGCACGCCCGGGAATCCGACAACGATCATCATGATCACATCACCGATCAGCCACACAAGTACATATTTCAATTCCAGGCTGCGCTGCCTTACCATATAGATAATGATAAACAGCAGGATCAAAAGCGGAATAAAAATCAAAAAACGAGCATGAAGCGTAATCATCTGTCTACCTCAGTCTTTCAATAAAAATAGCAAGCGTTACCTTTACCATATAATAAATAGCCTTGCTCCATGATATTGATGAAGTGCCCCCCTGCCGCTCCTTCATCTCCACCGGAACTTCTATGACTTTACACTTTTTGCGAAGCAATCTGCATACCGTCTCCGGCTCCGGATAATCTCTCGGATAGCTCTTTTCAAACAGTCCGATTACCTTCCGGTTACACATACGCATCCCGGATGTTGCATCGGTAATCCGCTGTCCAAACAGGAACCTGCTCAAGAAACCAAAATATCGGATTCCTGCCTGCCGCACCCGCGAAGACTGAAAGCCCTTCTTTTCAATGAACCGGGAGCCGATTACCATATCAGCGTCATTTTCAAGGAGAGCCTCTTCCATCTTATGTATGTATCTGGCATCATGCTGCCCATCCCCGTCAAACTGGACCGCAATATCATAGCCCTTTTCCTTGGCATAGACGTAGCCGGTCTGTACCGCTCCGCCAATCCCCAGATTGATGGGCAAAGACAACACCTTTATGCCATGTTTCCGGCATAGTTCCAGCATTCCGTCCCATGAAGAGTCATTTACCACGACGTAGTCATAGTCCGGTGCATTCTCCTCGATGTCGCGAATTGTTGCAAGAATGCTTTCCTTTTCATTAAATGCCGGAACGATTATCAATTTTTTTAGTGTATTACCTTTTTCCATATCTACCTAACTTTACAAATTATTCGATGACTCCGATTTGGTATAAAATGCATTGATTCTTCTTGCAATAGCCTTCGGCCAAAATTTGCAGAACATCTCATAGTTTTCTGCCACACGCGCATGATCCTTTAGGATCTCCGTGGTGGTCGACTGCTCATGGATGCGGTGTCCCATCAAGAGTTGCGGTACATAGACGAATGCCCCCTTCTCTTTTGAGATTCTCTCCCACGCCTCCCAGTCTTCGCAGCTTCTGTAATGATGAGCAAAAACCGGCTGTCTGAGGTTTTCAAGGCAGTAGCATACCGATGGGCAACAGATGGCATCTCCCATCGACAGACTTCTCCTTCGTATGAACCGGCTCTTCTGCAAAGCTTTTATCCGTAGCGGATACAGCATCACCTGTTTGATCTTAAGCAGTGAATTGTCACTTACTCTCTGTCCATTTCGCAGCTCAAAATAATCCGAGAAACCGATCAGCGGTCTGCCCGATCTTTCCATCCTCACAACCAGAGCCTCTGTATAGGTTGGCTCATACACATCGTCCTGATGCGCGATCGTAGCATACTTTGTTTTCACCTGGGCTAGTCCAAAGTTCCAATCCTGTGTGATGCCGCTCTCTCCGTTGTTGATATATAGTGGAATATGATATTTATATGCCATATTCCGTATCATTGCGTTGTCCGTTGAGGTCACCATTATGATCTCTGACCGGATACTTTGCGCCATCAGGGAGCTGATGCACGCTTCCAAATATTCACTTTCTTTGTATGCACAGATAACAAATGTGTGTATCATTTAAAAACTCCAACATTCTTACATCTGATTTAGCACGGCCGCGATGGTAAACGCCTGTAAAAAGAAATATGCAGAAATTACTTTTCTCCGGTCGGCTCCCCATTGTACTTTGACCAGCTGCGCTCCCATCAATAGCATCGGAATCAGATATGGGATAAAATACCGCCCCTGCATTCCGGATACAATAGTCGCTCCATAAGCCGTGTCTGTCCATATTGCAAAGACGATCAAAAGTACACCGCACATACCCCAAAAGAGTATTACACAGTTGTCTAGCATTGTCAATTCCACGGTATTTCTCCTGCTTCTTGCGCTTGCAAGTATTAGAAGAACGCCCATTCCGAGTATTGTGATAGATGGGATCACCACAGAAAGTCCCGCCAGCTTCTGCCCCAGAAGTTCCAGTGTCCAATCGCCGCCATTTTGCATACAGGTTGCCAGCGCCACCTGTAAGAATTGGAACGGATGCTGGAATGCATCTGCCCAATGATAACGATCCGTCACAGGGAATGTAAGCTTCTGCACATACCACATGGTAAAGAGTATTTCGATTCCCACAATGATTCCTATGATCCAGGCGGTTTTCCGTTTTTTCGCATTATCTTTTTTCTTGGTCAGGATAATGAACATCATCGCCGCAAGTGTCGCATAGACCAGCTTAACTCCTGAGAACAGCACTACCATAATACACATGCTGATGATATCTCTTGGATGAATTTCATTCTGTTCGTCCTTCAGGTATATAAACCATGCTGCAAACATCAGGCTGCTGCCGAAGATAAGCATATCATAGGAGTATGAGCTCGCCTGCTGCAAGCAGATTGGAAGCAGTGCAACCAGAAGAAACAATTCCTTTAATTTAGGTGTTTTGCGGATTGCTACAGTAGCCATCGCAACATAAGCCAGAAGATTGAACAGCCGTCCAAGATAATACGTCTTGACAAAGCCAAAGTGTAATATTCTTCCAACGGAAATCCCAAGTGCTGAGAAAAAATATGATATCGCAAATCGCAGATCATTCACATGCTGAAGGGAAATGTTTCGCTCTCCTGCATTTTTTACATAAGAATCATTCCAGCCATTCTCCACCTGCCGGAAATTTCTTACCACGTTAAAATGAGCTTCATAAGCTTCGTTGTCATAGTAATTCGCATCTATGGCTTCTACATCCTCCGCTCCGAGTATTACATTAGACAACTTGCACGCAGACAGATAATGATATCTCTCATCCGGTCCTGACATTGGTGACATGAGTATCATCATAACAAGTCCCATTCCAAGTATCAGCACCGGTGCAACACGTTCAACCGGCGCATAGCGGAACAGACACCATATTCCAGCTGTCACCAAAAATATTAGAATGGACAGAATAGCAAACCAATTTCTATATACATAGTATAGGTTTACACAGATTCGTGGCTGTCCTGCCTCATCTGTGACAGAATTAAATGCGACTCCCTCTTCTATGTCCTCACTGTTGTCCGTCTTCACCGACAACACATACACGCCGTCTGCTTCCTGTTCAGCCTTTAGCTTCAATGTGATCGTATCTTTTGCGAGTTCATCTGTAACATATGACCACGTTTCAATCGTCTCTCCCGCCTTTTGCAGTCCGATTGTAACAGTCCGCTTCGTTCTTGAACAATCACTCTTGTCAAGATATAGGATGATTTCATTGAATGAGCGCAGCGGCACTAGTTCCTGGGTAAATTCCATCCCCTGTTCCACCCGGACACTTCCATTTGCCAGATGTTCGGAACGGTAAGCGAATTCTTTTATCTCCGCGCTCGGCATTATCCACAGCATAAGCAGAAGCCATAGGAGCAATGCCACAAAAATGATGATGATTCTTTGAATCTTTTTCATTACCTACTCCTTTTCCGTTCTGCCGGGAATGCGTTGCAATAATATATCCAGGCCAAAATCCATGCTACCATGCATCGCAGGGTTACTTTTGCTCCAAAATAACTCTTGCTCTCTGTTGCGCCTTGAACGCTAAGGCATAAATCTCCGGACTGCTGCACTCCATTTACTTCAAGTGTTCCATCCGGATACCAATCCTCCGAAATAGCAAAAAAGGTGGCAGCTTTTCCCTCCGGGCTGCCTTCGTCCTCGATCTCGAGATAGTATAAATCCCCTTGGGTAACCTCGACAAGATAATCCGCATACAATGTAATATCCGCATCGTTTTCCATCCCAGCCACGTCAATGCTCCACTGATACAGTTTATTGCCGTTTGTATCCGTCAAAGACACCTGTAGCTCTCCCGTATTGTCCTCACGCCCCCAGGTCGCCCCCCGCAGGGTTGCAGAATAGAATCGGTCTGTCGGTGCGATAAAGCTCTGCCTCACTACCGTTCCTTCCGTGATCTCCCCGACATCATAACGGCTTCCTCCCATGGAGCCGATGGTATACTCCCCCAGCTGGGTTCCCGATATACCACGGCCTGCTGCATAATCAACAGCGCCACAGATTCCCGGAAGCACAATAAGTGTCGCAAGGATTGCAATCTTTGTTTTCTTGTTGCAAAATATTTTTTTTAGGTAAATGCCTGCCTTATGCATACGTGTCATACGCTTTCTTATAAAATACCATAATAATTCCGATCATCCAGCCCGGCCAGAACTTCCGGAACATCGTCCGGTCGTCTGCTTCGCGCCTGTGATCCACAATAAACTCCTTGCTGGTCGCGCCATCATGCACGCGATAATACGTCAGCGGCTTATCCACATACACAAATGCCCCATCCATATCTGCAATCTTGAGAAAAGTATCCCAATCAATATTGAACTTAAGCTCAGAGGTGAAGAAACTGTCTCCCAGCTTCTTCTTATTGTAAGTAACCGCAGGACAACAGATGGAATTGCCGAGGCAAAGGATTCTCCGCTTCCAGAATCGCGAAGCTGCCCTGCGGTCATTCTTGATCGGCTGCCGCAGGAAATGACGTATTTTCGAATTAACATCTCTCGGTCCTATCTTTCCATTCTTGATCGGCATATAGTCACTCACGAATGCGATTGCATTGTCAACCTCGGAAACCTTTTCTAACAGGCACTGTGCATATTGTTCGTTGTAGCGGTCATCCTGGTGAGCGATCGTAACCCACTCGGTATCCGCCTGATTATATGCAAAATTCCAGTCGTCCCGGATATCACTCTTTCCGTCCCGGATATACAATGGGATGTCGTACTTGTCTGCAAGTGTCTGTATCATTTCATTCGGTGTGGATGTTGCCATGATGATATTTGTTTTAACTGTCTGCCGTTTTAGCGACTGTATACATTCTTCCAGATACGGTGATTCCTTATACGCACAGATTGCAAAGGTATGCGTTATTTCCCTCATTTTAAATATTCCTCAATGATATACCTCGGACGCCCTTTGGTCTCCAGATATATCTTGCCAATATACTCCCCAATAACTCCGATTGCAAGCAGTTCAAGACCCCCGATTCCCCATATGGAGATCACAAGTGTTGCCCATCCCTCAATGGTATTGCCTGCAAAATATCCAATAATATAATAGATCAAAAGTACGATGCTGACCAGAAACAGCGTCACTCCAAGCGCTGTAATAAAACGGATAGGCTTAATGCTAAGAGACGTAATCCCGTCCATTGCAAATGCCAGCATCTTCTTGAGCGGATATTTGGATTTTCCCGCAAAACGCTCATGTCTCTCATACTCTACCACACCGGTTTTGAATCCGATCATCGGCACGATTCCTCTTAAGAACAGGTTGACTTCCTTATAATTTTCCAGTTCCTGAATCGCACGCTTACTCATAAGCCGGTAGTCCGCATGATTGTACACGATGTCGACTCCCATATGGCTCATCAGCTTATAGAAGCTCTCCGCGGTGAACTTCTTAAAGAACGTATCCGTCTTTCTTGCACTTCTTACTCCATATACAATCTCGCAGCCCTCATCATACTTCTCCACAAATTGATCAAGGACTTCGATATCATCCTGCAAATCCGCATCCATGGATATAACCATATCACAGTCATCCTTTACGGTAAAAAGCCCTGCAAGAAGTGTATTCTGATGTCCCCGATTACGGGAAGATTTGATTCCGAGTACGAGTGGATTTGTCTCATGTAGTTCCCGGATCAGTTCCCATGTCCGATCCTTTGATCCGTCATCCACAAATACCATCCTGCTCTTGTCAGAGATTACCTGATCCGTGATCATCCGGTTCAGCTTGTCCGTCAGCCGCCTCGCCGTCTCCCCGAGTACCTCTTCCTCGTTATAACATGGGATTACAATATACAACACCTTATCCCTCATTGTTGTTCCCCCTCCTTATATCAGCCAGCAGATCAGGGAATATACTGCTCCTATAGTAAGAACGCTGTTGAATGCACCATGTTCTTTCTCCGTAGTATTGTGAAGTCTCTCCTCCAGTAAGAACAAAGACAGGATTGCAAAAACAAAGTACATGGCAAGATAGGTTCTCTCCCCGGATGCCCAGATCGTAGGTGAGAATGCCATCATCACTCTCGTCGCATATGCCCCGACAAACATGGATGCCATGACAATCCCCTTTTGCAGATTGTCAAATGCGACCAGAAGTGACAATCCTATACAGATTGCACAGGCCGTAACTACAAGAAGCATATAGAATCCGTTGAAGGTCAAAAAATTATCCGCAGTAACAGCACCGATACGGGTTGCCTTTAATGAACTGATATCGTACTTTGTTCCCGCCAATACGCTTGCAGATAGCGGCCACAGGATTCCAAGTCCGAACGGAACTGCCGCAACAGCCTGATATAGTGATTCCTTTCCATTCTGCTTTACTGCCTTTAAGAGCAGATATGCAAATAGCAGAAATGGGAAATTGATCTGTTTCATAAATTCCGTCAAAGCTGTTGATATTCCAAGATCCAGCTTATTTATTGTATTTAGCATTAAATAATCAGGAAATTGTTTGCCGATTTCCTGCGCATAACGTGCGCTCTCCCCCGGAACCATCAGATGAATCATAAACGCTGCTACAAGTACCAGAATCCACACCAGAATCAATGGTTTCTTCTTTTTCTGCATAAATGCATATATGCAAAGTCCGCATACAATAACAGTTCCAAGTACTGCCATCTGTTCAAGATTGGTTGCATACAGTCCCAATAATACAGAAATGGCTATTTTCCAATAACACGGCTTCTCCCCTTGTATATACTGTTTCAGAAGCAACAACCAGTATAATAATGCGGTTGCCGGCCACAGATAAGTCATACTGGTCACGATCCAGCCGGATTGTCCCAGGTACTTCCACGGAAAGAGAAGCACAATTCCGACAATGTACCAGCGGTACCCGGCGTCCTTCTCAGAAAAAATCAATTTCTCCACGCCACACATAAACAGCAGTACAATAGCAGTATTGCATAATATCCATACCAGCTTATGCGTAATAAGCACATGAATCGGGAAATTAACAAGTATCCGCGAAGACCAGTTCAGATAGTCCTCCTTCATAAGCAGAATATGCTGCCACAGGCTATTGACATACCCATACTTCTGGATAACGGCTACATCATCCTGAATTGTTTCGCTTCTGAGAAAGTAAAGCAGGAAAAGAATGCCTGCCACAATATACGGGATGCTTTCTCTATGAAATATCTTTGATTTACCATCTGCTGTTTTCTTCATTTTATCCCAATGTCACCCCTGTATCAATGTATTTCTTTTCCCCGCCGTTCTCAATCAGGAAATAGATATCATATGTATAATCCGGTCTGTACTTCATGAGTCTTAAGATTCCCCATGCATATACACCTCTGCTGCTACCGGTATCCTGTTGTCCTGACACTGCTGTTTCTGTATCATCAACTGATGCAAGCTCCACATACTGTGACGGCAGCTGATACAATTCACCGGTATTCTCACAATATAACCCAATATGTACATCAAATACATCTGTGCTGCTTTCTGCTTCAATCCATGCGTTTGGTATCTGTACCATGCTTCCGGAATAATTCACATCGCCCAGGAAAAACGCAACGCTCTCCGTCTTTTCATATTCCACAGGATTAACCTTCCTTATGATAACGGCATTGCCTGCGATTGCTATAAGCAGCACTCCCACAACAGCCATACACAAAAATAAAATGAACATATATGCTTTTTTTGTTAATTTCTGTTTTCTCATGACTCCTCAACTTTCTTGAAATAGCCGTATGTCTGCCCACAGACAGTGTATTCTTTGATCAACTGATAATCCTGCTGGACAATAGAATACGCATTTGTATGCCACCTACGCAAACATTATATATATTCGCTACTATTATCGCAAGTGTTATGTCGAGAAGTGTCATTACTGCTGTTTGAACCATTCTGGTCACAAATTGTTCCAATTACTCCGGACCACAAACATCTTGCTTCTGTAATTTTTTGTTCCATTATTTTTTTGTCCTCTGCTTCACTAGTGAACTTACACACACATACACGGCCGCCAATACGATTGTGATTCCATAATACATAACCAGACGGATACGCCCGATCGGCGCATAGTAGGAGATAAATGTTCCAACCAGCCAATGCAGTATGAACATCGGCATGCTCAGGCGTCCGAGCCATTTGAGCACAATATTGAGTGCATTGTTGTTAATCTTTGCCGTAAAGCTTTCCCCTGACATCATGATACTAAGCTGGATTGGGAACAGAAGTACCAGAAATACGAGTTCCGGCTCTGGCTTTCGGGTAAGATCTACCGCAAGGACAAAACTTCCGATTTCAAGAATTGTAAGCACAACTTTGCCGAAGGTATGAAGCTGCTTCTCCTTGATGCGTTCCGCCACGAAATAACAGAATGTGCCAAATGCCATGCATGCAAATGCACGATACATTTCCATCGGCCAGTCTCTAACCGTATTCACGCTATATTTGCCGTAATAGATCATTGGAAGAAGGAATGCAAGTATATACCATGCATCCGCAAATCTTGTGACAAAATAGCAAAGGATCGGCAATGTGATGAACATTGCAGCCACAAACCAAAGCGGAGACAGATTCGGATTGAATCCGAAAATAGATGAGAGCATTGACATCTCAAACGGCATGTTAATGAAGCCGCGGAGCGTTGCAACCCAGTCTGTCGGATGTGATTGGTACACCACAATAATATACTGGATCAGAATACATATGACTGCCAACGGCATAAAGCTCTTAAACTTGTTGAGCGTATAGTCCACGGCTGTCTTACCGTATGTGGAAGTCTCCGGAACATTACGCTTAAAATGTGCGATTGTAAAATATCCGGTCAGCATAAAGAAGTAATCCACCCACGCCCATCCTCTTGCAAACGGATAGTCTCCGGTATAACCCATGATATAAGAGTGATGCGTCATAATAATGCCGATTGCCAAGAATCTGCAAAAATCTACCATATAGTTGTGCTTTTTCACTTGCTTTCCTCCCATGTTGCATTTGCCGGTCCTACAAGCATACCGGCCTCGTTTTCAAATACAATATTCTGCTTATCCCAAAACTCCTGGTTCTGCAGATAGATGTCGCTGTCCTTTAAGACTATGACAGCTTCAGCCTGTGCCTCATCCAGCAGATTCAGGTTCTTCAGAAATTTTTTTGCGGTCAGTTCACCAATCAGCGAATCTGCATTTTCACCAAAATATGCGGTATACACTTCCGGAATAACATTTGCTGCTTTTTTATCCGACAGGATCTTCAGATTCTTCGGGAACACATGCTGCTTGATATACTGAATAATCTCCAATTGTCCTTCCGGCACATCCGTAAACCTGTTCAGAAGCTCTTTCCATGTCCCATTTGTAAGCTGAAGGATTGCGCCCTCATCATTTTCCTCAACAACCGTAAGTCCCGACAATATTGTATTTTGATACTTTTTCCACTGCTTATCTGTTTTCTGGTACAACACATACGTCGTATCATTTTCATCCAATACGCGGAGCATATCATATAAAGTCTCCAGCCTCAGATCATAGGTCGGATTTAAATGATCCACATCCGTGATTGCATGATACCATGCAGATCTCATAACAGAATAATATGAGGTCAGCATCGGAACTTCTTCCCCGCCAAGATCTTCGATCACAGTCGCATACAATTCGTACATCTTCGGGCTTACTGCTGCGTCCGCTCTATGTATCAGTTCATTGGATGTAAACGCATAGAGGGGACACATGGTCTGGTTTGTTTTCTTTTCTAAGAACATGTCCCCATTGATCTGTTCCAGCTTCGCATTGATTCCAACAACCGAAGTAACCACGGCTATTGCATACAGCACGCCGTATGATGCAAGCATCGCCGTCTGCTTTTCTTCTGCAAGTATTCCGATTGCATGTGCCGTCATAAGCCATGAAACCAGCCACAATACATAGTAATTGCGATAGTAGTAATAGTTTGACAAATGCCCGCTTGCAAACAGGACAAACCAGAAGATCATGAACACAAGTGCTGTCAGATTCATTCTCCAGATCACATATGTTTCGGTCTGCTTTCCCTCTTTTCTTCTGCGATACAGCACAATGCTATACGCGATAAGGATTGGGACAAAATAAACAAAATCGAGGAATGGTTCCTTATATGCCAGGCCTTCTGTCCTTAAGTTGTCAAAGATTCCTGATAGTGTTGCTGAGCGCTGTCTTACAAAATGCCCTCCGATCAATCCAACCACCAGGACAATTCCCGTCATCTTCCATTTGGTCTTCTTTTCCAGATGATGTGCATGCTTTCGGAGCCAGATGATTAATTCCGGCAGGAGCAACACCGCAGTGATTGCTATAAAGAACGGATAACAGATGAGCAGCCCGAAAATCCCCAGTAAAAAGGAGGCCAGCCCCGCTCTTGTTGTCTCCTGATGCTGTTGCAGTTCCAACAAATGATAGATGAGAAACATCAGGATCAGAATACCATCCTCCCAATGGAAGAATGTTCCATATGTCAAAATATATAACTGAAAACCGCCAACGTATAATGCCGTAAGCATAACGGTCACTATCTGCGGATATCTTCCTCTATTTAACTTGTGAGCCAGGCACCAGAATAAACCGGCACTGAGCACCTGTATAAAAATGTGTGCCAGAATCATTCCCTTATACATGGACACCGGACTCACAAACGGTTCGATCCATTGGATGAACAGGGAAAGAATAAGTGGGGACAAGAATTCTCCGGACACCCGATGCGTGCGCCGCAGCTCCATCGCAAGCTTTAAATATCTCGCAGAATCAATGTCAATATAGATGAGTGAAAGCCTCAGTCCGAAATGTACAATGCACGCTGCAAGCATTAAAGCGACAACAGCCAAAAGGCTGATCAGTTCACTCTTTTTAAATGAAATATGCTGCTTCAGTTTTCCCTTCTTGCAGGCGTATACAGCCAGAAACACATCTACAACGACCACTCCCACGGTCATCGTCTCCAGCATGACCGGGATAAACGTAAAGTTGCAGATTGCAGCCAGCACACCGATGCATAGGATAAAATAAACGCCTGACAGTACCGGTGCATATAGCCCACAATCGGATTTGTGGGCGGTCAGCTTCGTTGTAAATAGGATAAACACAAATGCAGCCAGCAGGCTGATGATCGATACGAACATATAAATAGCTTCTCCTCTATGCTTGCTCTTTTAAATGATGGTATAACTGTTGCATGCCCTCCCGGTAGGAAGTCATTTTTTCCCCGGAATATATGCCTTGTGCATATTTTGTAGTCATGTTGCTAGGTTCCTGCCTATGTGTCTGGTCATCATTCTCTGTCTCTACAATGATTTGCGAATCACTTCCTGCCATTTTCACCGCCCAATCCGCAAGCTGCCTGATGGTGACCGGTGTCTCGTTTACGATATCAAGTATATGACAGCTGCCTTCTATCTTCGGCGATTCTTTAAGGACCCGGATAATAGCCCCACACACATCATCCACATATACCATATGGCGCACGGCGCTGCCATCTCCCTTTAAGTATATGTTCTCTCCCGCCATCGCTTTCTTTAGAAATGTTCCGGCAATTTTTTGATATGCTTCCTCTCCCGGTCCATAGATCGGCCCGAAACGCAGCAGCCAGAGTTCTGTATTCAAAAGCTGTTCTTTCAGCAGGTTCTCACATGCACGCTTGGATGCCCCGTACCTCCCGTCCGCAGTACTCTCATCCGTATTGTATACACTGACAGAACTTCCAAACAGGAATCGCCTTGGGGCAGCCGGAAGTGTCGTAAGCAGATGCTTCGTGGTTCTTATATTCTCACCATAATCCGCTGTCTCATCGCTTCCGTTTCCCTTCGGAGTCAATGCGCCGAGATGGATCACCGTATCAATACTCTCTTCCGGCTGCAGGAGTTCCATAAGCTCCCCGGAAGAATATGTGTAGTTCTTATGGAGTAACAGACGAAATCCGGCCTTTACAAGTGCACTGTCCGCCTTGCTTACCGCAAGAATCATTTCTTTGCTCTCATATCCTTCGGCAAGCATCATCCGTATGAAGTTTTTCCCCACAAATCCGGTTGCCCCGGTGATCAGTATGCTCACGCCTTTACCGCCCTTTTCGTTAATCACGGTACGGCATCTGATGATCGATTGCATCATTGCCGCCCAATTCCGGATATACATATGTGTTTTCTGTAAACTCAAGCTCAATCAACTTCGGTGAGGTCACATTTTCTACTGCCTCTGTCAGTTTCTCTAAGCTTTCCGGTTTTACATATTGCAATCCATATGCTCTACACAGATATTTCAGATCCGGGAGAGAAAATCCCCACACAGATCCGACATAACGTTTATCATAGTATTTCTCGTGTGTATCACGAATCAGTCCCAATGCATGGTTATTCATAACCACTATTGCAATCGGAAGCTGTCTGCTTCCAACCAGCTGCAATTCCTGAATATTCATCTGCAATCCACCATCTCCCATGCAGGCAACAACAGTCGCTTCCGGGTCAGCATAATATGCCCCAATTGCCGCCGGCAGCGAATATCCCATGGTCCCTAACCCCCCGGAATTGAGCATCCGAAATTGTGCTCCGCTCACGCGGACAGACTGTGCAACCCACAGCTGGTTCTGTCCGACATCGCTGCACACGATTGAATGTGCCGGAAGCAGTGTTCCGAGATGCTTTAATATCACATTCGGATTGCACTTTCTGCACTCCGGCCGTACCAAAAGTTCCTCGTCATCCGGATACATCTGTTCCCAGGTACGGATCCTGTTTATCCATGTCTGGCGGGCTGCCATATCTATCGCAGGCTGTTTTTCTTCTGATTGCTCCAAAAGTAAATTCCATGCCTGCAGAAATTGACTTACCATACATGCGATATTAATATCCTCTTTTACAAAATGTCCCAGTTCATTCTCATCGATATCCACATGGATCAGCTCTGCATCCACGGCAAAGAGATCCTTCCGCTTTCCTGTCTGGCGCATGTCAAGCCGTGAGCCAAGGATTAAGATGACATCTGCATTCTGGATTGCTATATTGGCATAACGGTTGCCATAACTGCCGATAAACCCGACAAAATAAGGATCGTCATGGGATAAAGCATCCAACCCCATCATGGATGCCACCACCGGAATCTTCTGGCTGTGAACCATCCTGCGAAATGCTTCCGCAGCACCATCCAGGCGAATTCCGCCGCCTGCTATGATAAGAGGTCTTTGGGCCTTCGCAAGCATGTCATGTGCCTTTTTTACATTTTCTTTCAAGGTCTTTTCTTTTGCCTTCGCAGATTGCGCGTTATCGTCTTGCTCCGATTTGCAATATGGATGCCTGATACATTCCTCTAAAAGTTCCTCCGGGATCTGCATTCCCTGCACGTCAACCGGTATGTCTACATGCACCGGGCCTTTTCGCCCGTCCTTTGCAATCGCGATTGCTTTTGCAAGCTCCGGAACCACGCGTTCTTTCTCCATTACAGTCACCGCATATTTCGTGATGGACTTCGTGATGGACAAGATATCAATCTCCTGAAAGCTCTCCTGACGGATAAGCGGGTTCTTCTTCATTGCAAAGGTATGCACCTGCCCCGTGAGAAAAAGAACCGGAACCGAATCACAGTAGGCATTTGCAATCGCGGTCACGAGATTCGTTGCCCCAGGACCATTGGTTGCGATTGCCACACCAAGTCCATCTGCGGAAATTCTCGCATAGGCATCTGCGGCGAGCCCGCTTCCCTGCTCATTATAGTTCTGAATATATGCAATTCCCGCTCTGTCAAAAGAGTCAATCATATGTGTGATTGCTCCCCCCTGATAGCCAAATATTACCTTGACCCCTTCATGGGCCAGATACTTTGCAACTGCATCTGATACTTTCATCTTTATCTCCATACATGATTTCTATAAAGTATCCATCTCCGCCACAAAATCCTGAAACGTCTTCGCAGTCTCTTCCACGGAGTTCTCTCGTATGCACGCCTCTATCTGGCGTTCATAGTAATCATGCCTCTCTTTATCGTCATATATATCAATTGCCTCCTGCATGCATGCAGCAAGGCGTTTCGGGTCATCCTCAGTGTAGACAAGTGCAACATCCTTCAGATACTCGCTTGCATCTGCCACATCGGATGTGATTACCAGTTTATGTGCAGACATATACTCAAATATCTTAGATGGGAAGGAAACCTGTCCAAAAGAGGCCTTCGCGCGCTGTGCGCATATACATACATCAGCATCCTTCAGCACCTTGCAATAATCCTCATAGGATAAGTAGCCAAGATACTCGATACGCTCATCCTTAACCTCTTTTAGCTTATCTTCCAGCTCACCACGCCCCGTAATCAACAGCTTACAATCTGCCTTCAGATGTTCCATCGCCTCCAAAAGGACCGTCAGTCCTCTCTGGTCGTCAAGTGTGCTTGCAAAGAGGAATTTCTTTGGTTCGTTTTCAGGTGGACACGGCATGCTGCCTTCCTGCTGTATCGTTCCGCCCCTCGATACCATGGATGGGCAGACGAATTTTTCTCTTAACATTGAATTCACAAGGATTGCACCATTGATCCGGTTCTTCACCTTCTGCTCCAGATTAGCATAAAAGTTCCGCTTGATCCTGCTGTTATTCTGATCGATCTCCAGCCCATCCTCATACTCAAGAATGATCGGAACCTTATATTTCTTCTGAATATAACGGGCCAGCGAAGAAGTCTCCCAGCGCATATTGTAAAACACAACATAATCCAGCGTGTGCGTTTTCATGAACTCCCGTATAAAACGTTTGCCGGAGTGGATACAGGACAGCGCATTAAAGACAGGGGCTCCAAAGATACCGGAATAATATACATCCGGATCCTCCTTTGACCAGAATCCCTTATATTTTCGAAAGCTCCTGCTGCTGGTCCACGCATTGGAAAATATATATGTGTGATAACCTGCTGCTTCGAATACTTTCCGTAGGAAATTCATCTTATTCATTCCCGCCTGGGAAATGTATGGTGCACTGTTCCTTTGTTCGATTACATCATTCTTATAATAGTACCCTATATACAGGATGTTCTTATCTGTCATATTTACTCCTGGGAATCTTCTGCGTTCCCGTCGCTGAATTTGACAACAACCACATCATCTACAATCCGGATGGAATCCGCATCCGGATAGCAAGGCATCTCGCTTATTGCGCTTACATCCGGCACCTGTGCCTCATACACCGGATCAAATCCAAGCTGCCAGCGCACATATTCCTTCCATGCATAATCATTGATAAACTCATCCGTTGTCATTGTATATCCGGTCATAGTCACCGCCGGAAACTGCGGCACTTCTGTCAGATTCTTATCACTGATTTCAAGTGCTCCCGCGATATAAATACTATCGCTCTGCAGATACCCTTCCGTTCCCTCGATCCGGGTGATCAGACGGTTATAAAATGCGGTCGCCTCATTCTGCAGAAGCTGTACGCGCATATATGCCTGGTTGTCCACAACCGCATAGGAGAAAATGATCAGGTACGCCATTGCAACAGAAACCGCTGTCATGCCCGCTGTATATTTCGTCTTTTCAAAGCTTACCGCACAGCCCCCGGTATACTTCGCGAGGATCACGATTGGGAAGATAAACATCTGTGCCAATGAATACAGCATCAACGTATGGATCCCTGTATCACCACCGGATACCATCACATTCACGATATGAAATGCAAGCGGAAGCAGTGCAGCCATTCCCCAATATAAGATGTTACACCATGCACCGGCCTTTCTCCTTATGGATTCCCGTATCATACATACAATTGCTAAGATCCATAAAATAATAAGTGCAAGCCTGATTGGCAGAACGCTCGTAAGTCCCACATAGTCCTTCACAAACATGCTCACAAACGCCTTATAAGTCCCTGCTGCACTGGAAAGCAGACCTGAGAATGTTACGGAGAACATATTATTGACTCCGCGGTAATCCGATAATTCATAATGTGTGACTGCCAGAAATACCTTATTGAACAGAGCATACGCTGCCATGCCAAGTGCCATAAGTACAAGCGCACGTATTCCACCAAGCAGGAGTTTCTTTGCGCCGTTTCTTCTTGCATCACTTCCTACAATCTCATCAAAGTTCCAGATCAGATAACTTAACACAAGACTTACCGTCACCGCAAAATACGCCTGATAAATGCCGACAGCAACTGCCATGCTAAGAACTGCTCCGATGCAGTGCCAATCAAACCATTTTTGTTTTCTCGTGATCAGAAATGCTCCAAGGACTGCAAATACCAGCGCGATCATATAGTACGGAGCTGTAAACATATAGGAAAATGTCGAAGTCACAACAGGGATTGTCTCCATAATCCCAGCGATTGCGACAATCCACCATATATTTTTGACCGAGAACATTTCCACAATGAGCGTTGCCGCAACTGCGATGAGCAGGATCGACAATATCCCGTTAAGCCCCGGCGCACTGTATGTTCCTCCAAACAGCCTTCGCATAAGTGCTCCAAGTATACCCAAAGACCAACGGCCTGAGCCGTATGTGCCGCCCAGCGTATACAGGCAGAAAATATCATCATGATACGAAATTTTGTTATAAAGGATATATGCATGTGTCAGCAGCCCGATAATAACAGAACTGCACATGGTCCATTTTATTTCGTTAAGATTCCTTCGCGTGTTCATCTAACGTTATCTTTCCTTCCCCTACACGATATACAAGATCACAGTTCTGGATTGTCTGCAATCTGTGAGCAATAATGATCATTGTTTTCTTACCATGCAGTCCGTTGATTGCCTCCATGAGTGCCTCCTCCGTCTCATTGTCGAGTGCGGATGTTGCCTCGTCAAAGATCAGCACCTTCGGCTGCGTATACAATGCGCGCGCGATACCGATTCTCTGTCTCTGTCCGCCGGAAAGACGCACACCGCGCTCTCCGATCTGTGTATCCAGTCCCTCAGGAAGACTTCTTACAAAGTCCTCCAGCTGTGCTTCACGAAGTGCCATCCACACTGCGTCATCTGATGCGTCTGTCGCGTTGCCAAACATGATGTTGGCGCGGATTGTATCATCCAGCAGATAGATGGTCTGTGGAATGTAGGAAATGTTACGCAGCCATGCATGATAATTGCTCTCGATATCCCGTCCGTCCACCAGAACCTGTCCGCTTTCCGGCTTTAACAGTCCGAGCAGCACATCAATTGCCGTTGTTTTTCCGGCTCCGGATGTTCCTACTACTCCGACGGAGGATGCAATCGGAATTTCCATATTCGCATGCTCCAGAATATACTTATCCCCCTCATCATATTTGAATGTGATGTTTCTTAACTCTATCTTGTCCTGTAACGTAAATGCGGTTTCGTCTATTTCTTCTGCCCTGTGTTCAGGCAGCGCTGCTGTCTCCACGACTGCTTCTGATGCTTTCTTAATATGCTCTACTGTGCGGTTTAACTGCGGCATATTGTAAGCAATCTCATTTGCGTAAGAGCTGACACGGTTTGCACTTGGAAGCAGCCGTACTGCTGCCAGCACAAATGCGGAAAGCTGTGGAACCATATTTGCGATATTCTCCCCTTGCAGCAGCCGCACGATAAAGATGAGAAGCACCCCGGAAATACATGTTGCTTCAAGCATGACACGTGGCACATTACGGTATACCGCACGTTCCTTCTCCATCTTCTTATCAATTCTATCGTTGTATGCGTAGTTTTCCTCAAAAAAGTTCTCGCTCTCCGCAATCTTGATATCCTTGATTCCTCCGGAAAACTGAAGCAGCCATTTGGTTGCTATGGTATCGTATTTTACATGGCTTGCACCATAGCGGTTGAGCTTCGGCTTAATAACTTTTGCGATAAAAAGCATCAGAACTGCAAGCATTATTCCCATAGCAAGAGCCATTCCCGGATCCATCACAAAGACAGTGAGTGCAAGAATGATTGCAACAAACACCTCTGCGCACATTTCCATAACATCCTGTACGATCACAAAAGCTCCTACCGTGTCCTGGCTGATCAGCCGTACAATGTCAGAGGTATTTATTCCAAGGTAATAGCTGTATGGCTTATGGAGAAAGATGTTGACCAGCTTCTTCTGTGTGCGGTACAGATTGTCGAAAGAATACTTGGCAACCACATAGTACTGCAAAAGCTGGAAAAGATTCTTACCTACAAATAAAAAGATCAAAACCACCATGAGCGCAATGGTAAGGGAGGTGGCAGAGGTTATATGAAAGACCTCACAAAAGCCCGCAACCAGCCTGTTGGATTCCATCGTATCCGGATCCATGACGAGTGTCACGACCGGTACGATCATGGACACGCCAAGTACCTCCAGAATAGCGCTGAAAATCATCATGATGATGATGAAAGGAATCTTCCGTTTTTCGCTTTTCTCCAAAATGATACTTAATTGATGTAAAACACTACGCATAATTTTCCTCGTTTATCTAAATTCGTTGATGGCTTTTATCACTCTGCCTGCCTCTTCATCCGTCATACCGTAATACAGCGGAATGGAAAGTTCTGTTGCCGATATCTGTTCTGCGATCGGATAGGTTCCCTGTGGAATCTGCAAATCCTTATACGCCTCCTGCATATGGATCGGAATTGGATAATGGCAGTTCGTTCCGATGCCCTTTTCGTTCAGGAACTTCTCAAGTTCGTCTCTTCTGTCACAGCGGATTGCAAAGATATGGAACACATGCGTACCGTATTCTTCCACTGTCGGTAATGTCACAAGCGGATTGCTGATCTCCTTTAAATATCTCTCGGCCACCTGATGACGCCCCGCATTCCAACGATCCAGATTGGCAAGTTTGACGCGGAGAAATGCCGCCTGCAATTCATCCAGTCTGGTATTGTGTCCCTGATAGATGTGGTGATACTTATAATCACTACCATAATTGCCGAGCGCACGTACTTTCTTTGCAAGCTCCTCATCGTCTGTTACAACCGCGCCTGCATCTCCGAGTGCGCCTAAGTTCTTGCCCGGATAAAAGCTGAATCCCGCTGCGTCCGCAAGGGAACCGACCTTTCTTCCTTTGTATGTAGAGCCATGTGCCTGCGCTGCATCCTCGATAACCTTGAGTCCGTGCTTCTTTGCAATCTTGCAGATTTCATCCATATCGGAAGCCTGTCCATAAAGCTGAACCGCGATAATGGCTTTTGTCCTTTCTGTTATCTTCTCTTCGATAAGTTCCGGGTCAATGGTATAACTTCTTAGCCGTGGCTCGACAAATACCGGTGTCGCGCCTGCATAGGTTACCGCGAGTGCAGTGGCAATAAAAGTATTGGACGGTACGATTACCTCGTCTCCTTTCCCGATTCCATAGCCTCTTAAGATCAGGAGCAATGCATCCAGGCCATTGCCTACGCCAATACAATACTTTGCATTGCAATAGTCAGCGTATTCCTTCTCGAATGCGCTGCACTCTTCTCCTTGGATAAACCAGCCTTTCTCAAATACTTTCTGAAATGCAGCCTGCATTTCAGCCGCCACTTCTTTGTGCATTGGCTCAAATGTTGAAAACGGAATCATTTTCTTACCTCCCGTACATAATCGATAAATTCCTGATAGTTTCTAATGTAATCATCCTCATTGTACAATTCAGAGGCAAGCACCATCAGTACAGCGCCATCTGTAAAATCGTACATTTCCCTCCAGGTGAGATTGTCAATATAAAGGCCTTCATATGGTTTGTCCAGCCGTACCTCTTTGCATTCCTCTCCATCATCAAGATGGATAGTGCATGCTCCGTTCACACAGAACAACACCTGATGCAGGGATTTATGTGCATGATAGCCACGGCGTACATTCTTGGCTGTATCATAGATATAGTATACCCGCTTGATTGTAAACGGAATTTCCTTTCCCTCTTCCACCGCTACAAGGTGGCCTCTTTCGTCCCCGTGCTGTTGAAAGTTTACAAGCTTTACTTCCATGGTTGTCCCTCCTTCTGCTTACTTAGCAGTTCGTTGTACAATTTCAGATATGACTTTGCCATTGTCTGTTTTGAGTAGTGCGTTGACGCCTCCTCTGTCATTTTTCTCTGTTCTCCCGGTGCCATGCCGCGTTTGTATTTTCCCCACTCCGCCACTAGATGTTCTAACGCTTCTACATTTCCATATTCACAGAACTGTGTGTATTCTGGTAAGGCAATACTCTCGGTACCTCCGCTTAAGAAACCCACCACCGGAGTCCCACAGCACAGGCTCTCGGCACATGCCATGCCAAAAGTCTCCTTTCTGCTGGTAAGCACTACAAGATCTGCCTTCCGGTACTCTTCGGCAAGCAGCTTCTGATTGCTCAGATTGCCAAGCACGGTAATGTTTTTCGGTAAATCCTCTTTATTGGCCAGATGGTCGGCTCCTGCCACCCGGATCTCGTATTCCAAGGGCAGCCTCTTTGCAAGTTCGATCAGATGAACGCCTCCCTTGATGTCTGAAGGATCATCGGAAAAGCTGGATGTTACCTGCAAAATCGTTATCTTATCGGGATTCTTTGTTTCCTGTCCACTGCAAAATACGGATGTATCAATTCCATTTCCGATCACGCAGCCCTGCAATTCTTTACAGATTGTTGACTCCTGCAGTCTTTTCAGCTGCCACGGCGATACACACACCATCCTTGCGCTCTTAAAATCATGCAATGCAGCGTACATTTTCTTCCAGGAAAGTTCTGCACGGTTAAATATCGCAGAATTGGTTGCTCTCTTGTAATCCACACAATGTTTGCACCCATCCATATACTGCTTACAGTCAAACGCATATGGACAGTTCCCAGTATAGAAAAATTCCGCATGGTTGGTGATTACCGTCGGTATCCCCTGTGTCTTTAAATACTCAAGTATCTTATATACATTCAGGGTATTGCCGTTCGGGCAATGTACATGCACAATATCTGGCCGGTATTCTTCGATTTTACGAAGCAGACGTCTTGTCGGTGCAATTCCATTCTGGTACTGTAAACCTTTTAACCGGCTCAGCCTGTTATGCACATGAGTAAACAGCCACCCGGTGAGGCAATACGCGTTTTTTGCTCCGCCGATCGTATCATACTCATAGCAATGAAAAAACTCACACTCCGGAAGTTCCCTTTCGATGTCGCAGATCAGTTTTCCTGTGCTTCCGTATCCATACGTCCAATTGATTGTTAATATTCTCATAGATTAGTCCCGAATCAGCAGCACACCCAAAACCTCAACTCCGAGAGACTGCATTGTCTCATGGATTGCTGTCAGTGTGCGAAGTTTTGTGTCATTTACCTTTGCAACAATAATCGCCTGCCCCGCCTCTTTGATAGCGGACAGTGCATCTGTATCCTGCAGGAAGTCGCTATATGCAGTTCCCTTTGTAACTGCCTGCACGGTATTTAAGCACCCGGTATCTTTTGACTTGTCAAGTGCCCCCAGAACTGCAACCTTGTTCTGCTCATTCCATCTGTCTGACTCAAGGACCAGCTTCACCCCATCCTCGAGATGCCCCTCCGTTCCGTCAACCGTATTCACACGATAGCCGAAATTCATACGGATCTCATCCTCGGAATGCAGATACCCTAAGAGAAGATATCCCAGGATAAAAAGTGCGATCAAAGTAGCCGCTCCGATCACGACTCCTCCGAATACCATGTTCTGGGTAAGTGTCGGATACGGGCGAATATCATTCTCATCAACCCCATTGAGCAGATCATAATAGCGTGCTTGATAATTGTTATATGCGTAGCGGTAGCTGATGCTAAGGGAGCGGATCTTATCGATATTTTCCATAAGTTCCTCCATCCGGAGAAACTCGTCTTCGGTGGGACTTTCAATTAGGCGTAGGTTCTCAAGTTCATCCTCATGCCCTTTCATGATCTTTTCCATCGCGAGGGTTAGATTTACTTCTCGAAGTTCACTGTCGCTCATACGGGACAAGCATTCGTCCTTGGTGTAGAGCTTTGATGTCTCATGGCGGTACGCAACCACTTCATTAAAATATAAAAGCCCCGTTACCAAAACAGTCAGGATGACAAAACCCGGAATCAGAAGCTTCCATTTACGTCCGATCCACTTTGCCATCGCCTTTAAGTCAATTCGAATTTCGCTTTTCATATAAGATTCCCTCCTTGCCGCAGTCTGTGACGGCAACTCTTTTTACGTGTTTTTTGTATAGCATATATCCCAGATAAAAGGAAAGTATCGGACATGCCAGCTGTACTGCCGAAAACATGATCACCGTCATGCTTGCTGCGATCGTAAATGCATGTTTTCCCTCTGCAAACAGGACTGCAAACAGCACAATGATCAGGATTGCTGCAATTCCCGTCTCATACAGCGCCGCACCGTATCCACTCATAATGCGATACCTGGCATAGCCATGCGGCATCCCCATATTCTCTGCAAATGCTGCAAGCGCTGATTTAATGTCCTCCATCCGCTGATTCATACTTGGGTCATCAAGCAGTACACTCCGGTCATAATACAGACCCCTTAGCATCTTAAGTAACCGGTTATCACTCTGGAGATTTCGCATTGCGAGATATCCTCCGAACAGAAAGATAACGCCAAGACAGGCGACCGACATTCCAAGCCATCCTCTTTTTACCAGATCCTCAATCACATAAAACACAAGAAAGATCATGACATAAAGGATTGTCAGCGTAGACATTGCCAGAAATACAATCTGAAACAGCAGACATATCATATATGCAAGCTTATGTTTTTTAAATTCCATTGCGAAGAGCAAAAAGAAGATACACATATATCCGTAAAAGGATGGTTCTCCGGATAAGCTGACTACACCTCTGTCTGCCGAGGTCCGCGGCAGGGAAAGCAGTCCATACGCAAAGCTTCTGTCCACGAACCGCTGGATCATTCCTACTGCAAACCATATCCATATTGCAAATTTAATCCACTTTTCATTTAATCCCCCCTGCTCTTTTAACATCTGATAGACGGCAATGGTAATAAAAAAGATCGAAGCATAATTGGCACCGCTTCTCGCCAGGCTCATGAGCGGAAGTCCCTTCGCTGCAGAAAAAAGTCCAATTACCAGACAGACTCCAAAATAGAAGGTCAGGATATCAATATATCCGTTGCGCTCCCAGTTCTTTGCCGCTATGCATCTGCCAATCACAAGCAGGATTGCCAGAAAAAGTGCCCACGGCTGCGTATCTGTATTGATGAGTTTCCCGCCAACAAATGGAAAGCACATTGCCATATAAAATACGAAGTACACAAGCTTATTTAGTTTTCCGCTCCATAATCGTCTGATATAATTCATAATATTTTTTACAAGCTTCCTCTTTGAAAAACTCCTTGTTTCTATCTAATTCTTTTGTCCTTCCAAGCCATGGAAGACTTCCATCTTCAAGCCTTCTGACAATATCCGCAACAGCTGCAATATCGCCCCTTCCGACAATATATCCTGTCGCTTCTTCGCCGTCCGTCTGTACACATTCCGGTACTGCAGTACTGTTGTATACAACAGCCGGTGTCCCACAGAAGATTGCCTCGACCGTTGTCAGTCCAAATGTCTCCTCCACGCTTGCGTTGAAATACAGATCTGACTCCGAGTAAATCTGTGCGAGTTCTTCCACATCCTTAGTACGCTCAATACCAACGATATCTGCCGGCAGCATCTGGATCTGTTCTTTTTTTAAGCCAACCATAACAATGATCCAATTGTCCGGCAAAAGCTCTGCCAATTTGCAGAAATCCTCGTAACCTTTTCTTCTTGACCAGGTGCTTGCAACGCCAAGCAGTATCCTCTTATCCAACAGCCGGTATTTTTCGCGAAATGTCTGGCCGGTTCTTGGATAGAACTTCTTTTGGTCAATCCCATTATATACCACTTCGCACGGATATCCCTGTAAAAAGGATTCCCCGACGATCCCCTTCAGCCATTTTGACGGCGTGACAAGTGTCATATCCGGTACATTCAAAAAATAACGCTGCTTATCCCTGTAATTTCTTCGGGATTGATCCAGCAACAGACTTGCCGGATAATTCTTCTTTTCCGGGCAGTCATGGCATCCGCTTTTCCAGCGTTCACATTCTACTGCCGAGAAATAAGGGCAATGCCCGGTAAACGCCCAGCAGTCATGCAATGTCCATACTACCGGCCTATGATATTCCTTAAGGAAATCAAATAGCACACCCACATGCAGATAGTAGCCGTGCAGGTTATGCAGATGTATGATATCCGGATTCCATGCCCGGATCTCTTCGATCAGCTTCAGCGTTGCCTTTTTGGAATAGAATCCGGTACGATCCGTGATTCTCGACAAAACCGCGTGCGCGTACACATCTGCCTGACTTCCGATCAATATGGATGGGATATCATCTGCCACTGCATTTCTGGCATACGCTAAGATGCCATCTCCCCCTTTAAGTTTAACCTCCCGGATAATATCGGAGGCGATATTTCCTGTGCTTAAATTGCCACAGATATTTATATGCAAAACTCTCATATGGTTCTGTAACCTCTTACGGACTATGCCGGTTCTTCGTTTTGTCTCTGTGCTGCCGGAAGTGATCTTATGACGCGTGCCGGATTCCCCGCGATCACAGAATCTGGTGGAAATGTTCCGCTAACTACACTTCCCGCGCCGACAACGCACCGGTCTCCGATCTGTGTTCCTTTCAAAATGATACAATTGCATCCGATAAATACGCTCTCTCCGATTGTCACATCCTTGCAGACTAAGTTGTCAAATATATCGTTATTGCGTTCATCCACATCCAGAGAGTGCATATCATTGTCGATAATCTTGCAGTTGGCGCCAATAATCGTATTATCCCCAATCGTGATGTTGCCGCGGGAATAAATCGTTGATCCGGAGATTCCGACATGGTTTCCGATTCTTATCTGTCCGCCCCCTCTGGCAATGATGATTGTTCTCTGATACAGTCCGAGCAGATTGGAAAAGAATTCACTATTAATCCGGACATTTTCTCCCATGACAACAGCAGATCCCGGAAATTGGAATACAAATGGCCACCCCTTCATGCGAAGCCCTTTCCCGAACTTCACATGATTCAGCTTCATATAAACTTTTGGAAAGTAAGAATTTAATTTAAGCATAAATCTCTCCCTTTTCTTCTGATGATCAGCCTAGAATAAATTTCGCAATCTCAATCATGAGGCATTCCAGAAAATACCATCTGCTGTATCCGTTATTGCGGTAAATACGGTAGCGGGTCTTTCCCCGCCTGATATTCGCGGAGAGCCTGCGCTCATGGCTCATCCCCTCCATAGAGAAATTCGCCAATACCTCGTTTAAAATAGCTATCTTATAGTCTGATTTCATCACACGAAGCAACAGATCAAAGTCATCGTGCATGCTCTCAACCTTATACGGATACTTCACATATACTTCCTTGCGTGCAAACTGTGTCGGATGATTCCATCCCCTTGATGTTGCAATCCTTGTCTTTTTGGAATGCTTGATAAACGTACTTCCATCCGGTCTTACCATCCGAAGATCTGCATACATAAAGTCGCATCCCTCTTTTTCAAAGAAAGCAACGACCTTTTCAACGGCATCCGGCTCATACCAATCATCGGAGTTGATGTTTCCGATAATCTCTCCATTTGCCAGAGCAATTCCCTTGTTGATTGCATCGTACATTCCGCGATCTTTCTCAGATATAATGCGATAGCGAATGCCCTTTTGTTGCATTCGTTCCGCATAGCTTTCCGCGATCATAAGGGTATCATCCTGTGATTTTCCGTCCACGATGATATATTCAATCTCTGTGTATGTCTGTGCCAACACCGATTCTATGGTCCGCGCCAGCGTTGCAGCGCTGTTGTATGTTACTGTTGTAATTGAAACCAGCATCTTATCTTCCTTCTGTCCTCTGAATAGATTCCTCAAGCCCAGCAACCCGGTATGGCCGTCCGATCTCACTCATCTCCATATCATAATAGCTGCTGCCGAATGCCTTCCGGCAAAGATTTCCAATCTTTCCCGGTACATGTTTTCCGACTGCCACAAAAGGTGTCAATACACTTGTAATATGCATCCGTTTTCCCTGCGTCTTTGCAATCATCCCAACAAGTGTACTTGTATTTACAAGTTCGCCATTCTGCGGAAAGAAGATACCACTCATCTCATCTTCGATCACAATGCGTAAAAACTCGCACAGATTCTCAATATAAAGCATGGACCTTTGATTGTTTACCTTTGGAAATACCGGAAGTTTTCTGGCAAGCTTCGCAAGAGTCGGATAGTTCCCCTTGCTTCCCTTTCCATAGATCATCGGCGGCCGTAGTACCGTAACCTTAAAATTCCCGTCTTCTAGCTCCCGTACCCCTTTATCCGCCTGCCATTTACTGTCTCCGTAAAAGTTTGCCGGTGCAGGCTGAGTATCCGCGGTTATATGTTCTTTCCCACCATAGACGATCATGGAGCTCATAAAGATAAATTGTCCCACGCCATCTTCCTTTGCTTTCTTTGCGGTTGCAACAGCAAGCTCTGTATTCACCCGGTAATACAGTTGTTCCGTCTCCTTCGAGACATTTGACACATCCGCATGCGCGATTCCCGCCACATGAAAGACCACATCATATCCGGAAAAATCCTTATCCGGCCAATGTTCATCCATCATATCAAGGGTATCAATTTGTAATGTTCCCGGAAAGCTGTGATTCATATAGGCCTCAAATGAGGTCCCGATATAACTACGTGCCCCCGTGATCAGCACTCTCTTCATAAAGACTACTCCTTATCCTGCTTGTTCAATGTGCCTGTTCCGCCTTCCACTACGCCGTCATGCTTTATCACGCTTGTAATTGTTCCAAAAAAACACTTCACGTCAAATGCAAATGACATTTTCTGCACATACTCACCATCAAGTCTGGCCTTAACCGGAATTTCAAGTTCATCGCGCCCATTGATCTGAGCCCATCCGGTAAGTCCCGGCATAACATCATTTGCACCGTATTTGTCACGTTCCTCAATCAAATCGTACTGATTCCACAATGCCGGTCTTGGTCCGATAATGCTCATATCCCCTCTTAAGATATTGATCATCTGCGGAAGTTCATCAAGTGAAGTTTTACGCAGGAATTTTCCCACTTTTGTGATATATTGTTCCGGATTGTTAAGCAGATGCGTTGGCATATCCTTCGGCGTATCTATACGCATTGTGCGGAATTTAAGTATATTGAAATGCTTCTTGTGAATACCGACTCTCTTTTGTCTGAACAGGATCGGTCCCGGAGAATCCACGCGGATTGCTATGATCAAAATCAAAAACAATGGTGATAGGATAATGATTCCCAGAAAGGATAAAATAATGTCAATAAAACGTTTGATAAATAAGCGATACATACAGCACCTTCCCATAAAGTTAATCACTTTATAATACCACAGTTCCCTACATGTGTCAAAAAAGCCGGAGCTATAAATAACGCTCCGGCAGACAGTAATCATCCGTATGATATCTTCCGAGATTCCATAAGTATTCGTACTCAAAGCCACTCGAAATCAAATGTGCAATTGTCGTAATTCCGCATCTTCCACCGATAAGTGCATCGCATTCTCCTAGCAGATAAATAACTGCCAGGTATTTCATGCCCTCCTCCTTCGGGCTTGTCTCCTTTGCAAAATCTTTCTGAAGTGCAAGCGGTGTTTTTCCGTCCTCATAACGTTGCTGCTCCACATAGAGCAGTTTATCGCCAAATTTCTTCTGAAACATTTTTAGAACATTGGCATCTTCCGTTGCCAGAAACAACTTGCCATATCCCTGCTGCTCCATGACCTCCCCGGCCTTCTTTAAAACATCCTCCGGAAGCGGCTGTACCGGATGATTGAGCGGTCGTCCCTGAATATAGTCTGTTCCGCGCACGATACAACCTAAGACCTTTTCCGCTGAATCACCAAAGATAAGTTTCCTCTGCTGATCAATAAATGTCTCTGCCTCATCCGACAGCCGGATATATTTTCTGTATATATCGCGCCAATATGCTACACAGCACTCGTTTGTATAGAACTCCATGGAATCTGTCGGGCAGATTGGAAGCTGATTCTCCTCTGTCACGATCACATTATCCGCCCCGGCGATATCTTCAAGTCCTACATCTGATGGCTGGCAGAAGTAATATTCCCACGCATTGACTTTTCCTACCTCCTGCTGTGTCAGATATGGATTCTTCCGGTTCTGATAATCCATCACTAGTCGATAGCCCTTTTCAGAAGCATATTTTGCATGGCTTAAGACGCAGCGGATCGTTGTTGCGAGTCCACACTCCTCAATATTCGGACGCATTACATAATAAATGTTCTGTCCCTTATATTTCTCCAAAACCATCCGGTTATGCCTTGCCACCCGCTGACGCTTGAAACGGCGCACAACCCCCTTTGGATAATCGGACAACTTTCTATGCATTATCAGTCCCTCCAAATTTCTTCTTCATAAAGCCCGGAAGTTCCCGGTTACTACAGTGAATAAACGGAACTAAAGCCGCCATTTTTAAGAACTTTCCAAATCCCAGATAAGATATGAGCCTGCCAAGCTGATGCTGGCGTAGGATTGGATAGAAGTAGCGGTAGAACCAGACATACTGCATCCCATCATAGTTATGAACCGGATGTTCCTTCTTAATCATTTCTACTGCACCGTATTGATCTACAAACATGTCAAAGTAACTGTGGGTGGAGTTGTAATTGGAAGCTCCTTCCTTCTTGACATATCGATAAGTGGTCAGATATTCATGCAGCACCTTATGTGGTCCCCGCTCCAGCAGGATCGTCCATAGCGGCGTCTCATCATTATTTCTTCCACATTTATACAAAAACTCCAGGTTCTTTGCTTCCTCTTTGAAATAGTTCCGGAAGGTTCCCTTGTCACTTCCATTGCAATTGTTCATTAAAAGCAGATCTGACAGATGGTAGTCCACCACCGGATTCTCAATGTTCATCAGGAACTTTCCATCCTTATCTACCTGTACCATCCAGTTCGATACGCTGGAATACTCCGGATTATGTTCCAGAAAATCCACATGCTTCTGGATCATCTTTGGACTGTTTACCCAATCATCCCCGGCACACAGATAAATGTATCTTCCCTCTGCCTGCACAAACATATCGTAAATGCTTCTTGTCAGGCCTACATTTTCTTTTCTGGCGATCAGCTTCACCTGGTCCGGATACCGCTCTGCCACTAGCTCCGCGGTATGATCTGTTGACGCGTCATCGTTGACAATAATCTCATACGTGTAGTCTGTCTCCTGTGCCAAAATACTGTCAATCGCCTGACAGATATATTCCCTGTGGTTATATGCCACCATGCATATACTGATATCTACCATGTTATCTCTCCACACCGATCCAGTCTGCTACGTCTTCAATGCTGTCGGCGTAACAGTCAGCTTTCAAATATTTTTTGTCCCGCAGACCATTTACCATTGCAACAAAATCAGCTCCTACGCCCTCTGCAAGGCGCTCATCATCTTCGGTATCCCCGATTACGAGCACATGCTTGTCTTCGATTCCCGGTATTGCATTTCGTACAACATCTAACTTTTTTTGCCCCTGCAATGATTTTCCGGTAAGCACCTCGTCAAAAAGAGTTCTTATTCCAAGCCACTGCAATTGTGTCTCCACATTGTCCGGATGATTGCGCATCGTTACAAGCACAATCTTACCTGCAATGGCGTGAAGCTCTCCAAGAAGTTCCGAGGCACCTGGACGTAAGAATTCTTTCTGAAGATATCCGGTTTGTTCGATCCTTGCGATAAATTCATCCAGGTACTGCTCATAAGTACCCTTGAATGCGGTTTCCTCCAGCAAAATCGTCCGCTTGATCTTGTTTCGCTTAAGTTCCCAATAGCGTTCTTCGGACACAGGAGTGCCCCCATACTTTGTAACAATATCCAGATAGCATGCATAGTGACGTTTTGTATCGTCAAGCAGTGTACCGTCCAGATCCCAAAGCACATAGTCATACTTTGTCATTCTTATTAACCCGTGTTTCTCTATTTTTCGAAATGATAAGTCGGCACAAACTCCGTAACGAGTTTCTTCATATCCGGATCATCCGCATATGCCGCCTCCTTCAGCTTTACAAGACTTTCAAAGAACTTATCCTCATCGAATTCGATCGGCTTCCCGATAAAGATGAGATCATTCTGTGTCTTTTGAAGTCCCTCTTCCTCCCTCAGGCATTCCTCATACATCTTCTCACCTGGACGAAGCCCTGTATAAACGATAGGAATGTCAACATCCGGTTCATATCCGGATAATTTAATCAGGTTGCGTGCCATATCATCTATCTTGACCGGCTCGCCCATATCAAGTACAAAGATTTCTCCACCCTTTGCATAAGCTCCCGCCTGAAGTACCAAAGATACTGCCTCCGGAATCGTCATAAAGAAACGGATAATATTTTTGTCTGTTACCGTTACAGGTCCTCCCTCCGCGATCTGTTTCTTAAAGATTGGGACAACACTTCCATTACTTCCGAGAACATTTCCAAAACGGACGGCAACATAATTGGTGTCCGGATACTGCTTGTTCATCGCCTGTATAACCATCTCGCAGATACGTTTGGATGCTCCCATGATATTGGTTGGATTAACTGCCTTGTCCGTTGAGATCAGTACCATACGCTCCGCGTTGTTTTCACCGGCTGCCCGCGCAACATTCAGCGTACCGAATACATTGTTCTTGATTGCCTCATTCGGGCTGTCCTCCATCAGCGGAACATGCTTATGGGCAGCTGCGTGGAACACAATAGCCGGTTTATAGGTCTCAAAAATACTATTCACACGATGCGTATTTCTCACAGAACCAATGAGCACTTCCAGATTCAGGTTCGGATAATCATGGTTTAGTTCTCTCTCAAGATCATACGTTGTGTTCTCATAGATATCTAAGATGATCAACTGCTTTGGCTTATGAGAAGCAATCTGACGGCACAGCTCACTTCCGATAGATCCACCGCCACCGGTGACTAGCACTACTTTTCCTGAAATATACTGCATAACCTCATCCAGATTCGTGCGGACCGGTTCTCTTCCGAGAAGATCTTCAATCTCCACCTCCCGTAGGTTGGACACAGAAACCTCGTCATTTACCAGCTGTGTCATACTTGGGAGAATTCGGAGTTTGCATCCCGTATTCTTGCAGATATCCAGTATTGCTTTCTTTTTTGCCGGTGCAAGGCTTGGAATTGCGATAAAAATTTCCTGCACATCATAATGCTCGGCTGCCCATGCAATCTTGCTGTCATTGCCAACGATCGGAATCCCAAGTATTTTGTTCCCGATCTTCCGTGGGTCGGAATCAATGACACATACGACCTTGTTGCGTACTCTCCAGCTATTGTTATTGATATCCTTGATCAGCGAAAAAGCGGTATCGCCTGCCCCGATGATCATTGTACGATTCATAAATCCGCTATGGTTCGCCACGATCGAGTTCTTCATGGTGCGAAGTGCACGGTACAGGAATCTGGAGAAAACTACAAAAAGCATCAGGTAGAATAAATACAAAATATAGTAGGATCTTGGCATATTCCACTGAAACAGGATCAACCCGAGTGTCTGCATACATGCGGAAATTACGCATGCAGCAATGACATTGAACATTTCCCGCACACTCGCATACTCCCACAAACTGCTGTACAGCTTAAGAAGTGCAAATACGATCAATGTTGTAATTACATTAATTAGTGTATAGCGCATTGCACGTTCTGCAAAAAAAGGCTCTATCTTGTCAAATGAAAATTCAAAGCGCGTCCACAGTGCCAGAAATTCCGACATTAGGATTGCACAGATATCATACATGATAAGCAGCATGACACGCATCGTCTTTGGCATATTATGATATAGGTTTCTCAGTTTCTTATACATCCTTTTGCTCCTTCATAAATTCCTTTGTCACACGATATAATTCCATCTCAAAATCCTGCCGGTTCTTCTGATACATTGTCTGTAATATAAGCCCCGCAAAGAGTGACTGGATAGACGCCATCACAACAAATCCGCAGACAATCAGAGTCGGGAACTTCGGTACAAGCCCCGTCTGGATGAATCCGACCATGATTGGCACAAAAAAGATGAATGCCAATATCAGAAGTAACACCGAAACAATTCCAAAAAACGCCATCGGCCGATACGTCCGGTATAACCGGATCATGGTACGGACAACCTTAAGTCCATCTGATACCGTATTCAGCTTTGATTCACTTCCCTCCGGCCGGTCTCTGTATTCAATCACTTCATTTACCACATACATATTCTTGTCAATGGCATGAATGCTCATCTCTGTCTCGATTTCAAATCCCTTGGACAATACCGGAAACGTCTTTACAAATCGGTAACTGAACGCCCGATATCCGGTCATGATGTCTTTGATATCGTTCTTAAAAAACAAATTGATGCAGCCACGGACCATGGAGTTGCCGAAATTGTGGAACGGCCGCTTATTCTCCTCAAAATAAGTGGATGACAGACGATCTCCGACCACCATATCTGCATGCCGCTCAAACACCGCACGCACCATCCCCGGAGCCGACTGTGCCGGATAAGTATCGTCCCCATCTACCATCAGGTAGCACTCCGCATCGATCTCCATAAACATTCTGCGAATCACATTGCCCTTCCCCTGTTGGTATTCATAGCGGACAACTGCCCCCGCCTTTTTTGCGATTTCATCCGTTCCATCGGTAGAATTGTTATCGTATACATAGATCGTGGCCTCCGGAAGCGCCTGCTTAAAGTCGGTGACCACCTTTTCAATCGTCTTGCTCTCATTGTAGCAAGGGATAAGTACTGCTATCTTGTCCATTCTTTACCCTTCCCTTGTAGTATTAGCCCCAATAGGAGAAATATAGTACTCCAAAAATATAAAACAAAATAACTGCCAGCCGCGCCGCGATCATTCCGTGATCAAAGCGTACTGTATCATTGCCTTCTTTGTTCCAGCCCTCCATGAGTTTGCCCGGACGGTTCAACACAAGAAAAGCGATCAGGCATACCGCAAATACCGCGAACATTGCCGGTGCATAGAAATCCAGTCCATGTGCCACGATCCACTCCGATGATTGTGCATACCCGGTTCCATTTGGCTTAAGTCCGAACTTTGGCAGAATCATCAGAACAATGTTTGTCTCCGTCATAAATACTCCAAACTTCGTATGATAGACAAACATAACTGCCACACTTAAGATTAGTTCCAACAACATGTTCAGCTTGCGCTGTTCTCCGTTTAACGTAAGGAGCACGATCATGAATGGCGTAATCAGCACAATCCAATACGGATGTGCAAATACAAAGATAAAAAATGCCGCATATGCAAATAATCCGACCCACATAACCGTTGCAAACAGTTGCCGCTTCTCTGTAATATTCTGTGTGTAGCACCAGATACAGATAGCGATAAGAAGCGCAACAAATATCGGGATGTTAACATTGCCCGCCGGAAACTGCGTTCCAAACAAGCGCTCGATCATCACATCATTCAGCACCGCTGTCGACGCCTTATAATCCTCTCTCCACGCATATGGAATCACACAGATCAGAATAAACCAGAATCCCACAAAAATATCCCAGATCACATAAAGTGTGCGTTTTTCCTTCAAAAACACCAATGGAAGGAATAAAAACAGTGCAAATGTCTTTGCTGCGGCAGCGAACGAAAAAATCAATAAAAACTTCCATGTTATCTTGTCATTTTGCACGTATTCACGAATACCCAAAAGCATAAGTGCCAATGCGATAATATCAATCTGTGAGATTGCCACAACAGGCAGCATTACAAGCACAGAGGATAAGAACATAAACTGTGCGAAACGGATTTTTTCTTTTCCGATCTCAAAGTCCGAGAGAATACGTCCGATCAGCCATGTTGCTAAAAGAAGTACCAGACAGATACCAAGTTTGATCCAAAGATACGCTTTCACTCCATCCGGCGCAAACCCGGTCAGCTTGTTTAAAAGATAGATTGGCAGGCTCCAGATCCCCTGGATCAGATATGGGATCCAATAGTATACTGCCCCGAATCCATAGCTTGGCTTGTCCATTGTATTTCCATAGAAATTGGCAATATCCCCATGAAACAGGCTGTCCAGAAAGGTCAGGCTGTGATCATGGATAATAATAAGATCCGCATAGAATATGGTCAGGTAAATAAACACTCCCATGATTCCAAGCAGAACCCAATCCGCCCTTTTGATCGGTGTGTTATTATAATTGTCTATTTTCTGTGATAATTTCATCTTGTCCATTCCTTCGTCAACGTATAATTTAACTAAATAAGTATATCAGTTTCTTTCACCAAAAACAACCGGATTTGCGCTTATCTTCATCTTGCCTTTCTCCCTCATTGATAATATAATGGGTTCATTAAGAATGGATGGTAACAATACGATGAAAATATCACTGATAATTCCCTGCTACAATGAGGAGGCAGCCCTTCCCTTTATCTATGAGGAGCTTACAAAAGTTTCCTCCCAGATGGCAGATTACGAATTTGAATATCTCTTTGTCAACGATGGTTCCCGGGATCGCACTCTTGCTATCTTAAAAGAGCTTTCCGCCAAAGATGAACGAGTCAATTATTACTCTTTCTCCCGCAATTTCGGCAAGGAATCTGCAATGTTTGCAGGTTTTTGCAATGCCTCCGGAGATTATGTGGCAGTCATGGATGCCGATCTGCAGGATCCTCCTTCACTGCTTCCACAGATGGTCGAGATTCTCCAGAAAGGTGAATATGACAGTGTAGCGACCCGCCGTGTAAGCCGGGATGGCGAACCAAAGATCCGTTCCTTCTTTGCACGGACCTTCTATAAAGTGATCAACAAGATTTCCGATGCTGATATCGTCGACGGTGCGCGTGATTTCCGCCTGATGAAGCGGGAAATGGTAGATGCGATCATTGCAATGAACGAATATAACCGCTTTTCAAAGGGCATTTTCGGCTGGATCGGTTTCCGCACCTACTGGCTCCCTTATAAGAACGTAGAGCGCGTTGCTGGCGAGACCAAGTGGAGCTTCTGGGGTCTTCTTAAATACGCGATTGATGGTATCATCAACTTTTCGCAGGTTCCGTTATCCCTTGCATCTTACGGTGGCGTTTTCCTGACGTTTATCTCATTCCTTGCAATCATATTTGTTGTTGTGCGGCGCCTCATCTTCGGTGATCCGGTCAGCGGCTGGGCATCATTGGTCTGCATTATCACATTTATCGGCGGTGTACAGTTATTCTGCATGGGTATCATCGGACAATACCTCTCCAAAACCTATCTGGAAACCAAACGCAGACCACACTTCATTATCTCAGAAACCAACAGAAAAGACGCAGATAAGATCCATTGATCTTACCTGCGTCTTTTTATTCCTCCTGATCCGGATCATAGGAAAGTATTTCCTTGGATATATAGATCGGCCGGTTTTTGACCTCTATATGCACCTTCGACAGATATTCCCCGATAATTCCGAGCACAGTAAGCTGTATACCACCAATTAGAAGAATCAGCACAATGATCGTCGGATATCCCGGCACCTCATTTCCAAATGCAAGCTTCTGAATTACAACGATTATCATATATAAGAAAGCAAGCAAGGATGTCCCGATTCCAAGTTTTATTACCACCCGGAGCGGTTTTGTTGAGAAGGATACCACGCCCTCGATTGCATAGTTAATGAGCTTGCTCACCGACCACGAAGTCGTTCCGGAATTGCGCTCATGAACCTCGTAAGGACGATAGTAGGTATTAAATCCAATCCATGCAAAAATACCTTTTGAGAAGCGATGGTACTCTGACATCTGCAGGATTGCCTTTACAACGGTTCTTCGCATCATGCGGAAATCACTTGCACTCTTATACAATTCCACATCACACATCTTGTTAATGAACCAGTAAAAGCCATCCTTTGCTATCGTCATCAGCTTGTTCTCAATACGCGCTTTCTGATAAGCAGCCACCTCATCATATTCCGGATTCTGCTCCAAAAATTCTAACATCTCACGGGCAACCTCGATCGGCTGCTGCATGTCCGTATCGATGATGCACACGAACTCTCCTTTCGCATGGGTCAGTCCCGCATAAATTCCGGCTTCCTTGCCAAAATTGCGTGAAAAATTGATCAGAGTGATATTTTCCTTATGTTCGTCATATATCTTCCGCTGTTCCTCATAGGTGTGATCCTTGCTTCCATCATTGATAAAGACGATCTCATATTCTATACCCTTTAGTACTTCGCGTGCAGTCTCGCAAAACAGCCGCACATTGCCTTCTTCGTTATAACATGGTGCCACTAATGATAATTTCATACGCATGCCTTTCTCTTCGTTCTTTGTCTATTCTTCCTACCAATAACATCCGTCCTCGATATTCTTCGCATCCTTTGGTGCATCCTTAACATCCACCCTCGCCCACGCATCCGAATAATATTGTTTCAGAAATTGGTGATTTTTATCTTCATCCCAGCGTTTCCCGTGAATACCGAACAGTACCTGCGTGATACCGCCCATATGCACCGCCTGCCTGCCAGCGTCCTTCAGCATAGACGCAAGTGGAAATCCGTATGCACCGCATCCGAGGATCGCCAGATCAAAGTCAATCCGCATTGCCTGCTCATACATATCATCCAGCGCTGCAAACCAGTTCGCATAACGGTTGTCCTGCTCCCCTGCACTTGTCTGTACTGCCTTTAAGGTGTACAGCGTAAACTCCGGCAGAATATCCGTTCCCGGAAACAGCTTACTTCTGTGCTGTGTGTACTGTTCTTTGATCAGCTTGTCCTGTGGGTGAATGACCAGCACTTTTTTTCCGGCAAGTGACGCCGTCCAAGGATGGTCAGGGCA
>JALEKN010000004.1 GCA_022769125.1 Agathobacter sp.
GAGCGTTCCCATTGCATGAAATGTGGGTATCAGCTTTCCTGGTATGACATGGTGCCCGTTTTCAGCTGGCTTTTCCTACGGGGAAGATGCCGCAAATGTAAAGAACCGATTTCACCTCAATACCCTATAGTTGAGGCGGCAAACGGTTTTCTGTATGTACTGGTATTTGCAGTAAACGGATTCTCCTTGCAGAGCATTCTCTACTGCCTGCTGATGTCAGCACTGCTGGTACTTAGCGTGATAGATTGGAGAACCTATGAAATTCCAATTGGTATTAATATTTTTATACTGTGCTTAGGAATCCTGCAGGTCATCTTAGATCATACGAACTGGATGGACTATGCAATCGGATTCCTTTGCGTCAGTATAGTCTTAGAGCTGCTTTTGCTTCTTAGTAAGGGCAGGGCAATTGGTGGCGGCGATGTCAAGCTGATGGCTGCTGCCGGATTATTACTGGGATGGAAAAAAATCATTCTGGCATTTCTGTTAGGATGCATCATCGGATCGGTCATCCATCTGCTTCGGATGAAGCTTAGCAAGGCAGACCATGTTCTTGCGATGGGACCATATCTGTCCGTTGGGATTGCGATTGCAGTCCTGTGGGGAGATGCACTGATCCGGTGGTATTTGGGTTATTTATTTTAAAGTGGAAAATTACAACGCATAACCATGCGTTTTTGGGTTGGGGACAAAATACCATTTGTTTCCGGCCGCATAATATTTCTTGGAGGAGATCTCGCACATGTCTAACAAAATCTTAAGCATTGAGATAGGACAGGGGCTGACCAGAGTCGCAGAAATCGATTACAAGGTCAAGAACCCGAAGATATACAATATTTTCTCAATTGCGACTACACCGAATATCGTCAATGAAGGAACCGTGACGATCAGCAGCCTGTTTGTATCGGAGCTGACGAGCGCGCTCCGCAAACATGGAATCTCCACTAAGAAAGTCATCTTTGTCATGAATTCTTCCCGTGTTGCGAACCGTATCATCCAGATTCCGTTCGTAAAGACGAACCGTATCGCGGATCTGCTTGCAGCAAACGCTTCGGACTATTTCCCGGTGGATATGGAGCAGTACCAGCTCATCCATGAGGTGATCGGAACAATCGAGGATGCGGGTGAGAAGAAGATCATGCTTTCGGTGCTCGCGGTACCGAGGGATCTTCTTGCAGCATACCGTGATCTTGCCAAGACCTGTGGACTTACCGTGGTCGGTTATGATTATATCGGTAATTCCATCAAGAAGATGATGATCCGCGAGATTCCGGAGGAAATCAAAGCAACATTAAAGATCGAGGAGAATTCTTCCATTCTTACGATCATTGAAAATGGGATCGTCAAGCTGCAGAGAACAATCAACTACGGTGTTTCTGATGCGATTGATGCAACAATCAATTCACAGCTTTTTGGTTACGCGATCGATCCGATTGATGCGGTTGAGGAGCTGTCGCGAAGAACCTGTGTCTTTTCTTCGTTTGACAAGACAGAACCATTTACCGATACGGAGAACCCGGTGGATACGGAGGAGATGGTTGACCAGCAGAAGCTGCAGGAACTCCGCGCGGAAATCACAGATAATTTCCGCATCCTGATCGGAAGTATCTCGCGGATCCTTGATTATTATCAGGCTCAGAATCCGGATAAGAAGATTGAGCGCATTTATATGGTCGGACTTGGCTCCGTGATCAGCGGATTAAGCCGCCTGATGACGAATGAGCTTAGCTGCAAGGTGGTTGCAAATCAGCAGTACAATGATCTGACGCTTGTCAAGAATGCGGCAAACGAGACGATACATATCGCAGAATACTTTACGGCCATCGGCGCGGCACTCGAACCGGTCAGCATTATCGCAAGTGAGAAGAGAGCGGAGAAGGAGAGCACGAAGGACAAAGATGGGGCTGCAAAGGGCGGTTCCATGACCGGTGCGATCATTGTCTGCCTGCTTGGAATTGTAGGTGCGGTTGCACTTGCGTTTGCCGGAAAGATGCAGCTGCAGGAAGCAGAGAATGAGAACAAATTCTTAACCAACAAGATTGATGGGCTGGAATATGTGGATGGCGTTTATGACGAATATCTGCAGGTGCTTGCAAATTACAATTGGGCGAAGGGCGTTGATGATGCAATCTACAGCCCGAACAACGAGCTGGTTGATTTTATCGGAGAACTTGAGGAGAAGATGCCGTCCGAGATTGTTGTATTTACATTGACTGCAACGAGAAATGGCGTGACCATGAGCATTCAGGTGAACAGCAAGTCGGCAGCTGCGGATGTAGTGGCACAGCTTCGCACATTTTCTTCGGTTATCGTATCACATGTTTCTACCATTGAAGAAACGGTGGATGAGGACGGAGTGACAACGGTTGGATTTGATATCGATCTTACATATGTTCCGCGCGAGGTGCGCAGTCTGATCGAGGAGTAGGAGGTAAGGCATTATGTCATCAAAGGATAAGAAATTACTCATCATGCTGGTTGGCATTCTGTTCATGGCGCTTTCCTATTTCACGATGTATCGGGGAAATGTCACCAAGGCAGAGGCTTTAAGGGCAGAGAATAATACGCTCCGCACCCGTGTGAGCGAGCTTGAAGCGGTGCAGGATAAATGTCCGCAGTACAAGACGGATATGGAAACGATGAATGCGGAGATTGACAAGATCATTGATCAGTTCCCGGTTTATCTGAAAGAAGAAAATAACATTATGGATGTTGTCGATATGGAGGATGCGGCGAATGTGTTCGTTTCATCCCTTACGATTGCCGATCCGGTTATCGTTGACACATCGGCGGCTTCACAGGGAACCGATGCTTCGGCAGATACGGCAGGAACGGATGCAGCTGCGGATACAACGGCAGATGCGGCGGCAGCCGATACGGCAGAGACACCGGATTCCACAGTTACTGCGGATGTTGGATTTTACCAGCTGTTTGATATTGTCTCATCCGTCGTTTTTGATGCGGATTATGATGGCATGAAGGATATGGTTTCCTTTGTTGCCGGAGCCCAAAATCCGATGTCAATTGAGCAGATCAGCATGACATTTAACAGTGCAAATGGTCTGTTAAGCGGTACGATGGATTACAATTCCTATTATCTGTTCGGACAGGATAAGGCTTACGTTCCGGCGGATATTCCGACATTCCCACATGGCGTGGACAATATATTCGGAAGCATGATTGAGAGGAAGAGTACAGACAGTCCGGCAGATGACGCTGCACAGGCGGACAATTCCGCTTCTGACGCGGAGCAATAAAATAAATATGGATTTATAGAAGGGAGGGAGCCGCGTGCGTAAGAAGAAACACAATAATTCGGGATTTTCTTTGGTAGAACTTATTGTTACGATCACTATTCTTGCGATCGTCGTGTTCCCTCTTTTGAATGCATTTGTTCTTTCGGCAAGAACCAATGCCAAGGCAAAGGAGCGCCTGCGGCTTACCTCTATCGCAGAGAACATGATGGAGGGAATCGAGAAGATGAGCCTCGAGGAGCTGGCTTATCAGTTCGATTATCCACAGGAGCGGTTTAATCTGATCTCTACAAGCCTGCTTACGAATGATGAATCCGGTGCGCTTCCGGTTTACGAGCTTACGAACGAGGGAACGACCTACCAGAAAGCGTATACCTACGAGCAGATCAAAAAGCAGATGGAAGATGCAGGGTATGAGTTTTCCGGCTGGGATACCATGATCCATAGCAGTATCCGGACGTATGGAACGGAGCGCGTCTTCGAAGGACAGAGCTCACGCAGCTATTACTTTTTCATGAAGAATATGTCTGCAGGGAGCGGCTCCAAGAGATATAGTGCGCTGATCTCAGTCAAGCCGAATGATGTGAAGTCTTATAATGATACGACATTGGCAAGCATACAGTCCATCAATGTCTCAACGGATGCCTTGTATGCGGATGCTATTTCAACATCGACGGTGCTCGCATTGTTTCCGGTTGAGGAGACTTCACCGACGACGGATGAGCACGGCAACGAGGTTGCCCCAGCAATCACAACGGATAAGATCACCAGAAGTATTGAGCTGAACGTGCGGAACATATCCGGTGTTGAGACGGTAGAGCTTGTGTACAATTATTCTGCAAAGGATAGCGGTGGAAATACGCTTACATACAATCTGAGCAGTACGCTTTTTGACAACGGGGATGCACCGGAGCAGAAGCTTGAAAATGTATACCTGCTTTATTTCCCATGGTATCAGGGCGCTTCGGATTCCATCACCGTCAACAATCCGGACAATGTGGATTTTACGCTCCATCTGATCAAACAGAAGGGTTCGGATCAGGCTGCGGATGATGCGGCGCTTGCGGTGTGTGAAGCAACCTATAAGATGGATCTGTATGTGAAGGAAACAAGTCCGGATGCAAAGGGACATTCACATTGCGATATCCAGTCCAACCTGAATGAAAATCTTGCCACGAAAGCTGCGGCCAGCCAGATCCGTTGGTGCCAGTACAACAGCAATGCGGCTTCCAATGTGTGGACGGATGTTTTGCAGGGACGTTCCATCACGACTCCGGCTGCAAAGTGGGACCGCCTCTTTGATGTGACGGTTGAGATATATGACGGTTCAGTGGATGTTGACTCTCTGATGGGAGCACAGCCTTTGGCAACATTTACGGGAGGTATGACGAACTGATGAAACAAAGAAACAATAAAGGATCATCCATTGTTCTTGTGTTAGTCGTCTTTGCAATCATCGGCATTCTTGCTACCGCGGCGCTTCGTCTGTCTGTCATGAACTTTCAGATGAAGGCGACGGATTCACAGATCAAGAACAATTTCTATTCGGCAGAATCTGTTTTGGATCAGGTTACGGTCGGTCTGCAGAATTATGTTTCAGATGCGTATACGGTCGCATATACAGAAACGATGGAAGCATATGCAAGCAGTCTCAGTGCAACGGCAAGAGAGGCACAGTTTAAGGCTTCCTTTATGGCACAGCTGAAATCAAAACTGGCTGACCCGGCAGATGCGTCTTTTTATAACGCATCGCTGATCACATCGATGGTGGATTCCCCTTCGGCAACGGTAGATTGCGGAACACACAGATTGGTTGATAAGGGTACGAGCATCACTCTGTGTGATGTTACGGTTACTTATACAGATGCCAAGGATATCACTTCGATCATCCGGACGGACATCAATATTGCGGCACCGAGTATGCGTTCGGTAACATCAACTTCTTTACCGGACCTGTTTTCGTATTCTCTGATTGCCAATTCCGGAATCAGCATCGAACAGGGTAACGGGCAGACGGTTACGGTTTCCGGTAACGTCTATGCAGGATCGGATGAGGTTACGAACCGGTATAACTGGAATCCGGCTAACAGATCAAAGAGTATTTGTACCGAGGGTGGAGCGACTGTTATTTTCTCCGGAGGAAGCTATGTTACTGCGGAGGGAGATTTCTATGTGAGCAACAACTCCAAGACAGTTGTGGATTCTACTGCACAGCTCTGGGCGAAGAATATTGTTGTTGACAATGCAGAGATGGATATTCTTTCCAATACCTATGTGGCGGATGATCTTACGCTAAATGGCAGATACAATACGAAGGTGATTCTCGGAACCGGAAACAGCAAATATTATGGTTACGGGGATTCCACAACGGATGCTGCATCAAGCAGTGCGATCATTTTAAACGGAAAGAACTGTGATCTTGACATGAGCGGGCTGGATGAGCTTGCAGTTGCCGGATATTCTTATATTGGCACAAGCCGTTTTGATGCGGGGGCAGCAAACCCGGCAAACGGAAATGTTCAGATGGGTGAATCCATAAGCGTCAAGGGCAACCAGATCGCATATCTGATTCCGGGCAGCTGCATCGGAACAAACGGAAACACGGCGAGTGCAGCTACGTCTTTATATTCCAAGAATCCGATGACAATGACGGAGTATCAGGCACTTGAGGCACTGGTAGGAGCGGAAGACAGTGACTATGTATTTGTCAACGGCAGGATTCCATACACAAAGACGGGAAAGAGCTTAAGCGACTATCTAAACGGAGCAGAGGTGAGTACCTGTGTCCAGACTGTGTTTGACAATACTAAGGGGCTTGTGTATTTTTATGCAAATCTCCCTGCGGACGAGGCGGAGCAGTATTACAGCGATTACTATGCGGCAGATAAGAGTGATGGTGGAAAGCTTGATATGTATACCTCCTTCTATTCCAACCAGATCAAGTATAATAACAGCCCATCCATGCTCTATACGGCGGGTACCTATGTGTCCTATGACGGAAATGTGGTAAATCTGTACAGCGGCTCGACAGAGGATATTTCTTCGAAGATCAGCCGGATGCCGAAGACATTTGAGGCACTCACGACAATCTTATCTCCGAACTTTTCAGCAATCCAGCCGGAGCAGAAGGATAAGACGGTTTTTGAGAACTTTATCAATACAGATGTTCTGAATGATGTTTTTTCACATGGTGACAGCCATGGAATTAACTTCTCTTACACAGATCCGACAACCGGGTTTAAGTATCGAGTCATTATTGCAAAGCAGGGACCATATAATCTGACATTGGATACCTCCAAGGAGGTTGCAATCCTTATTACATCGAGTGATTGTGATATCGTATTAAACTCAGGATTCCGGGGAATTGCAATCTGCGATGGTAAGATCTCTGCAAAGGGTAACAGCTACACAATCGAGGGAGTTACCGAGCAGGAGGCAAGACGTCTCATGGCTGCAACCTTTACGGCGGGTGGCAAGACCTACCACGCTTACGAGCTGTTCAAGGGTGGCAATGCTTCCTGGATCGGAAATCTGGATGAGGAATCCGGTGGCTCTGGCGGAGGTCCCGGTGATGGCTCCGATTCAACAGAGGCGACGGACAGCTATGCGGATCTGATCACTTACAGCAACTGGCAGAAGAAGTAATAGGATTCATGGATTTGGGAGACTGATATGAAACGAAATCAGGGATATTCTTTGGTGGAACTGATCGTTGTGATCGCTATCATGGCGGTACTGACGGGAACCGTTGCAATTTCCGTCAGTGCGGTCGGTGGTTTTAAGGCGAAGGAATGCACGAAGAATATACAATCTTACATCAACAAAACACGTGTCAGTACGATGGGGAAAAACTCTGTCGTACTGCATTTGTATAAAGGGGCGGATGACGCGTTTTATGCGCAGACCATCACAAACGGAACCACCGATGCTGCACAGCAGATCGGCAAGAAGACAGTTACCGTAAAATATACGGACGGTGATGATCTTACATCAATGAGTGAGCTGGATACGACCGGTGTGTATATCGAGTTTGACAGAAGTTCCGGTGCAATGAAGCTCCCGGCGAGCGGACCGTCCATCTATGTGCATAAGATCACGGTTTCGCAGGGAAGTAAGAACTATGTCATTACCATCTACAGGGAAACCGGAAAGGTTGTAGTAGAGTAGGAGGGGTTTTATGGACAATCAAAAAGGGTTTTCTTTGATTGAACTGATCGTGGCGATTGCGATCCTGACAATTGTGGGGGCGGCGATCGTCGGTTTCTGCATGTCCGGAACAAGATCTTATAAGACAGTCAGCACAGAGGTTGATCTGCAGTATGAGGCGCAGCTGGCCGTCAATCAGTTGTCGGATCTCCTGATCGACGCAAATTGCGGTGTCGGTTTTGACGCATCCACAAGTACGCTTCTTATATACAATGACAGCGTGGCTTATACAATCGTATGGACGGCGGCAGACCATGAGCTGACGCTGAATAAATATAATGTTACGGCAACGTCCGTGACATTTGAATCCTCCAACCTGATGGCGGAGTATGTTACTGCTTTTTCTGCGGTCATACCGACGGAGGATAAGAACAGCCGCCAGATGGTTGATCTTACGATTAAATTTGAGAAAGATGATAAAAATTACCTTGCATCCAAGAATGTTACATTGCGGAACAAGGTGTCCACATATGCATCCCTGGCAGAGGCGTATCCGGGGAAGAGTATCGGATAACCGGCGTTTTTGCCCTGCCGGGATGGCAGAATCCATAACAACGGAGAGGAAGTAATGACTATGCATAGTTCACACAAAAAAATCATTGCATCGGTATCACTCCTGCTTGTGGCAGTGCTTGTGATCACAACGATTTCAATCAGTCATATTCATACTGTTTCGGCACAGCCGTCTTTCCAGGGAATTCAGACGATTGTTGCAGACAATACGGTGGATACTCCGTTTTCCGTCGTAGAGCTTGTCCCGAAGACGGATATGGCTGCATTCGGATATCTTGTGGATGGAAACGAACCGGTTGCGGGGGTCGATGCATCAACGGGAAAGGCAGTTTTGTGGCAGGACGCGATCAAACTGATTTCCGGTACGGCAGGGCGCACCAGCTGGATGGAAGAGCAGCAGGATAAGTTTAAAAATATCTGCGGAACGGATAAAGCACTTACCTATATTCCTTACGAGGAAACCTATGTCGTAGCAGAGGATGACGAAGCAAATTGGACGAAGGTTACACTTACAACGGAGGACGTACTCGCAGCTGAGACGGCCGGATACCGGATGGAGGATGTGGGCGATGATCATGGCGCATATATCCTGACGGAAAGCTATGCGTTAAGTGATGCACAAAACGGCGATTATGATGAGAATCCGGATTATTTCGTCTATGCAGATGGCGGAAACCACGGATATTACTCTCTTGGCTTTGCAGTGATAAGTGGCACTAAGAGCGCAGAGACTGTTGAGGATCTGCAGGCGCTTGTCGGAGACAAGGGAGCATACGCTGTTACTTCTGCAACCATCTATACCTCCGAGGATGCGTTTGCTGATTTTCGTGCAAACGAGGCAAACCACAAGTATGCAATCTATGCAGTTCCGAGATCAGATCTTTCTTCAAACTTTACATACATAGGACTCGCGGGAGAAGTGAAACTCTCACGGGATGTTGATACAGGCGAAGGTGGTGACACCGGGGACAGTGGTAATACAGGCGAAGGCGGCGACACCGGAGACAGTGGCAATACAGGTGAAGGCGGCGATACGGAAAGCGGCACAGGCACTGATGAATCTGGCGAAAATACTGCGTCTGGAACAGAAGATGATGCAGCTGACACGCAGGATGCCGAGGGTGAAGAGAACGTAGATACCGGCGCCGGTACGGAAGAAGGCAGTGGCACCGGAGAAGGTGGCAATACCGGAAACGGTGAAGGTGCTGAAGAAGGTGGCAATACCGGAACAGGCGAAGGCACTGAGGAGGGCGGAACCACCGAGGCAGATCCGCTGCTTCTTGATTTTGGAAATTATTGGTATTATACGGTAAGCTTTGCGCATGTTCCGACGGATAAGCTTGAGACCGGAAACTATTATTATTCTGTTATTCCGGCAAAGACGGTATTTAACCGCTCACAGGATGCGGAGTACGGTTCTGTTCTTAATGTCGCACATCCGTATGTGAAGAATGAGAATAAGACAGGTAATTTTGTCTGTACCAGCGCACCGGCATATGTCTATGTCGGTGAATGGAACGGCAGATATACACTTGTTGCAGACACAGCGGGAAAGCTGGATCACGAGGCGAAGATTCCTTATTATTATTACAAGGGTGGCTTCTCAAGCAACAATCTGTTTAAGAACCAGGTGTTCAATCAGGATGGATCGCTGGATGCAAAGAATATGTTCTTTGACGTTACAACAGTAACGCCGGATTCTTTCGAGGACTACCTTGAGAACAAGTCGGCATCGGAAATCGATCTGTTGTTCATTTCCGGAAGCAGTTCGTCTTTTGCTGCAGGGGCAGCCTTTGATACTTCGGATGACATCAAAAAGAGCACGGCGGAAGATATCATAAAGCAGGTATACGATACAGGTATCTATATGCCGGTTATCGCAGACTATTCAATTATTGCGTCAGAGGTGAATGATTCCGGAAAGTTAAGCAAGGGCGCTGATTTTGGAACAGCATCGGATGTGACGAATGTGCAGCGTCTGGCTGCACTTTTGTGTGCATCAAATTTCAGTACTGTTATAACAGATGTAAGTGCTTTTGATCTGGATTCGGTTGCATGGGATCAGCTTACGTTCCTTAAGGATGCTGATAATCACTATGTAAATAAGAATATCTATGTGATTCCGGGAAACACTTCGGGCAGGATTCCGTTTATCCTGTCTGATATTTCCGAGACGTTTATCTCGGGAGGAAACGACACGGATTTTGAGAATAACGCGAAAAATACTGGTTTTGATGAACTTGCCAGCTATATCGTCAATGAGAATTTTATCCGTCAGGCAGAGTCTGCGGGCGCGGAACACAGCTATGAACTTTTTGAGCGCAAGGTGACAAAGGCAATCGCAATCGAATACTGTATCAGTTATCTGCAGAAACGCCAGCAGTCGGTAAAGCATGATATCCATGTGCTTGATATCGAACCGAGACAGACGGATTCATACTACAATCCGGATTTGCAGGCTGCTATGAAAAAGTGGTTTACGGATGCCGGCTTCCAGGTGGATTCCCTTACGGTTACAACAATACCGATGGCAGAGTTTATCGGCAGGATCGATGATCTGGCTGACTATGACATGATCTATTTTGGGCTGAATACCGATTACTTTAACAAGTCCGGTGCTATGACCGTTTATAATGACGTGGCAATGAACGGCCTGATCTATTCCAATGTCGGGGATATTTCGGTTGTCAATTCAAATGGATCTATAGGGCAGAAATGGCCATGGAGTTATTCCGGATTGCTTGAGAGTGATTATAAGCATACACTGAACAATGCAACCGGGCTGTTGGAACGGCTTAGCGTTATAACGGCGGAGTCGAAAAGCGGATCGGATAAGAAGTCTGTTCTGGATGAAGGCAACCGCACAGAGACATTCCGTCTCTCTGGAAATGATCTGACAAAGCAGAAATACAATGAAATCATCGACTACATCAAGGGTGGTTTTCCGGTTGTGTTTGCGGATGGCTTTATGGATGCGGGCAGTGTAAATGAACTGACAATCGACGATTGCACGTACATTTATGAACTGATAAAGGATCAGCTGGCAAAGGAAAACGTGATGACGGAGACAGATGCAAAAAGCCACATTGCAAAGCTGTACCGCTATGTCTCTTTGAATAAGCCTGTTGTCTCTGTTTCCGGGCTTACCAAGACAAGCGGAAAAGAGTATGTAACCTTAAACAGCTCCAAAATCAATTTCAGCTTCCAGATTGAGAACCTTTCGGCTGCGGAAGGAGAGTCGGAGTTTGACTGTGTATTCTATTTTGATAATAATGCGGATGGCAGATTCTCTGCAACGGAGTCTGTGGTTGCGTCTGACCTTACCATCAGTCAGAATGGCAAGCGGATCAAGCCAAAGGATGGCCATTACAGCTTAAAGGCAGGAACTGACATCACCTATTCTTTGAGCTATTATCTTCCGGACTCATACATTGGTATCATTCCGTGGAAGCTTAAGATCTGTCAGACGGACAATGAATACCGTTATGATTCTGTACAGGGATATTTTTACAAGAAGAATACAGGTGGTAAGCAGGTAGTCAATATCCTGCAGATCAATACAAAGAATGGTGCGCAACAAGCGTCATCTTTGAATATGCAGCAGGAAATGAATAAAAATTCGACATTCCGGAAGCTTGTAGAGTCTTTGGAAGACTTTACCTTAAATATCAAGACTATCTCCGGTGATGCGTATACGAACAGCTATGAGGAGCGGGATGGTGTGGCATATGTCACGGTCGATGGCAGCCAGGTAAGGCTGGATTCCTTTGATATGCTGGTGCTTGGTTTTGCGGATGTGTACTCGCTTGACGATGGAACAAAGAATTGTTATAAGGGACTGCAGGATTATATCGATGCGGGAAAGCCTGTGCTTTGCACGCATGATACAACATCACCTTCCAACGATTCCACAGCGAAATACTGGGGCTATGATTACAATACCCTTCTCCGTAACTATGTCGGCATGGACCGTTACGGAATCTTAACGAACAAGGCATTAAAGCTCGGACTTGAGCTTGACAGCACTTCAGACCAGGAGGCTTGTCTTGTGGAGTCATCCGGGACCGGCACGGATAAGTTTTACATCGTAAGAAATTCAGATGGAACCTACAGCTATTCGAAGAACGCAAATAAAGCCACCACGATCCGCCAGCTGTTTGCCGATGCGGTGGATGCAGCGGCAGCAAATGACACGGATATCGCATATAAGCCAAGAAGCGGGAAGAAAGAGATTGTAAAGCAGAACCAGGGAATGACGGATCTAAGCCTGATGTATCAGGCGTATGGCTCCAGCAATTCGACAAACAGGGCACAGGATTATATCAATTATGCAAGCAATCCTAAACTTACAAAAAACTGCTGGCAGACAACAACAACTGCGGTCCGCGTCAATGAAGGACAGATTACCACGTATCCATTTGTAATCGGTAATAAGCTTACGGTTTCAAGCACTCATTATCAGTATTATCAGCTTGATATGAATGAGGATGAGGATAATGACGGCGAGAGCGATATTGTTGTATGGTATACGCTGTCCGGAAGTACTGCTGACAATTCACTTTACACGACTGCGGAAAAGGATGTCCGGAACAATTATTATATCTATACAAAGGGTAACATCACATATTCCGGTGTAGGGCACAGCAATGTAAATTCAGAGAATGAGTTAAAGCTCTATATCAATACCATGATCGCTGCTTACAGCACAGGCCTGAATACGCCGACCGTATCCATCCGGCAGGGCATTGATGAGGATGCTCCGGCTGTCGATACGATCTATCTTTCTTATGATGCGAGACAGGATGTGATCCTTGAGGAGGAGCTTGGACGGGACTATACCAATCCGGTACGGCAGAAGTTCTACTTCACGGTAAACGACAGCAACCTGATCAAGAATATGCGTTCCAAGGAAGAGTTTGTTGATTTCTATATTGAAGTGACAAAGGCCGAGTATGATGCAAACAGATATTGGGGATCGTACATCGAGCATGATGGCATTTATCTGAAAAAGCAGAACTGGACGGTTTATGCGGCAGATGGAAGTGCGCTCAGTACGACCAACAATGCGGAGGGCATCAAAAACGGCTGGTATGATGCTTCGTCTGGCAAGTATCATCTGGTCAGTGGAACCACGTATTGTGTGGATCTTGACATAAACAGCCTGATTTCGGCTGCATCCTACAATGGACAGCAGTTTAAGAACAGCACCAGGGCGATTAAGGTTTACATTGGGGCATATACGAAGATTACCTACAATAATTATGCGTCCACGGTTACGGACACAGATATTAGCTACTATGGATTTGAGATACGCCAGCTTGAGCTTGTGGATCTGGATTAACCGGAGCGTGTGACAGGTTTCAGTGATGGATGTGAAGCCGCGGATTGGAAGCAGCCGCAATGATTTTATATCGTACAGTTATTGATGATATATTTACTATAACTTCGAGTGATTATAAGTATAACAATCGAGCATTCTTGCAAACCTTGACGAAGGTATGCAAGAGTGCTAAGATAACTCATGTGTGAGTGAGTATATTTACATTGAAAAGGGGACTTTTTCGGATGGAAAGAATCGTTCTATCTCTTTTGGTTGACAATAACCCGGGTGTGGCAAGCCGTATTTCGGGACTGTTCAGCCGCAGAAGCTTCAATATGGAAAGCCTTGCTTCCGGAATTACCGCAGATCCGCGTTTCGAGCGTATTACGATTGTGGTGAACGGTGATGAGCAGACGATCGAGCAGATCGAAAAGCAGCTTGCAAAGCTTGAGGATGTGCGCGATATCAAGCGTCTTGAGGCAGGAACTTCCGTTACACGTGAACTGATGCTGATTAAGATCCGGGCAAAGGACACAGAACGTCAGGCCATCATGAATGTCACGGACATTTTCCACGGACGCATCGTAGATGTGTCAAAGGATTCCATGATCGTCGAGCTTACTGGCAAACAGGACAAGCTGGAGGCTTTCCTCAATCTCTTGGATGGCTATGAGATCCTGGAGCTGGCGCGTACCGGTATCACCGGACTTACCAGAGGCTCGGATGATGTTACTTTTATTGAGTAGGCTTTTTAATAATTTTTATTATTTTTAGGAGGACAAAATACATGTCAGAAGCAAGAATTTTTTATCAGGAAGATTGTAACCTTTCTTTACTGGAGGGCAAGACAATCGCTATCATCGGCTACGGCAGCCAGGGACATGCTCATGCATTGAATGCTAAGGAGTCCGGATGCAACGTTATCGTTGGTCTTTACGAGGGAAGCAAGTCATGGGATAAGGCTGTAAAGCAGGGCTTTGAAGTATATACCGCTGCAGAGGCAGCAAAGAAAGCTGATATCATCATGATCCTTATCAATGATGAGAAGCAGGCAGCTCTTTACAAGAAGGATATCGAGCCGAACCTTGAGCCAGGTAACATGCTTATGTTTGCTCACGGATTCAATATCCATTTCGGATGCATCGTTCCACCAAAGGATGTCGATGTTACCATGATCGCACCAAAGGGACCGGGACATACCGTTCGTTCCGAGTATCAGGCTGGTAAGGGTGTTCCTTGTCTGGTTGCTGTTGAGCAGGATGCTACCGGAAAGGCACTTGACATTGCACTTGCATATGCACTTGCAATCGGCGGAGCAAGAGCCGGTGTTCTTGAGACAACCTTCCGTACCGAGACTGAGACAGACCTCTTCGGTGAGCAGGCAGTTCTTTGCGGTGGTGTATGTGCACTTATGCAGGCTGGTTTCGAGACTCTCTGCGAGGCTGGTTATGACCCGAGAAATGCATACTTTGAGTGTATCCACGAGATGAAGCTTATCGTTGACCTTATCTACCAGTCAGGATTTGCAGGAATGAGATATTCTATCTCTAATACCGCTGAGTATGGCGATTATGTAACCGGACCTAAGATCGTTACCGAGGACACCAAGAAGGCTATGAAGAAGATCCTTTCTGATATTCAGGATGGTACTTTTGCAAAAGAGTTCTTACTTGATATGTCAGATGCAGGAAAGCAGGTTCACTTCAAGGCTATGAGAAAGCTTGCTGCTGAGCATCCTTCAGAGAAGGTTGGCGAGGAGATCCGTAAGCTGTACAGCTGGAACAACGAAGGCGACAAGCTTATCAACAACTAATCGATACATAGGATTGTGCGTAAGGGCATGGGTTTATCCCATGCCCTTTTTGCTTTATAGGAAATTTCTTTTCCTATAAAGCAAAAATGCTCCGCAGGGATGCGACCCGTGTGGAGTTGAAGATGCACTTGCGTGCCCACACGGGCGCGCAAAGAGTCACAAGGTGACTCTTTGTTCCGCAGATTTGCGCATTTGTTGAGAGAAATTGTTGATTTGGCAGGGGGGAAACTATATAATAAATAATATATGATATAAATTGGGGATTTTGTAAGCACATACAACAATGGGGAGAAGGTTATGAATATACAATTACAGTGTTGCGGGCTTGTAATCATTGCTTTGCTCATTTTTTTCTTTTTCAACCAGCGAAGGGTAGGATTGTTTTCGGAGCATATTTTTCTTCAGACGATTATGCTCACGGGAATTAGTCTGATTTTTGACGTTTTATCGATTGCTGCGATTACATACATGGATGCTTTGCCGGTGCTTCTGGTGAATGGAATCTGCAGGGTATACCTTGCGAGCCTTGTCATGGCGGCGGCTCAGGCATTGTTTTATGTGCTGGTCGATATGCATGACGAGAGAGTGTATCTGCGTATTGTAGGTCATATCCGGTTCGCTACGGTTGCACAGATTTTACTTGTCTTCCTTACTCCGATTTCTATTTATTCGGATGGAGTGGTTATGTATACTTATGGCCCGAGTGTGCTCCTGACGTATCTATTTGCGGTTTCTTATGTGATCGCGTCTCTTGTCTGTGCGGTGGTATTCCGCCATGTGATTGTGCGCAACCGGCGGATTGCAGTGTGTATCTGGATGACATTGTGGATGGGAGCTGCGGTCATACAGTTTTTTAACAGCCAGATTCTTCTGGTTGGATTTGCAAGTGCACTTGGCATGATGGCTTTATTTTTGAAGCTGGAGAATCCGGAGTCCAATATGGACAGGCAGTTTGGATGTTTTCATGCACATGCGCTTACACAGTATCTGGATCAGTGTTATGAGAGAAAGAATCCACAGAGTGTTCTTTTTATTTCTCTGGCCGGCTCAAAAGGAAATGAGACACATAGTTTGTCCAGGAGCGAGAGTCTGGTGCGCCTGACGGAGTATCTGTTTCGTTTTCCAAAGGCTAAAGTGTTTAAGAATAATGATCCGGAGCTTGTTGTGCTCCTGCCAAATGCAGATGAAATGATGAATATATATCAGCGGGTAAAGGAAGAATTCTGGCCGGAGCGCAAGGAAAACATACGTAAAGATGGCAAGATGGGTATGTATCCATTTACTTTTATGGCATTGATTCCGGATATCCTCCTGCTTGACAATAGCGATGATTTTTATCAGCTGCTTCAGTATCTTCGGGCTGAGAACAGACGGAAGAACAGTGCAGACACGGTATATGTGGACGGAACCATTTTTGCAGCGATGCGGCAGAGAGGCGAGATCAAGGAAAGCGTGTTAAGTGCATTGGAGGAGGACCGCATAGAGGTGTTTTATCAGCCGATTTACTCTACCAAACAGAAGCGCTTTGTCTCGGCTGAAGCTCTTGTGCGCATCCGCAATACGGATGGAAGCATCATTCCACCCGGAAAGTTTATTCCGATTGCGGAAGAGACAGGAATCATTGCACAGCTTGGTGAGCGTGTATTTGAAAAGGTGTGTGAATTCCTGCAGAATAGCAGTGTTGAGAAATATGGAATTTCTTACATAGAGGTAAACCTGTCGGTTGTGCAATGCGAGCAGAAGAATCTTGCGGAGCGCTACATAACAATTATGAATCAGTATAAGATCAGACCATGGCAGATCAACCTTGAAATCACGGAGTCTGCTTCTGTTAAGACCAAAGAGATTTTACTCGAGAATATGAAACGGCTGATCAACCATGGGGTAACATTTTCCCTGGATGATTTCGGAATCGGACAGTCAAATCTGGACTATGTGATCGAGATGCCGGTTTCTCTTATGAAATTTGATATGAATATGACACAGGCATATTTTAGGGATTTAAAGGCACAGTTTGTTATGCAGGCAGCAATCCATATGGCACACGGAATGGATCTGCTTCTGGTTGCAGAGGGCGTTGAAACAGAGGAGCAGCTAAACGGCATGAAGAATGAAAATATCGACTTTATTCAGGGATATTACTTCTCAAAGCCGCTTCCGCAACAGGAATTTTTGAATTTTCTTGAAGAGAGTGCTTAACAATAGTATAATTATTGCCGAAAAATATTTATAGGTTATAGTATGCAGTTAGAGATTGATAATCTGTGATTTACGGTTTGCGATATGCAGGTTGCAATTTGTGGTTTGCGATATGCAGGTTGTAATCTGTGATTTGAAATCTATAAGTTACAATCTGTAATGTGTAATTTATAACTTGGAATTTAAATTTAATTCTAATATTAGTCTGGAAAGATGCCGGCGAGAGGGTATGACAGTGCAGTAAGGAGGTTTGATGCCCCGGCAAGCGTCATTGAGAGGGCATAGGGATGCCGAAAGCGTGTGTGATGCCCCGGTGGAAGCTAGTCAAGGGGTATAGAAATGTCAAAAGCGTGTGTGATGCCCCGGCAAAAGCTAGTGATGGGGTATAGAGATGCAAAATGTGCGTGTGATACCCCGGTTGGCGTCAATGAAAGGGTATAGAGATATAAAATGCGTGTGTGATGCCCCGATAGGCGTCACCAAGAGGGCATAAAGGTACAGTTAGAAGTAAAAATGCCCCAATCATACCAATTTTTAATTAGGTTTTTGTTTTAATTTATAATAACTTAGGAAAGTGTAGGTGGAGGAACTTATGCAAAAGAGATATCTGTTTTATTTTCTGATGGGTGCTGGTTTGTGTATGGGGATTACAACTGCAAAGCAACCAGTTATGGCAACTGAGGTAGAGACCACTGCTGAGACAGAAAACATGACAGAAGCGGAGAGTACAACAGAAGCGGCGATTACGGAAACACCGGAGGTTGTAATCACAACCGAGGTGGATGATGCGGCAGATGAAACCAACGCAAACACAGTAGACGAAGAAAACTCAGCCGCGACAGGTGCTGATGACACAGCGGATGAAGAGAATGCAGCCGACACAACTACAGTGGACGCAGAGAATATAACTGACGCAGCAGAGGCAGCTGCAGAAGATGAAGGAAACACAACCAACGCAGCAGACAATGTGGAAACTGTAAACAATACAGAGGAAGCAGAAACCACAACAGAAGAAGCAACAGAGACAGAGGATACAACTGAGGAAACGGATGTGGCAACATTTGCAGATCCTTCGGCGAATGCTCTTTACAGCGGTATTCAGATTGACGGAGATTTCAGTGATTGGGCGGCAATCGACAAGGTTTATGATTTCAATACCAATCTGACGGAAGCTGCCATGATCTGGGATCATGACTATGTATATCTGTATTTAAAAGAGGGTGTGAAAGGCCCGGAAGGCTGGGAGATGTATGAGGGTAATATCCATGCGGCAACGCCGTATTCGAACGGCAATTTCTGCATTGAGACAAATACCGGATACAAGTCAAGCGTTCAGGTGCTTGGCCCAAACAGCGGCAAGGTGACAGCGAAAGTAAACGACACTTATGTTGATATCGCATATGCAAAGCATACATATGAGATCGCCATCCCGGTGTCAGCTTTAAAGGGATATAATGACAAGACTTCTTCCTTAAATTTCGGAACGATGGGAAGCTGGAATGATACTCCGAATTATGTTATGACCGGGGTAAGCCATTGGAATCCGGATGCCGGCGATTCTGGTTCTGCCGGCGGAGATTCGGGAGATAAGGGAGACAGCGGCTCTGATCTTTACGATAAGACCACCTATATCAAGTATGATTATGATTTTTCCGATTGGGATGATTATCCGCATCATACAATCGACTATTCGACCGGTGGTGCGCATGGCGCGGATGCAGAAGGTGCTTTGTATTCGGACGGAGATTACCTGTATGGGCATATTAAGTATTATGGCGGATATTACCCGGACATTTTTGGTTTCTTTGAGCTTGCAATCAACGAGAAGTATCACAGTGTCCTGTACTTAAATGCGAGAGCAGTGGACAATGATGGCAATATATTATGGCATTATGATACAAGCCATCTGGATCCGGGAACCTATGAATTCCATATTTTCGGACCGGGAACCATTGACGGAGGGGCATGGGGAACTGATTATGGCCTGCTCTATATTGAATTGCAGGGAAACGGAAGAGTCAATGCAGAGTTCCGGCTTGACCAGAGCAAGATTGCTCATTTTTACAAGTGTGATCAGACCGATATTAAGTCTCTTGATATGAGATTTATCCGGATCGGTGATAAGTGGATTTCCTGCGCGGGTACCTCAACCGGACCAATCCTTGGCATGGCGATCAGTGGTATTTCAGTGCTTCTTGGCATGTGTTTTTATAATCGGAAGAAGAAGAGAGGAACTGCAGCATGAGTGTAATGCTGGGAATCATCTTAGCTATCGTATGGCTCTTTTTCCTTCATGTGATGCGGCAGGCAAATCTGAAGGCATGGAAATTCATATGGGGAAGCTGTGGATTGTTTGTCCTTATGATGATATTTGTCCGGCCGTATTTTACGGAGCCATTGGCGAAGGTTGTCGCGTCCATTGCCGGAGTATTCGGTAATCTGACGGGGATGTATTCGTCGTTTTTTAAGTATGGTGTTATTTTCGTGGATTCCGCGTCCGGGTCGATTTCACTTCTGATCGACTTCGAATGCTCCGGAATTCTCGAGATCATGGCTTTTCTGGCGCTGCTTGCTTTTTATGATGTATATACCGTGTATGAGCGGATCCTGATTGGACTTGTGGGGACGGCTTATATCATTTTAGCGAATGCGCTGCGTATTTTTATTATCTGCACGATTATCTATTTTAACGGCATTTCCGCATACAGCTTTGCACATACCATTGTCGGGCGTGTGGTGTTCTATGGATTGTCGGTTATTTTGTACTTTATTGTATTTACCAAGGGACATATTCGTCGCCAAAAGGTGGGGAACTTTACTTATGGAATGGATAAGTAGACTTTCAAATTCGTTTCTGTTTTGGGCAGCATGGATTATCATTCCGCTTTTGATGGAGATTATTCCGTCAATTGGAAGCTTTCTTCTTTTGCTCCGCAAGCAAAAGAAGAACCCAAAGGCAGAGCTGACATATTACCCGGAGATCACTCTGATGATTCCGGTATATAATTCGGAGAAAACGCTTGCTGCCTGTATCGGTTCGATCAATGACAGCTTTTATCCGAATGACAGAATTCATGTATATCTGATCAACAATCAAACCAAGGACAACAGCTTCTCGGTTTTCTGCGAATGTCAAAACAAATACCCGGATCTTATCATGCAGTGGCTCAACGCCAAACAGGGAAAGTCTAAGGCTTTGAACATGGCGTTATTCAATAGCGGGGGCAAGTATATTATCAATATTGATAGTGATGGCTTGCTGGAACCCTCTGCGCTTAAGAACCTTGTGGCGAAGTTCGAGGCGAATCCGCAGATTCAGTGTATGACCGGAGCAATACTGATCGATCCCGAACAGATTGAGGAGTATCCTTGGATATTTCCGAAGCTGTTGCGCAAAACGGAGTTCATGGAATATGCACAGGCATTTCTGGCAGGACGCAATTATGCTTCAGAGACGAACTCGGTTTATACGTTGTCCGGGGCATTTTCTGCATTCCGCAAGTCTGCGGTGCTAAGCTCACATATGTATAATACAGATACCATCTGTGAGGACACGGAGATCACATTCCAGATGCGCTACAACAAAAAGACGCGGGTTGACATCTGCACGGATGCCATCTTTTTTGTGGATCCGATCGAGGACATGAACAAGCTTTATACCCAGAGACAGCGTTGGCAGAGGGGAAGCCTTGAGGTGTCTTCAATGTTTTTAAAGGACCGCATGAAACTTCGGAAAATGTTTATTGACCCGACTGTCCGGACGCTGGTGTATGACCATACATTTGCGTTTCCGCGGATGATCTGGTATCTGGCGCTGCTTTGTCTTTTGTTTTTGAATTATTCGTTTCATATGATTGTGCTTTCAGTGATTCTTTTGTTTGCGCTTTATTTTTTGACCGGATTTTTCTACTATTTTTCAACACTTGGATTTTTGAAAGAATTTCCTGACATAAAGTCCTATTACAAAAAACAATGGTATGTGGTATTTCTGCTTCCGTTTTTTAATCTGCTGGTGTTCTTCATCCGTTTCGCGGGTATCATCAACAGCATCAATACAAACAGTGCATGGCGCACCAGAAACTTCACGGAAGAAAAGCGCGATTTTAAAAAGAATCTGCTTGCAGATCTGGCTATTTTTAAAAAGTGGATTACAGGAATCCGGGGCTGCGTAAATAACGGATCTGTAGATGAATAGGTGTATGGCTGATAAGAAGATAAAAAATAATTGGGATACAACATATAAAATAAAAAAGAGTAAGCGTCAATTTCATCTGATTCTTGCTGCAACTGTCGCTGCTGTGCTTGCAATCACATTTGCCGGTGGGCTTCTGATGCGGCAGTACGAGATGGCAGCGCTTCGGGTATATGCCGAACAGCAGGATGCATATGTCCAGCTTGTTGTGGATCAGATCAATCTGCAGCCGGAGCGGACAGACGAGGAGATCATTTCTAAGATCGTTGGCACGCTTGACAGCGGAGACTCACATTACTGGACACTCGCAAAGGACGATACGCTCATATTTGTCAAGAACGTAACAGAGACAAACCGGTATCTGGGAATTCGCAATGATGAGTTTTATGGAACAAGTTCAGCGGCAAAGTTTATGGAGAAAATGACGCTGTACAGAGTCCAGCACGATATCATCTTTATCGATGGGGTACGTTTCGTGGCATCCGGCGTATTGTTTGAGTACAATGACAGTTTCTACAAGATCTGTCTTTTGACAAATGAGACGGTTGTGCTTGACAACAATGACTTTTTGGCAACGAAGATCAATATGTGTATCTATGTGGTTCTTCTGATTCTGCTGATTCTTGTGGTTATGCTTGCGGCGGAGAATATGGTCCATAGGAGACAGATGCAGATTTTCCGGCTGGAACAGCGTATCCGTAATCAGAACCTTCATATGGAGGAGCTGGAGAAAGAGCTTGACAGCGTGAATTCTTATGACAGCAGATGGAATCTGTATAACTATAAAATGCTTGGAAAGTTTGTGGAAGAGTTCGACAAAAAGGGCATAAAATGTGCAACATATGTATGCCTGCAATTCGCATCAGCTTCCGAACGCAAACAGTTTCTGGAAGATACACAGGTGCTTCTGGATGCATATATCCTCCGGTTTGACAAGTCCGATACGCAGCTTTCCCTTTTATTTGCCAAGGAAGGGGAGCCCGAGACGCTCAGGCAGCTTGCAAGAGCCGGAGTGACCGAGGATATGATCATTGAGCTAAGGCCGGTGGACTATGATTACAATGGACCACTTGCAGAACAATTAAAGGACTATATTGCGGAGAATAATCATGGCTAGTCGATTGAACAGGGTATACCGATTTAAGTTTTATTTAAATGCAAATCATTTTATCATCATCAATGGAGTGGAGGGTGAGACGCACCCGCACACCTGGGAGTTTACGGTTGACATTCTGATTGACAATAATGAGTTTGTCCAGTTTACGGAATATGAGAGTGCAATCAATGCGTTTCTGGACAAGTATCAGAATCAGGTTATGAACGATTTTGCACCATTTGACCATCTGGTTCCGACACTCGAGAATATTTCGGAATATTTTATCTTGGAGATCCGCGATCTTGTTGAAAAGAGAAATGGTCATCTGATTAAGATGGAGAGCAGTGAGACTCCGACACGAAGCTATATTATCAGCTTTGAGGAGGACGAGGACTTTAGAAGACTTTCTGCTGCAAAGCGTCTGGAACATATTGATGAGACCGTAGAGAAGATCGTTGACAGATTGGTGTAGTGATATGAAAAAGACAGTTGGAGTATTGGCAATGACGGTTCTTTATGCGGTCATTGCCTTTTGTGTTGTATATAGTATTTATATTGGCGGCTATTATCCGCAAGGGTCGGATACCATGTGCCATCTGTATAAGGGAGAACAGCTGTTAAACAGTATCCGGTCCGGTAACTGGTATCCGCTTTATGACCAATATTGGTATAACGGTGTGCAGATGATGCGGTATTGGGCTCCGCTTCCGGTGTATGTGCTTGCGTTCTGCCAGTTCCTTGCGGGTGGAAATATGTTTGGCGGATATCTGGTATTCGTAGGGCTTGTTTTTTTCTTTGGCGCGTTGGTCTGGCTGTTTATCGGAATCAAAAAGGACCGCTTCTGGATGGGAAGCTTTCTGGGTATCCTGTGGTTTTTTATGCCGAACAACCTGTTTGCATTGTTTGATGAAGGAAATCTGCCACGTTCCCTGTCCATGATTTTTCTGCCGCTTTTGATTTACTTTGTGAATGAATATATGGTGGAGGGTAAGTGGAAAAGGGCAATCGCGATCGTGCCGGTCTTTTTCCTGATTATCTTGTGCCATACCGGATATGCGGGAATGATTGCACTTGCGCTGTTATTGTTTTGCATTTTTTACCGGATTATGTACAAGAACAGACGGCGTGTGCTTGGACTTATTGTGTCACTTCTGATACCATTTGCACTCACAGGCCTGTGGCTTGTCCCGTCTTTGAAAGGCGGAATTTCTTCAACGGATAGTTCACAGGTTATGAAAGGCTTTTTCCAGGATGCCTTTATTTCGTTGAATCCATTGCTTCGATTGGATCCGCAGAATAAGTATTTCTATTTTGGAATCGCAGCCTTTCTGCTTGCAGTGTTCGGCCTTATTGCCGCAGGCAAAAAGACGCGTATCGGGATGTGGACAGCACTTGTGATCTTTATCTGTACAACCACTACGATGTATGATGTGCTGGTTCATCTTCCGGGAAGCCAGTATCTGTGGATGCTCCGGTTTATATCTATCGCACTCTGCATGATCCTGTATGGTTTTTTGATCTGGAAATCCTTAAAGCCGGTGTATATCGTTATCGCGTGTGCGCTTTTGGTGCTTGATACGATTCCGTCTACGGTATATCTGCATTCGGATGGCAGCATGACGGCAGAGGAGCGAATGGAGAAAAATGCGGATGAACTGCTGATCACGGAAGCACGTAAACAGACGGTGCAGCGTGTGGCTTTGCTGGATGCCAGCACACTCGGATCGTATGGTCAGTATCAGCTTACTGCACTTGATGGAAATTATGTTCACCAGACATTCGGTGCAGGCTGGCAGTCGGCGGCAACCGCTTCCAACATCGTAAGCCTGAATGAAGCGGTAAGCTACGGGTACTATAGGTATCTGTTTGACCGATTGAAGGAGATGGGCGATGACACGGCTCTGATCCAGAAGCAGCAGCTTCGGTTTGGCGCGGATGATGTGGAGAGGCTGACCGCTGCTGCGGAAGAAAACGGATATGAACTGATTTCCCAGAACGAAGACTATGTGTTGTTTCATATGGATATTGCATCAGAGTTTGGCGTGATTTCCGATTACAGTGGAATCGCGGTCGGTGCGTTTGCACCGTTGATGTGCTATGTATATCCGGATCTGTGTGCCGGTGAATCAGATGTGATCAATGATTATACCTTTGAAGAATTATCGAAATACAAGGTTGTGTATCTTTCGGGTTTTTCATACACGGATAAGGATGCTGCCGAGTCACTTTTGTATCAGCTTGCGGATGCGGGCGTACATATTGTGATTGCCGCAGACGGACTGCCGACAGAACGGACAACCGGACAGAAAGAATTCATGGGAGTAAACTGTCAGACTGTCACCTTCCAGAATGGTTATCCGATCCTGTATTACAAGAACAGGGAAGTTATTACGAACCTGTTTGCGGAAGGAAATGAGAAACGAAACGTCACTTACTTTTTGAATCTGCCTGAGACGGATGCATATTTTTATGACAACAATCAGGAGCTTGCATTTGTCGGGAAGGTTTACAACGGCAAGATCTCGTTTATCGGTCTGAATCTTCCGTATCACGTGTTTGAATCCATGGATGAAAATGCAAAATACATTATGGACTGTGAGCTTGGAACATATTTAAATGAACTTCCGGACCGGAAGATTGTTCCAATTAGCGTAGAGACAGATGCCAAGGGTATCCGTATTACCTCGCCGGAGAATGGAGTCGGCACAACTCTTGCCTACCACGACATCTTTTCCAGCCGGCAGCATATATACAGTCAGAACAATCTGTTATATGTGGATGAGGGTGAGACACAGATTACATTTTCCTATCCTTACTTTGCACAGGGACTTGCTGTCAGTCTATGCGGCTTGGCATGTTATGCAGCATTTATTATTTTTATGTGCCGCAGGCACGGGCACGAAGTTGACAAACAAAGTGCCAATGTGTAGAATGAACGTATTGCTAATGAAAGATTAATAAAGATAAAAGAGGCGAAATTATGGCAGAAGCATACAATCACAAAACGATTGAAAAAAAATGGCAAAAATACTGGGAGGAGCACGAGACCTTCAAGACAGACGTTTGGGATTTTTCCAAGCCGAAGTATTATGCGCTTGATATGTTCCCATATCCATCCGGTGTCGGCCTTCATGCAGGTCATCCGGAAGGATATACTGCAACGGATATTATGTCACGTATGAAGAGAATGCAGGGATATAACGTTCTTCACCCAATGGGATATGATTCTTTTGGACTTCCAGCAGAGCAGTACGCAGTTACGACCGGACATCATCCGGCTGGATTTACCCAGAAGAACATCCAGACATTTTCCAAGCAGCTGAAAGAGCTTGGTTTTGACTATGATTGGTCAAAGATGATTGCTACCTCTGATCCGAGTTTCTATAAATGGACACAGTGGATTTTTAAGAAACTGTACGAGGCAGGTTATGCAAAGCACATTGATATGCCGGTTAACTGGTGCGAGGAGCTTGGTACAGTTCTTTCCAACGATGAGGTTATCGATGGAAAGTCTGAGCGTGGTGGATACCCGGTTGTCAGAAAGAATATGAAGCAGTGGGTTATCGATCAGCCTGCATTTGCTGAGAAGCTTCTTGAAGGATTAAATGAGATCGACTGGCCGGAATCTACCAAGGAAATGCAGCGTAACTGGATTGGAAAGAGTACCGGTGTCGAGGTTGATTTCAAGATCGTGGGCGGTGGACAGTTCTCCATCTATACCACCTGTATCGAGACCATCTATGGTATCACTTTTATGGTTCTTGCTCCGGATGGAGAGATTGTAAAAGGGCTCATGGACCGCGTGGAGAACAAGGAAGAGGTTCAGGCATACATTGATGAGACGTTAAAGAAGAATGATATGGACCGCACCGAGTTAAACAAGACAAAGTCCGGCTGTGTTTTAAAAGGTCTTTATGCAATCAATCCGGTAAACGGCAAGGAAGTTCCGCTTTTTATCGGAGATTTTGTCCTTGCAAGCTACGGAACCGGTGCTGTTATGGCTGTTCCTAGTCATGACCAGCGTGACTTTGAGTATGCGGTTGCTCACAACATTGATATGATCCAGGTTATTGATGGTGCGGATGTTTCTGAGAAGGCTTTTGAGAAGCAGGATTATCTCGGAAAGGGCTGCAAGCTGATCAATTCGGAAGAGTTTACGGGACTTACCGTGGAAGAGGCGAAGGAGGCAATTACCCAGAAGCTTGAGGGTATGGGTGTTGCAAGAAGAAAGACGAATTACCACTTCCGTGAGTGGATTTTTGCCCGTCAGAGATATTGGGGTGAGCCGGTGCCTTGTGTATACAAGGAAGATGGAGAAATCTACTTCCTGCCGGATGATGAGCTTCCGCTTATACTTCCGGAGCTTGAGGATTACAAGGGTAAGAATGGTAAGGCTCCTCTTGAGAATGCTACAGAATGGAAGCAGTATGACAGACATGGCATCAAGGGCGTTCGTGAGACCTCTACAATGCCGGGATCAGCAGGATCTTCCTGGTATTATATGCGCTATATCGATCCGAACAATGATAAGGAATTTGCAAATCAGGAACTGTTAAAGCACTGGCTTCCGGTTGATCTTTATGTCGGTGGACCGGAGCATGCTGTTGGCCATCTGATGTATTCCCGCATCTGGAACCGTTTCCTCTATGACAGTGGTTTGTCTCCGGTTAAGGAGCCTTTTAAGAAGCTGGTTCATCAGGGTATGATTCTTGGAGAGAATGGTATCAAGATGGGAAAGAGATTCCCGGAGTTTGTTGTCAATCCGAGTGACATTGTGGAAGAGTATGGTGCAGATACCTTAAGACTCTATGAGATGTTTATGGGACCTCTTGAGGTTTCTAAGCCATGGAATTCAAATAATGTGCAGGGCGCAAAGCGTTTTATCACAAGAGTATGGAATTTCTTTACAGAGCCTTCCAATATTACGGAAGAGGATGACGGAACGCTCACGAAGGTATACAACCAGACTGTCAAGAAGGTCACAAATGATTTTGAAGTGCTGGGATATAATACTGCAATCAGCCAGATGATGATTTTCGTGAATGAGGTATACAAGGCTGGCAAGTGCCCGAGAGCATATGCAGAGGGACTTATCAAAATGCTTTCCTGTGTATGTCCGCATGTTGGAGAAGAAATCTGGAGCCGTCTCGGTCATGATGATACGATCGCGTATGAGAGCTGGCCGACTTACGACGAAGCACTTACCGTAGATGATTCCGTTGAGATTGCTATACAGATCAACGGCAAGATCAAGACAACCATCTCCATCGGAAAGGATGATCCGAAAGATGAAGTTATCGCAAAGGGCAAGGAAGCAATTGCCGACAAACTTACCGGTAACATCGTAAAGGAAATCTATGTTCCGGGAAGAATTGTTAATATTGTAATGAAATAGTCAGAACCGTATTATGAAAGGGCGGGCCGGAAATTTGAATTTCCGACCCGCCCTTTTCGGACTTTGCATGGAGCGCAAAGCGTTGATTTTTATTTTTTAATCTGATATGGCGGCAGGGATGGATCGCTGCCACGAAGCTTTTGCATGCCGCGTTGGATGGCGTCTTTAGAGGTTTTCCAATCAGCATCTTTGTTCTTATAATCGTATTTTTCAACAAACCATGCAATATCTTCATAGACGCGTTCCATATTCTCCTGCATCAGAGGAAGCATTGTATTATAAAAATCGGCACGGTCCTTATCATTTAACTCAGCATCTGCTCCTTCGCAGAGTACCTTAAAATGTGACAGGCAAAATCCCTGGGTATTGGCAACCTGCTTGCGGAAGCCTGCGTCATCCCGGTACATGCCAAAGAATGTCTTCATGTAGGCAGAGAAAGTGTTGTTGACGGATGTACAGATAAAACATGTGGATTCGCGTTTGTTAATCCAATCAACGATGGAATTACCGGAGGCGTCTTTTTTTGAGAAAAGTCCTTTTTTACCAACGGAGTCAGGCTTGAAGTTTTTAAATTCCTTTTCCATCTCACCCAGATGACGGAGATAAAGTGTCTTTAGGATCCAGGCATTTCCAAGGGAATTGCCATAGTCGAACATTTTCTTGAAATGTCTGCGGCAGAAGCCCTCGCGGTCGGTCATATCGCGGATATCGGCTTCCATGTAAGAAGCTCCGTGCCCGAGCACGTAGTCCATAGAATGTTCTTCGGTTTTACGCTCGATGTAGCAGAATGGGCATTCGCCGGCGTTTGCCATGGCATCTGCAATTGGAATGGTGTGAAGTTGTTCTTTCATTTGGATACCTCCGGAGTGTAGTTTGTGTAGAAATCAATAAAGGATTGTAAGGTCTTGGTAGGGGTGGTGTGTTCCTTATAGGCAAAGCCGACCTCACGGTTATGGATTGGAAACGGCATCTGTACCTCAACGAGATTTCCGCTTTCAAGTTCATGGGTTACAAAGCTTTTGATGACACAGGCAATTCCGACACCAATCTTAGCAAATTCAATCAGAAGATCCATGTTGGAAGCATCAATAGATTCTGCTACCTCTATGTGATTCTCGGTCAGATAGTCGTCAATGTACTGGCGCGTCATATTATTTTTGTCAAGCAGCATGAGCGTCGCATTGGATAGAATTGCGTCACCTTTGATTCCGCGGTCGCTGATATGCTTTAGATACTCATTGGTGGCAACAAAGATGTCTTCAATGTCCTGCACATAATCAAAATGGATTCCCTTCAGGGAGTCCGGGCGGCCGATCAGTCCGATGTCGATCTGGTTTTCATCAAGCAGGCGGAGTGTCTCATTGGTAGACTGACACTGGATGGAAATGCTGACATGTGGATTGCGCCGGATATATTCCTTCAGATATGGGAGCAGGATATATTTACAAAGGGTTGTGCTGACTCCGATCTTGATATGCCCAACACCAAGTGAGAGGGCACGTTTTAGCTTGTTCTCGCCAGTGGTAAGGGATTCGAACGCTTCCCTTACATGATCATAGAGAAGATTGCCTTCCTCGGTTAGAAGAACACCGCGGGAACTTCTGGAAAACAGCCGGCAACCAAGACTTTCCTCCAGTTTCTGGATGGATTTGCTGATTGCGGGCTGACTGATGTACAGCTCTTTTGCGGCTTTGGAAATATTTCCGGCATTGGCAACCGTATAAAAGATCCAATAAGATGATAGGTTCTGGTTCATGAGCACCTCCATGGTTGAGTGATAGTTGTATCATATCATAAAATGGGGTTATGGTAAATATGTTTATTATGTATTTTGATTATATTTTTCCCTGTGTTAGAATTACATTGAAAATAATAGGAAAGCGGATTCACTCACACATTTATTCCGCAGGACTATTGAAGAATGTCAGTTAATTTTAGGAGGAACGCTCATGGGAATGACTATGACCCAGAAGATTCTTGCCGCACATGCAGGGCTTGACTCTGTATCAGCAGGACAGTTGATTGAGGCAGATTTGGATCTTGTCCTTGGCAATGATATCACATCACCGGTTGCAATCCACGAAATCGAGAAGATGAAGGTGGATGGTGTTTTTGATAAGGATAAAATCGCTCTTGTTATGGACCATTTCGCACCGAATAAAGATATTAAGTCTGCACAGCACTGCAAGTGTGTAAGAGAGTTTGCATGCAAACATGAAATCAGCAATTATTTTGATGTTGGGGAGATGGGAATCGAGCACGCCCTTCTGCCGGAACAGGGACTTACGGTTGCCGGAGATGTGATCATTGGTGCGGATTCTCATACCTGCACATATGGAGCATTGGGAGCATTTTCTACAGGTGTCGGAAGTACGGATATGGCAGCCGGCATGGCGACCGGTCAGGCTTGGTTTAAGGTACCTTCCGCAATCAAGTTTAATATTGTCGGGAAGCCGGCAAAGTGGATCAGCGGCAAGGACGTTATCCTGCATATTATCGGTATGATCGGCGTGGACGGTGCTTTGTACCGCTCCATGGAATTTGTCGGTGAGGGTATCCAGTACCTTACAATGGATGACCGCTTTACGATTGCAAACATGGCGATTGAGGCTGGTGGAAAGAATGGTATTTTCCCAGTGGATGATCTGACAAGAACATATATGAAGGAGCATTCAAAACGTCCGTTTGTGGAGTACACAGCGGATGAGGATGCAGAGTATGATGAGGAATATACGATTGACCTTAGCACATTAAAGCCGACGGTTGCATTTCCACATCTTCCGGAAAATACACGTACCATTGATGAGGTTGGGGATGTAAAAATCAATCAGGTTGTTATCGGTTCCTGCACCAACGGAAGAATGGATGATCTGCGTATCGCTGCTTCCATTTTAAAGGGAAAGAAAGTGGCAAAAGGACTTCGTGTTATCGTGATACCTGCTACCCAGAAGATTTATCTGCAGGCAATGGAAGAGGGACTCCTCCGCACGTTTATCGAGGCGGGCGCAATCGTAAGCACACCGACCTGCGGTCCGTGTCTTGGCGGATACATGGGAGTTCTTGCTGAAGGGGAGCGCTGTGTTTCCACAACGAATCGTAACTTCGTCGGCAGAATGGGTCATGTGGAGTCTGAAGTTTATCTTGCAAGCCCTGCAGTTGCAGCGGCAAGTGCAATTACCGGAAAAATTTCCGGACCGGATGAAGTGATGTAAGGAGGAAGCAAAATGAAAGCAGCACATGGACACGTTTTTAAATATGGAGATAACGTGGATACGGATGTTATCATTCCGGCAAGATACTTAAATTCATCCGATCCGAAAGAACTTGCAACACACTGCATGGAAGATATCGACAAGGACTTCGTAAAGAATGTCCATGAGGGAGATATCATTGTGGCAAATAAGAACTTTGGCTGTGGCTCATCAAGAGAGCATGCACCTTTATCCATTAAGGCAGCGGGCGTAAGCTGTGTAATTGCAGAGACATTTGCACGTATTTTTTACCGCAATGCCATTAATATCGGCCTTCCGATCATCGAGTGCCCTGAGGCAGCAAAGTCGATTGGTGCAGGGGATGAGGTTGAAGTGAATTTTGACACAGGCGTAATCACGGATGTGACGACCGGAAAGTCATTCCAGGGACAGGCATTTCCACCATTTATGCAGAAACTGATTGACTGTGAGGGATTGGTAAATTATATTAATACCAAGAACGCATAAGAGGAGTCAGTATGTTACCCGGTGTATATCAGGCGACAAAAAAAGATGGTACAACGTATTACCGTGCTGGTATTACGTTTCGATGCAAGCATATAAGCCTCGGCAGCTTCCCGCTCGAACAGGAGGCCGGCGAGGCTTATTGCGATGCCTGGCATATTTTAAATGATGGTGTGACACTTGATGAGGCAATTGCCTGTTACCATAAAAAGCCATTTCGGCTCGCTTTTGAGAAATGTGTCTGCCTGATAAATTTCCGCGATAACAATCTTTATATCTCGAACCCGATTTACATACGCAGGAATTTTTTCAGCTACTACCTGTCGCTGGAAGAGGAGCTGAAGTTTGATATCGATGATCTATTCTATTATGCGCGGCATAAAATCATGCGCAGGCAGGGGCATCTGTTTGTCAACGACTATGGAATGCAGGTGACGATCTTAAGCCGTTATGGAATACGAAGCTATGCTGTCTGTAATAGAGATTACGATTTCGTAAATGATGATCCGCTGGATTTCAGATATTCCAATATTAAAGTGTACAATCGCTTCTTTGGTGTGCAGGAATATGAAAAGAACGGTACAAAGCGTTATCGGGTGAAGATTCATTTAAACGGGAATTATACAGTGGGAACTTATCGGAGCGAGGAGAGAGCTGCTGTGGCATATAACAAGGCGGTCGATCTTGCAAAGAGGGCCGGATATGAGCGCAATTTTCCGGAGAATTATGTGGATACGCTCTCCGCGAGCGAATATGCAGCATTATACACACAGATAAAGATTTCCCAGAAATACATGGATTATCTGGCAAAAGGAGTTAATCCGGCGTGACAAAATGTTGAGCGGCAGGGAAATTCGCAAAAAGAATAATCTGGCGTCCCTGTATTGACAGAAAATTTGGATTTCTCTATAATGAACAAAAATAATATAGTTATGTAGCTTTTACGGTAGTGCAATTAAAAGAAGAATGAGGTTAAAAAAATGGGCGTAATGTATTCAAGTACCAGAAATGCAGATGTAAAGTATCGTGCTTCAGAAGCAATCTTAAAGGGGCTTGCAGATGATGGAGGCCTGTTTGTACCGGATTCCATTCCGGCACTTGATGTCTCTATGGAAGATCTTGCAAAGATGTCTTATCAGGAGACTGCTTATGAGGTAATGAAGCTGTTTCTTTCCGATTTTACAGAGGAAGAACTTAAGAGCTGTATTGAAAAGGCATATGACAGCAAATTTGACACACCGGAGATCGCACCGCTTGTATCTGCAGACGGGGCATATTATCTGGAATTGTTCCATGGTTCAACCATCGCATTTAAGGATATGGCATTGTCCATTTTACCGTATCTTCTTACAACCTCTGCAAAGAAGAATCAGGTCAAAAATGATATTGTTATTTTGACAGCCACTTCCGGTGATACCGGAAAAGCAGCGCTTGCAGGATTTGCAGATGTACCGGGAACAAAGATCATTGTTTTTTATCCAAAGAACGGTGTCAGCCCAATTCAGGAGAAGCAGATGGTGACCCAGAAGGGGGATAATACTTTTGTTGTCGGTATTCATGGCAATTTCGATCAGGCACAGACCGGTGTGAAGCAGATGTTTAATGACAAAAATCTTGCAAAACAGCTTGGTGATGCAGGATTTCAGTTTTCTTCGGCAAATTCCATCAATATTGGACGGTTGGTTCCACAGGTTGTCTACTATGTATACGCATATGCAAAGATGTACGCAAATGGCGTGATCGCAAAGGATGAGAAGATCAACGTGGTTGTTCCGACCGGAAACTTTGGAAATATTCTGGCTGCTTTTTATGCAAAGAACATGGGAGTGCCGATTGCAAAGCTTATCTGCGCATCGAATGAAAACAAAGTATTGTTCGATTTCTTCCGTACAGGAACCTATGACAGAAACCGTGACTTTATTCTGACAAGTTCACCATCTATGGATATTCTGATCTCTTCAAACTTAGAGCGTCTGATTTATCGTATTGCCGGTAATGATGCAGCAAAGAATGCAGAACTTATGAAGAGTCTTTCCACAACCGGAAAGTATGAGATTACTCCGGAGATGAAGGCGCTTCTGGATGATTTCTACGGCAATTATACAAGTGAGCAGGAGACGGCAGATGTGATTTCTGATCTTTATGAGAAGACCGGATATATTATTGATACACATACAGCAGTAGCTGCTGGAGTATATCATAAGTATAAGGAAGAGACGAAGGATACACAGACGAAGACAGTTATCGCATCCACTGCAAGCCCGTTTAAGTTTACAAGAAGCGTTATGGATGCCATTGACAAGAAATACGACAGCATGAGTGATTTTGAACTAGTTGATGAGTTAAGCCGCATCGGCAATGTGGCAGTACCACAGGCGATTGAGGATATCCGCAGCGCTGCAGTGGTACATGATACCGTCTGCGAAGTAGATGAGATGCCTGATGTTGTAAAGAAGTTCCTTGGTGTATAAATAAATAAAACCTCTTTTGACATGTGATGATCACAGCAAAAGAGGTTTTTTTGCACTCCAAAATTATTGTGGCAGACGGACAACTTCAAAAATAAAGTTGACAAGCCCGAAAGAGTAGAGAATCGGGAAGTGATAGGTCCGGTTCGTAAATTCAAGAACAGGGGCATCTACTTCGAGTGGAGCGGTAATGGAAAGCTCCTTGGATTCAATGTTGGAAGTGTTGACAATGAACAGACCATTGTGCAGATTCAAAAAATCTGCAAGGGATGCCTGGACATATTCGTCATATTCTGTAAATTCTTCATTGACATAGCGGGATGCAAAGGCAATTGCGGCAGCCTCGTCCATACTTAAGTAGGAAGTGACGGAGTAGTCACCGAGTACCTTCTGGCTGACACAGCATTCCGGCGGATATGCCAAAATCTGCTCTGGGTCAAGCGCAGTGAAATCTTCACCGATAAAACGCACGAAGTTATTAAAGAGAAGCTCCATGTATAATCTGCCGTATATTGTTACCGGCTCCTCGGAGACAACGAGGAAGTTCTCAAACAATCTTGCAATGTTGTCGTGATTATCCTGCGTCATGTCGAGATCAATCAGTTCGTTGGCGGAACGGTAATCAGCAATGATCTTTTCAAAATCCTGATAAGTAAGTACGCCGTCATCAACAAGAAGCTGACCGAGAAGCAGAAAATCCGGACTTTGTTCCTGCAACAGTTCTACGACCTGCTGGTTGGACAAAAATCCGAGATCGATGGCAAGCTCACCGAATTTGCGGTCCACATGCGTCTGCTCGATGACAACCTGATTGACTTCTTTTGAGGTCATGTATCCGGCATTGATGGCAAGGGTGCCCAGGCGCATATGCTCATCTGTCATTCTGCGCATAGCGGAAAAAAGCTGTTCCTTTGTGATGAGATTGTTGGCAAGAAGATAATTTCCAAAAAACTGAGTATACATTAGCTATCTCCCTTCCAAAAATCTGGTTACAATATCAACTACCTGCTGGCGGTCGATCGGTTTCTGGACAAAATCCCGGGCTCCGGCTTCCAATGCACATTTAAGCTGCGACTGTGTACCAACGGAGGAGCAGATGACGATCGTCGCATTTGGGTCGTAGGAAAGGATTTCTGCAATTGCAACATTACCGTCCTTCTGCGGCATCACAATGTCAAGAAATACGAGATCAGGCTGTATCTCTTTGTATTTGCTGATCGCGGCCTGTCCGTCATTTGCCTCAAAGAAGGTAGGGGTTCCCATTGTTAAAAGAATATCTTTGATCTGTTTGCGAGCAAGAATCGAATCATCGCAAACCAATATCTTTAAATCGTCAATCTTCATTTGCGAAATACTCCTTTGGTATAGATACTACAATTTTACATGAAATGATATGTTTTATCAATGCTTTTTCTTGTTGTTTTTTCTGGAACTTTCGGGTAAAATGGCACAGTAAGGAGAATGGAAATATGGATGCATTTAAGAATTTTAACACGTTATTGCTCATAGATATTATCATTTTAGGGTTTGGCATTTATATGCTTGGTATTTGTATTTATATGAAGAAGACAGGGAAGATCCATTCGATCCTTCTGACCGAGCCGGAGATTAAGAAGTGCAGGCACCCGGAGAAATTTATAGCTTATATGAATCCGAGACTGCTTGGATTTTCTATTATTACATTGATTGATGGCGTGATCGGGCTGATTGATGAACTTGCCGTTTCCAGCAGATATCTGGATTTCGTCTATATGATCATCTTTTTTGCGGCATTTCTGTGGTTTACAAATGCCCTGAAAAATGCGCGCGAAAAATTCTGCTAAAGTGCGTAAAAATTCTATTAAAATGATTGACAAAAAAATAACATAGTGTATCATATAGGTGTGTTTTTAAGGCATAATCCGGCAAGAAATTGCCGGTTAATGATTCACAAAATAAAAGAAGAGAGGATAAGAAAGATGGCAGAAATCAATTTAAGCAAGTACGGTATTACCGGAACAACTGAGATCGTTTACAACCCTTCCTACGAATTACTGTTCGAGGAGGAGACTAAGTCTGATCTTGAGGGATACGAAAAGGGACAGGAGACAGAGCTTGGCGCTGTTAACGTTATGACCGGAATTTATACCGGACGTTCTCCAAAAGACAAATATATCGTTATGGATGCAAATTCCAAGGATACTGTTTGGTGGACAACTGACGAGTACAAGAACGATAACCACCCAATGACAGAAGAAACATGGGCGGCTGTTAAGGAGATTGCTAAGAAAGAGCTTTCCAATAAGAGACTGTTTGTTGTTGATGCGTTCTGCGGCGCAAACAAAGATACCCGCATGGCTGTTCGTTTCATCGTTGAGGTTGCTTGGCAGGCTCATTTTATCAAGAACATGTTCATCGTTCCTACAGAGGATGAACTGAAGAATTTCGAGCCGGATTTCGTTGTATACAATGCTTCTAAGGCTAAGGTTGAGAACTTCAAGGAGTTAGGACTTAACTCTGAGACATGTGTAGCTTTCAACATCACAAGCCGTGAGCAGGTTATTATCAACACATGGTATGGCGGAGAGATGAAGAAGGGTATGTTCTCTATGATGAACTACTACCTTCCACTTAAGGGTATTGCTTCTATGCACTGCTCAGCAAACACTGATATGAATGGTGAGAATACCGCTATTTTCTTCGGACTTTCCGGAACAGGTAAGACCACACTTTCTACCGATCCTAAGAGACTTCTGATCGGTGATGACGAGCATGGCTGGGATGACAACGGCGTATTCAACTTCGAGGGAGGCTGCTACGCAAAGGTTATCGGACTTGACAAGGAGTCTGAGCCGGATATCTACAATGCAATCAGAAGAGATGCACTTCTTGAGAATGTAACTGTTGACGCTGAAGGCAAGATCGACTTCGATGACAAGAGCGTTACCGAGAACACCCGTGTATCTTATCCAATCGACCATATTGAGAATATCGTCCGCCCGATTTCTTCCGCACCGGCTGCAAAGAACGTAATCTTCCTTTCTGCTGATGCATTTGGAGTGCTTCCTCCAGTATCTATCCTTACACCGGAGCAGACACAGTATTACTTCCTTTCTGGATTTACTGCAAAGCTTGCTGGTACTGAGCGTGGAATCACCGAGCCTACACCTACCTTCTCCGCTTGCTTCGGACAGGCATTCCTTGAGTTACATCCAACCAAGTATGCTGAGGAGCTTGTTAAGAAGATGCAGAAGAGTGGAGCAAAGGCTTACCTCGTAAATACCGGATGGAACGGAACCGGAAAACGTATCTCCATTAAGGATACCAGAGGAATCATCGATGGAATCTTAAGCGGAGATATCAACAATGCACCTACCAAGAAGATCCCGATCTTCGATTTCGAAGTTCCTACCGAACTTGCTGGTGTTGATCCGGCAATCCTTGACCCACGCGATACCTACGCAGATGCTTCTGAGTGGGAGGAGAAGGCAAAGGATCTTGCTTCCAGATTCAACAAGAACTTCGTAAAGTACGAAGGCAATGAGGCTGGTAAGGCATTAGTATCTGCTGGACCACAGTTATAATTTGAATTTAAAATAATACTGACAATAACGAGGCAATCTGACTGCTTGCAGTCAAGGCTGCCTCGTTATTTGTTACAATTTTATTTTGAACTTCATTGCTTTTTTGCACACAGGATGCTAGTATAATTACAAAGCATATTTTCACGGCAGGCGTGGCCATTTATTGGGGCTGCACGTTCTTACACTCATCTGAATCATATTTAACATATCCCGAAAATTCATGCTTTTACAACCATTCAACAAAGGCAGGAATTTGACA
>JALEKN010000037.1 GCA_022769125.1 Agathobacter sp.
GAGAGCGATAGACCGCTGTATTGAAGAAAATGTGCTTCGTGACTTTTTGATCGAACATCGTTCGGAGGTGGTAAAAGTGACAAGACTTGATTATACATTTGAACAACAGATCCTTTTGGAGCGTGAGGATGCGAGAGAAGAGGGACGTGAGCAAGGGCGTCAAGAAGGACGTAAAGAAGGTCGTGAGCAAGGTCGTGAGGAAGGTCGTGAGGAAGGTCGTGAGCAGGGGCGCCAAGAAGGTCGTGAGCAAGGACGTGAAGAAGGAATCGAAGTGGGAAACGAACAAGGGCAGGATCAGTTAAGCTCTATGCTTTCCTGGCTCATTGCAAGCGGAAGAAACGATGACGTCACAAGAGCTGTGAATGATAAGGCTGTGCGGACTGAGCTATACAAAGAGTATAGCCAGACATTTTCCAATAAGTAATAACTGAAGAAAGACCGGTATAGATGTAAAAGGCAGCATTTTGAATTGTGATTTGATTCAGAGGCTGCCTTTTTCCAGATGGTAGATTTTTTGTGGAGAGTCTGCTATACTTTATCTAATCAAAGTGTGAAAAATGAAAATTAGAGGGAGAAGAAAATGTTTTGTACAAAATGTGGAAAAGAATACAAAGAGGGACAGCGATTCTGCACCGGATGTGGCAATAAATTGGATCCAACGTTTACGCCCCAGCAGCAGACGCTAACCGAACAGCCAGCTACTCCGGCACAATCCGGACAACCGGTGGTACTGCCACTGACAAATGGGAGACAGACCGTGCAGCCACAATTTAGTGCGCAGCCGCAACAGCCACCGCAGAATAATAAGAATAACCGTAAGCTCCTTATCATTATCCTTGTGGTTATTTTTGTGGCGCTGATCGGGTGCAGCATTTTGGCGTATGTGTTGTTAAATGGCAACAAACCAAATGCTGCTGACAAAGACAGAGACACCGAAGAAACGCAGGAGGAGACAGAAAGCTTCAAAGATGATTCAAAGGTGGAGGACACAGAGCCGGAAACGATGACGGAAGAACCGGAGACGGCTACGGAGGAAATGCCGGTAACTGAGGAACCGGAGACGCAGGAGCCACCATATACGGCGGACGAGGCAGAATGGAAAAAGGCGTACTATGATTTCGTTATCGGAAACGAGGATTTGCAGTATATTTATCAGGATGAACGGGATCAGGTAAATTTCTATCTGATTTACATTGACGACAATGATGTCCCGGAGCTATATATGGATAGCCTGAATGGTTCCATTGGTGATATGGTGGCAACGTATCATGGCGCTGTTGACTATATGATGTATATTGGACCATATGGGGCTTGCGAATATGTGGAGGGCTCTGGACGTTTTGCTAATTCGGATGGCAGGATGGGTTACTACACAGACACAATATACAAAATTGAGAATGGTGTGATCACAATTGCGGATGGTGGAACCTGGACGGAGGATGTTAATCCGGATAATCCGGATGAACTGCTTCATAACTATTCCTGGAATGGGGAGACGGTTGACGAATCTACCTATTATACATATAAGAATCAGGCATACGATTATGCACAGAGCAGGTATTGCAATTCAACATCACAGGCTATGACATTTGATGAACTGATTGCTTACCTGAATCTGGAAAACTCTAGTGCAAGTGCAGAAACTGAAACAACAGATGCAATTACCATGCTTTCGAATGAGTATTATTATGTTGATCTTGATGGTGACGGAAACGAGGAGGAAATCTACTGCGAAGTCTATACGGACTTTGAGGACGAATATGGATGTGAAGTGTACGTCTATGTTAATGATACCTGTGTAATTGACGTTTATCGGGATAGTGCAATCGGCGTGGAACTTTCAATACATGATTTTGAAAATCATGATTCGTGGAAAGAAATCTGCCTGTCATTCCACTCTGACAGCGATTGCTTTGATGCAATATTGGCTTACCGTATCGAGAATGAAGTAGCCGGCATATATTTTGATGAAGAATATGATGACTTGCTTATTGGGCGTGGCGGCCTCGATCCGGTCCAGCCGGGAGATGGAACGGTGTGTTTGGATCAGGAGTATTACACTCAGTATCTAGGACAGGGATATGCACATCGTATATTCCGTGTTGAAGATCAGAAATGGGTACAGATTCCAACGAACATATATGATGTGACTGCTGAATGGCAGGAACAGGAATACCATGCACTTATCGATTTGCCGGTACTAGCAGATGTTGCAAGCACAGAACCGGCTGCAACGATTCAGACGGGTGAGCTTTTCCATGTGCAGAAGCTCTATACGGAGACGGAGGAGGGCGTTTTGTCTGGGGATATCTGTTATATCTATGTGACCTCAGAAAATGGAACTTCCGGATGGATCAAAATTCCGGAGGAAGAATTTTTTGAGGAAAATGAGTGGAGAGCGTGGGGCTGATTTTAAGAAAAATAAGATATAAAATATGGAGCAATATAGTTTTACTTACTTTGTGAGGAGGGGATGCCAAATGTTCATGAGTAACCGGATCTAAGCATCTTTTTGGATGCGATAAATTACAATTTCATAGAATGTGAAGGTAACTGATGAAACATAGAAGCATTATATATTATCTTGTAGCACCATTGTCTGCCCTGTTTTCAACCATTTTTGCAATGTCACTTCAGCCGATCATTGATTATGGGCTTGACAGGCAGATGGAAAGATTTCTTTGGGCGGTCATAGCGGCGGTCGTTTTTTGTCTGCTTGATATTTTGTTTAGTTTTTTGACGGAATATTACATGATGGCGACAAAGACGGATCGTGTGCGGTCATTTCGTGTCCGGTGCATGGGTCTGATCCTGCAAGGCAGATATGAGGAGTATGCCAAAAAAGCAAGCACCTATTACACCTCGCTCTTGACCGTAAATGCGGAGCAGATCGGACAGAAGTATTACGAAAGCGGGATGCGGATATATCGTTATCTGTTTAGTCTTACTGTTTCGATTGTGGCAATCGGGTATGCGGACTGGGAGATCCTGTTGTATGTGATCGTATTTTCCCTGATATCCGTCTATCTTCCGAAGCTGTTTCAAAGGCAGTCCATCGCAGCGGAGAGGGAATATGCCAACCAAAGCGAGGCACATATCAGCTTTGTGCAGGAGACGTTTCAGAATTTCGTCCCGATTCGGGTGTTCCGTCTTTTGGAAAAAAGATGCAGAGCGTATCGGACGAAATGCGAGGAATTGGCAAATGCTGACCGGAAACGGAATCGCAAGACCTTTCTGCTTGACAGTGTAGCCGCCGGGATTGGAGAGCTAAGCTATGTGATGATCATTATTTTTGCGATGATCCTTGTGATCCGGGGCAGGCTGACAGTGGGATACATTATGTCGGTAAGCCAGATTTTAGGCGGTATCATGTTTCCGTTTGAGATCCTGCCGGGCTGTATTTTAGAGCGAAGATCTGGAAAAGTGTTAAAAGATACTTTGGAGAGCGAGTGCCGCGATCTTGCGGGAACGTATCTGCCGGAAGGAAGGCTTAAGCAGGAGCCACAGTTTTTGGAATGCAGGCATGCATCCTTCGGCTATGAGGGAAAAGAAATCCTGCATGATCTGTCCTTCCGGTTTGACCTTTCCAAAAAGTATGCGATCATTGGAAAAAGCGGTTCGGGAAAGAGTACCCTTGCAAAGGGAATCTGCGGCTTTCTTACTCCGATGACTGGGGAGTGCGTGATCGATGGAATAAAGGTCATTGATGTAAACTGCGATGAACTGTCTAAGTATCTGAGCTATCAGGAGCAGGGCGAGGCAATGTTTGCTGGGACGCTGGTGGACAATATCGATCTGACGGGAAGCTTGTCCAAAGAAAAGTTGTATCAGATCCGAAAGAGCGTGCGCCTGGATGGAGCATTTGAACAACAACCGGAGGAGCAGCAGAGATTTTCCGGAGGGGAAGTCCAGAGAATTTTGCTGGCTAGGGCGTTTTCCACGGATGCAAAGCTGATGGTGCTGGACGAATGTCTTTCCGCACTAGACAATGAGAATGCCAGACTGATTGAGGCAAATATCCTGTGTCAGAAGGAGAAGGGCATCATTATGATCACACATCGCATATACGAGGAAAACATGCGGATGTACGATTGCGTGCTTGTGATGGAGAACGGAAGGCTTATAGAATATGGAAGCTGGGATGAACTTCAGCGGAAAACTCCATTTTTACCACAAAATTCTTGCGAATAATGCTTGATTTCCGGTAAGAAGAATGGTAAAATAAATTACAGTAACATGGTAAACGTAGTTGAGAGAGGGCATATGTCCTCTCTCAATTCACGTTTATCGGGACTTGGCAGGATATGCTTCCGGTATGGGAGAACCGGACGGAGGCTGTAATTGCCGGAATTATATATGGAAAAGAGGTGCAGGAGATGTCAAAAGCAAGTGAATACGAAGCAAAGACGGAAAAACTGATATTGCCGATCTTGGAGCGTCTTTCCTTTGAACTGGTTGATGTTGAGTATGTAAAAGAAGGAAGCGTCTGGTATTTAAGAGCTTACATTGACAAAGAAGGTGGAATCACCGTAAACGATTGTGAGACTGTCGCAAGAGAGATGAACACGCTTCTGGACGAGGAGGATTTCATTCCGGATTCATACACGTTTGAAGTAAGCTCGCCGGGACTTGGCAGACCACTTAAGAAGGAAAAGGATTATGTCCGCAATATGGGTAAGAAGATTGAAATCCGTACCTACCGATCCATTAATCACAGCAAAGATTTTTGCGGATTCCTAAAGACATACGATGCCGCAAGTGTGACGATCGAGACCGAGGAGGGCGAGGAGCTTACCTTTGAAAAGGCAGATATCGCTTTGATCCGTCAAGCAATCGATTTTTAAAAAGTAACCACAAACTTAACGTAAGATAACAACAAAATAGGAGGATAAAAGAAAATGAACAATGAATTGTTAGAAGCGTTAACCATATTAGAGCAGGAGAAGAACATCAGCAAAGAGACTCTTTTGGAGGCAATTGAAAATTCGCTTGTAACAGCATGTAAAAATCATTTCGGCAAGTCCGAAAATGTAAAAGTCGTAATCGATCCGGATACCTGCGAGTACCATTGCTATCAGGAAAAGACTGTTGTTGAGGAGGTAACAGATCCGGTTATGGAGATCTCACTTCCGAAGGCTCAGATGATTAACACCAAATATGAACTTGGTGACGTTGTACAGGTTGAGGTTATGTCCAAGGAGTTTGGACGGATTGCAACACAGAATGCTAAGAATGTTATTTTACAGAAGATTCGTGAAGAAGAGCGTAAGGTTATTTTTGACGAATACAATAGTAAGGAGAAAGATGTTGTTACCGGTGTCGTACAAAGATACGTCAACAAGGATATTAACAAGAATGTCAGCATTAATTTAGGCAAGGCAGATGCGCTTTTGACAGAAAATGAGCAGATCAAAGGTGAGGTATTTAAGCCGACCGAGCGTGTAAAGGTTTATATCCTGGAAGTAAAGCCTACCTCTAAGGGACCAAAGATTTTAGTTTCCAGAACACACCCGGAGCTTGTTAAGCGCTTGTTCGAGTCTGAGGTTGCTGAGGTTCGTGAGGGCATTGTAGAGATTAAAGCAATCTCACGAGAAGCGGGAAGCAGAACCAAGATTGCAGTATGGTCAAATGATCCGGATGTAGATCCGGTTGGCGCTTGTGTAGGAATGAATGGTGCGCGTGTCAATGCAATTGTAAACGAACTATGCGGTGAGAAAATCGATATCATTACATGGGATGAGAATCCGGCAATCCTGATCCAGAATGCGCTCAGCCCGGCAAAAGTTATCTCAGTTATCGCCGATGCAGATGAGAAGTCCGCAAAGGTTGTTGTTCCTGATTATCAGTTGTCACTTGCAATTGGTAAGGAAGGACAGAATGCAAGACTTGCAGCAAGACTTACCGGATTTAAGATTGACATCAAGAGTGAGACTCAGGCACGTGAAGCTGGTGACTTCTTAGACTACGAGAACGAATATGAGGATGAGGAATACTACGATGAGGATGAGTATTCCGATGAGTATGAAGAAGGAGAAAGCACTGAGGCCGATGAATAAAAAAGATCCGTTACGCAAATGTGTCGGATGCGGTGAGCCCAGATCAAAGAAAGAACTGATCCGGGTGATCAAGACTCCGGAAGACGCAGTTGTTCTTGATTCGACAGGGAAAAAGAACGGAAGAGGGGCTTATATCTGCCCAAATCCGGAATGCCTTAAGAAAGCGAAAAAGTCAAAAGGCCTGGAGCGGTCTCTTAAGATCTCAATCCCGGAAGAAATTTATGCTTCACTGGAAAAGGAGATGAGTACACTTGAAAAATAGAGTGCTATCCATGATAGGAATCGCAGCCAAGTCAGGAAATGTGGTGAGTGGTGAGTTCTCTACCGAAAAAGCTGTCAAGACAGGAAAAGCGTGGCTTGTTATTGTCTCGGAGGAGGCATCGGACAACACGAGGAAGAAGTTTTCGAACATGACAGAGTTTTATGAGGTTCCAATGTATGCGTTTGGAACAAAGGAAGAACTTGGACACTGCATTGGAAAAGAATTTCGTGCATCGCTTGCAGTCGTTGATGAACGCCTTGCAAATGCAATTGTAGAGAAAATCAATGCATACACCGCAGAGTCAAAACTGAATAATGGAGGAAACAATTAAATGGCAAAAATGAGAGTTCATGAACTTGCAAAAGAATTAGATATAAAATCACAGGATATCATCGACCTGTTAAGCAATACCGAGTATGCAGTAAAGAGTGCGTCCAGCGGCCTTGAAGACGAAGCCCAGGCAAAGATCAGAAGCAAATTTGCAAAGTCTGCACCAAAGGCAGAGGCTCCGAAAGCAGAGGCACCAAAGGCGGAAACACCAAAGACAGAAAACGCAAAGCCGGCGCCAAAGCAGGAGGGTGCTGCGCAGGAGAAAGAAAGACCAAAGAAGAAATCAAGCATCTCCGCTGTATTCAATGCGCAGTACAGCAAACAGCAGCAGAGACGTCCGGGACAAGGCGGCAATGGACAGAGACCGGGACAGCAGAACCGCGGGCCGAGAAGAGATGCGGCACCGGCAAGACCGGAGAATCATATTATCCGTCCAAGACCGGTTGGTGAGCGGGCAATGCGTCCGATCAGCGAGCGTACTGCAGGAAATAATGATGATTTCGTAATGGAAACAAAGCCAGGCGCACAGAATAATATAGAGCGCCCACAAAATAACGACCGTCCGAACAGACCACAGGGTGACAGAAGAGATGGAGACCGCCCGAACAGACCACAGGGTGACAGAAGAGACGGAGACCGCCCGAACAGACCACAGGGCGACAGAAGAGACGGAGACCGCCCGAACAGACCACAGGGTGACAGAAGAGACGGCAACCGTCCGAACAGACTACAGGGTGACAGAAGGGATGGCAACCGTCCATTTGGTGACCGTCCGGCAAGACCAGGCGCTGATCGCGGTGCAGCAGGAAATAAGGGGCGCTTTGACCGTGAGATGGATAAGTTCAACAAGGAGTCCGCAGCAGCCGGTGAGGAAGTAAGAGGCAAGGAGAGCCGTGAGCGCAGCAATAATGAGCGCAAGAATAATAACAGGCATCAGGATCACGACAAACTTGGAAGCAAGAGACAGGAAAATTACGTCAACCTGGAGAAGCATGGCGGCAAGAAGAAGCCACAACAGCAGCCACAGCAGCCGAAGGAAGATGAAAATGAAATCAAGACAATTGTTCTTCCGGAAAAGATGACAATCCGTGAGCTGGCAGATGCCATGAAGATCCAGCCGTCTGCAATCGTTAAGAAGCTGTTCCTGAAGGGACAGATGGTTACGGTAAACCATGAGGTTGATTTCGCCGCAGCAGAGGATATCGCACTTGAGTTCAATTATATCTGCGAACCGGAAGAAAAGGTGGATGTTATTGCAGAACTTCTTAAGGAAGACGAAGAAGATGAGGCTGATATGGTCAGCCGTCCGCCGGTTGTCTGTGTCATGGGCCACGTTGATCACGGTAAAACATCCCTTTTGGATGCAATCCGTTCTACCCGTGTGACAGACCGCGAAGCCGGTGGTATTACCCAGCACATCGGAGCGTCTGTTGTATCAATCAATAATCAGAACATCACGTTCTTGGATACACCGGGACATGAAGCGTTTACTGCGATGCGTATGCGCGGTGCAAACTCTACCGATATTGCTATTCTTGTTGTTGCTGCTGACGATGGTGTAATGCCGCAGACGGTTGAAGCAATCAACCATGCAAAGGCTGCCGGTGTTGAGATTATTGTTGCAATCAATAAGATTGATAAGCCGAGCGCAAATATTGATAAGGTAAAACAGGAACTTTCTGAGTATGAACTTATCCCGGAGGATTGGGGTGGAAGTACTATCTTCTGTCCGGTATCGGCCCATACGAAGGAAGGTATTGATAATCTTCTTGAGATGATCCTTCTGACCGCAGAAGTATTAGAGCTTAAAGCAAATCCAAAGCGTAAAGCAAGAGGACTCGTCATTGAGGCCCAGCTCGATAAGGGGCGTGGAGCTGTTGCGACCGTTCTTGTACAGAAGGGAACACTTCACGTAGGTGATCCGATTGCCTGTGGAAGCTGCTATGGTAAAGTACGTGCCATGGTAGATGATAAGGGGCGCAGAGTAAAAGAAGCAACTCCGTCAACACCTGTTGAGATCCTTGGATTAAACAATGTCCCAGCAGCTGGAGAAACGTTTGTATGCTGTGATTCCGACAAGGAGGCAAAAGCCTTTGCAGATACTTATATTGCAGAGGAGAAGAATAAGCTTCTTGAGGATACCAAGGCAAGAATGTCTTTGGATGATCTGTTTTCACAGATTCAGTCTGGCAATATGAAGGAACTTAACATTATTGTTAAGGCAGATGTGCAGGGTTCCGTGGAAGCTGTCAAGAACAGCCTTGTTAAGCTTTCCAATGAGGAAGTTGTTGTAAAGGTTATCCATGGTGGTGTAGGTGCGATCAATGAATCTGATGTGATCCTTGCATCTGCATCCAATGCGATCATCATAGGATTTAACGTCCGTCCGGACCCGGTTGCAAAGCTTACCGCCGACAGAGAGGGCGTAGATGTAAGACTTTATAAGGTCATCTACAACGCAATCGAGGATGTGGAGGCTGCCATGAAGGGTATGCTTGATCCGATCTTCGAGGAGAAGGTTATCGGTCATGCGGAGATCCGTCAGATCTTCAAGGCATCCGGTGTCGGCAACATTGCAGGTTCCTATGTGCTTGACGGCGTGATCGAGCGTGGCTGCAAGGTTCGTATTACCAGAGAGGGTGAGCTGATCCATGAGGGCGAGCTTGGTTCCTTAAAGCGTTTCAAGGACGATGTCAAGGAAGTTAAGACCGGATTTGAGTGTGGTCTTGTATTTGACGGCTTTAACGATATTCAGGAATTTGATATCGTGGAGGCTTATAAGATGGTAGAAGTACCAAGATAGGAAGATAGCATGAGAAAGAATAGTATCAAAAATATTCGGATCAACGAAGAAGTCATGCACGAATTGTCAAATATTATCCGCGGGGAGATCAAAGACCCGCGGATAAATCCCATGACAAGTGTTGTTGCAGTTGAGGTTGCGCCGGATCTTAAGACAGCAAAGGCTTATATCAGCGTCCTTGGAGACGAGCAGTCCCAGCAGGACACGATGGCAGGACTGAAGTCTGCAGAAGGATATATCCGCAGAGCATTGGCAAAATCAATAAATTTGCGCAATACACCGGAGATTAAATTTATATTAGACCAATCCATCGCATATGGTATTGAGATGTCTAAGAAAATTGATGAGCTTACCAAAGGACAAGAGGATGAGTCAGAAGATTAATTATCTGGACCGCATTCTGAATGGAAAAACGTCGGTCGGCATTGCGGGGCATGTGCGCCCGGATGGCGACTGCGTTGGCTCAACACTTGCGGTCTACAACTATATTAAAGAGTATTATCCGCATATATATGTAAAGTTATTTCTGGAACCAATCCCCAATATCTTTAAATTCCTGCAATATTCAGCAGAAATTGACAGCAATTATGCAGACAGTACAAAATTTGACTTATTTATTGCATTGGATTGCGGAGATCTTGGGAGACTTGGCAATGCAGCCGACTTTTTTTCGGCGGCAAAGAGCACGCTTTGCATTGATCATCATATCAGCAATCAAAGCTTTGCGGATGAAAATTATATCTATCCGGATGCAAGCTCCACCTGTGAGCTTGTCTATGAGGTGATTGATACAGATAAGATCACAAAAGAGATTGCAGAATGTCTCTATACCGGAATTGTACATGATACCGGTGTTTTCCAATATTCCTGCACATCAGCAAAGACGATGGAAATTGCCGGAGTCCTGATGGAAAAGGGAATTGATTATCCTAAGATTGTGGATGAGACATTTTATACCAAGACATTTTCCCAAAACAAAATTTTGGGACAGGCATTATTAAATAGTGAACTTTACCTGAATGGTGCATGCATTGTCAGTGTGATCACGCAGAAAGAAATGGAAAAATTTGGTGTGCTGCCAAAACATCTTGACGGAATCGTAAACCAGCTTCGTATCACCAAAGATGTCCGTGTCGCGCTCTTTTTGTATGAGAACGGAGACGGCACATGGAAGGGAAGCCTGCGTGTAAACGGTGATTTTAATGTCGCAGAGGTTGCAATCTGTTTTGGTGGTGGAGGCCATGTCAAGGCTGCAGGCTTTACAATTGATGGACCGGCCGATGTGGCAGTTGCCAGGGTATTAAATGAAATTGAGGCAAGGCTATAGGTTAAATTTATGATAAATGGAATCATAAACATATATAAAGAAAAAGGCTTTACTTCTTTTGATGTTGTTGCTAAAATGCGTGGAATCGCACATCAGAAGAAAATTGGACATACCGGGACACTTGATCCGGATGCGGAAGGAGTCCTTCCGGTATGTCTTGGAAAGGCAACAAAGGTCTGTGATCTTCTCACTGACAAGGATAAAGAATATGAAGCTGTTTTACTGCTTGGAATTATGACTGATACGCAGGACGTTACCGGACAGGTTCTCAAGGAGCATCCAGTAGATGTGAATGAACAGCAGGTCCGTGAAACAATTCATTCTTTTGTTGGCAGATATGAGCAGATTCCACCAATGTTCTCTGCTCTTAAGGTAGATGGGAAGAAACTTTGTGACCTAGCAAGAAAGGGTATTACGGTCGAACGAAAAGCAAGACCGGTTTTGATACATGAAATAGAGATTCTTTCAATAGAATTGCCGCGTGTCCGGATGCGTGTACATTGCTCAAAAGGAACCTATATCCGTACTTTATGTCAGGATATCGGAGAGAAACTTGGATGCTATGGCTGTATGGAATCTCTTTTGCGCACACAGGTGGCTGGATTTATGCTTAAGGATGCTTACCGGTTGCGGGAGGTTGAGGAAATATTTGCCAATGGAAAGGAAAAAGATATTCTATTTCCGGTGGATACAGTGTTTGACCGCTATCCGAAATGTTGTGCGGTTGAGCAGGCTGTAAAGCTTTTGGAAAATGGGAACAGAATTCCTTCTTCAATGATTCCTGCGGCCCCAAAGGACGAGATACCTATCCGGTTATACTGCGCGGATGGAAGATTTGTCGGGATATATACATACCAAAGAGAACAGGAAGACTATAAACCAATTAAGATTTTTATGGAATAGATGATGAAATATATTCATGATACACTGAATTTTTGTGTTGAGGAAGCAAGCGTTATTACGCTTGGAAAGTTCGATGGATTACACCGCGGACATGAACTTCTGATGCATGAAATCCAAAAGCAAAAAGAACAAAATGGCTTTAAGACGATCGTTTTTACCTTTGATATTCCGCCGAGAAAGCGTGTATATGCGGCAAAAGCGAAAGAACTTACGGTAAATGAAGAAAAACGATATATTTTCGAACAGTCGGGCATTGATTATCTGATTTCCTGCCCATTTACAGAAGAAGTGATGTGCATGGAGGCAGAGGCATTCATCCGTTGGATTGTGGAGTCTCTTTCTGTCCGCTGCTTTGTGGTGGGCTCGGATTTCCATTTTGCACATAACTGTTCCGGAAATTACGAAGTGCTGCAGCAATACGAAGAAAAGTACGGATATAAGACGATTGTCATGCCAAAGGTCCAAGAGGACGGCAGGGACATCAGCAGCACATTTGTGCGGGAAGAAATCGAAAAGGGGAACATCCAAAAGGCAAACAGGTTATTGGGATATCCATTTTTTGCCAAAAGCGATGTGATTCACGGAAACCGGATTGGACATACAATGGGTATTCCCACTGTAAACATGGCAATCCCAGAGGACAAGATGATTCCGCCGTTTGGGGTGTATATCACCCGGACGAAAGTTGACGGTGTATGGTACAAGAGCGTATCAAATATCGGACGCAAACCGACGGTGGGAGAAGATAACCCGATCGGATTGGAGACGTTTTTGCTTGATTTTGATAAGGACGTTTACGAAAAAAATATTTTGGTTGAATTTCTTGATTTTATTAGGCCAGAAAAGAGGTTTGAATCGCTTGAAGAGCTGAAACAGCAGATTTTGTGCGATATTGAAACCACAAACAAATATTACGAAAATATTACAAAAGTGTGTTGACAGTCAAAGATGCAACTGCTATACTTTGTAAGAAAAATGATATTTTTCATGGGAGGCTTACATGAAAGCAAGTAATGAAATGATCCGAAAGATTACTGCCGGCACAGTTCTTGTTGTTTGTGTGTGCGGGATCACAGCTATTTCGGTTTTCAATAAGAATACAGATAACAATAATGACAGCGATACGGCAAAGACCTGTGTTACAGCAGGGGTATCAAATGTCTTAAATGGAAATATGATTACGATTCCTTCATTTACATCAGGAGTATCTGCGGTTCTGAATGATTTCCCGGATGTTTCTATCTCAGATAGCGAGCTTGCGCTTGTGACAATGGGAATGGATGCTGAGGATGGAGAACCGGTTGCGGAGAATGCTGTGGATACAGCGGATGCAACAGATGCAACAGATGAAAATGCTGTTGTGGACACGCAGGATAGTGAAGATAATACAATCTGTGGCTATACGAATATCGGTATTGCAAATGTTGAGACTAGTAACTTAAATGTAAGAGAAGAGCCGACAACTGACAGCAAAATTGTTGGTAAGATGACTCACTACAATGCCTGCGAGATTTTGGAAGTTGTTGGTGATTGGTCAAAGATCAAATCCGGAAGCGTGTCCGGATATGTAAAGAGCGAATACCTTTATACCGGAGAGGAAGCTCTTGCGATTGCAAAGGAAGAGGTTTGCACATATGCGACCGTTACTACGGAGACGCTTCGTGTCAGAAGTGAGAAATCCACGGATTCTTCCATTGTATCACTTGTAAATAATGGGGAAGATCTTGTTGTAGTTGAAGAGGACGATGAGTGGGTGCTTGTTGAAATCGATGATGAGACAGGATATGTTTTTAAGGATTATGTTAGCATTGCGCAGAAGCTGCCAACAGCAAAGACGATCACAGAGATCCGTTACGGTGAAGGTGTTTCCGATGTACGTGTAGATTTGGTACAGTATGCACTTCAGTTTGTAGGTAACCGGTATGTCTGGGGTGGTACAAGCCTTACAAAGGGTGTTGACTGTTCCGGATTTACCATGAAGATTTATGAGAAATATGGAATATATCTGCCGCACTCTTCACGCTCACAGCCAAGCTACGGAACAAAGATCAAAGCCTCACAGGCTCAGCCGGGTGACCTGTTCTTCTACGGCAGTGGAAAGCATATCAGCCATGTTGCAATCTACATTGGAAATGGTCAGATTGTTCATGCCAGCAATAAGCGTGACGGCATCAAGATTTCCAGCGCATATTATCGTACCCCGATCTGTGTGGTGCGCTATCTGGATGATTAAAAGTTTTTGTTTACAAGCTATGCAAGCTATGCTATACTATACAAGTATGTTTTTTGCCCATATTCGGTGAATGGACACTCCGACCTTTTGCTGAGTATCTGATACATCGGGCTAATAATATTTTAAGGAGGATCACAACATGATCGCAAAGGAAAAGAAACAGGCAATTATCAATGAGTATGGAAGAACACCTGGTGATACTGGTTCACCGGAAGTTCAGATTGCTATTCTTTCAGCAAGAATTGCAGAGCTTACTGAGCACTTGAAGGAGAATCCAAAGGATCATCATTCCAGAAGAGGAATGCTTAAGATGATCGGTAAGAGACGTGGTTTACTTTCTTACTTAAAGGATCTTGATATCGAGAGATATCGTTCCCTTATTGAGCGTTTAGGACTCAGAAAGTAATTGTAAAGACAGAGCGGAGTTGTTTTTTCGACTCCGCTCTTTGTTGTGAAAAATGCAGGAGATTTTTACCGAAGCCACTGAAGAGGCTATGTGCTTTTCGTGGGTTCTTCAGTAGTTTCGGAGCTCCTGCAATTTGCAAATTTTCAAGTAAAGGAGAACAGATATGTACAAAAGTTATTCAATGGAACTTGCCGGCAGAACACTTACCGTAGATATTGGCAGAGTATGTGCACAGGCAAACGGTGCTGCACTTCTTAAGTACGGCGAGACAACAGTACTTTCAACAGCAACAGCATCAGACAAGCCACGTGATGGCGTTGATTTCTTCCCTCTTTCCGTAGAATTTGAGGAGAAGATGTATTCTGTAGGAAAAATTCCGGGTGGATTCAATAAGAGAGAGGGTAAAGCATCTGAGAATGCAATCCTTACCTCACGTGTTATCGACCGTCCGATGCGTCCATTATTCCCGAAGGACTACCGTAATGATGTAACATTAAATAATATGGTTATGTCTGTAGATCCGGAATGCCGTCCGGAGCTTGTCGGTATGATCGGTGCAGCACTTGCTACCACAATTTCAGATATTCCATTTGATGGTCCATGTGCAATGACACAGATGGGACTTGTTGATGGAGAGCTTATTGTCAATCCGTCACAGAAAGTATGGGATGATGGTGACCTTCAACTTACCGTAGCATCTACTTCAGAGAAAGTCATCATGATCGAGGCTGGTGCCAATGAGGTGCCGGAAGACAAAATGATCGAGGCAATTTATAAGTGTCATGAAGTAAACCAGACGATCATTGCGTTCATCAATAAGATTCGTGAGGAAGTTGGAAAACCAAAGCATGAGTATACAAGCTGCGCAATTCCTGAGGAAATGTTTGCTGCAATGAAGGAGATCGTTACTCCGGAGCAGATGGAAGAAGCAGTATTTACTGATGAGAAGCAGAAGAGAGAAGAAAATATCAAGGAAGTAACTGCTAAACTTGAAGAGGCTTTTGCTGATAAAGAGGATTGGCTTGCTGTTCTTGGTGAGGCTGTTTACCAATATCAGAAGAAGACTGTACGCAAGATGATCTTAAAGGATCATAAGCGTCCGGATGGAAGAGCATTTAACCAGATCCGTCCTCTTGCAGCAGAGGTTGATCTGATTCCACGTGTACATGGATCTGCAATGTTTACCCGTGGACAGACACAGATTTGTGATATCGTAACACTTGCTCCACTTTCTGAGGTTCAGAAGATTGATGGACTTGATGCAAATATTACAACAAAGAGATACTTACATCAGTACAATTTCCCGGCTTATTCTGTAGGTGAAACCAAGGTTTCAAGAGGACCGGGACGTCGTGAGATCGGACATGGAGCACTTGCTGAGAAGGCACTTGTGCCGGTACTTCCGAGCGAGGAAGAATTCCCATATGCAATCCGTGCCGTATCCGAGACTTTTGAGTCAAACGGATCTACTTCCATGGCTTCTACCTGTGCATCCTGCATGTCTCTTATGGCAGCCGGTGTACCGATCAAGAAAATGGTAGCTGGTATTTCCTGTGGTCTTGTTACCGGAGATACCGATGACGATTTTTTACTTCTTACCGATATTCAGGGTCTTGAGGACTTCTTTGGCGATATGGACTTTAAGGTAACCGGTACTACTGATGGTATTACCGCAATTCAGATGGATATCAAGATCCATGGACTTACCAGACCGATTGTTGAAGGAGCTATCGCAAGATGCCGTGAAGCCAGACTTTTCATTATGGATACCTGCATGAAGCCTGCAATCGCAGCTCCAAGAGCTGAGGTTAACGAGTGGGCTCCAAAGATTGAGCAGATTACAATTGATCCTGCAAAGATTGGCGATGTTGTTGGTCAGAAGGGTAAGACAATCAATGAAATTATTGCCCGCACCGGTGTCAAGATTGACATTACCGATGATGGAGCTGTTTCCGTATGCGGAACTGACAAGGCAATGATCCAGAAGGCAATCGAGATGATAAAGACAATAGTAACCGATTTCGAGGAAGGCCAGATCTTTACCGGAACTGTTGTCAGCATCAAGGAGTTTGGTGCATTTATCGAGTTTGCACCTGGCAAAGAGGGAATGGTACACATTTCCAAGATTGCAAAAGAGCGTATCAATCGTGTTGAGGATGTTCTTACTCTTGGAGATAAAGTTACCGTTATCTGCCTTGGCAAGGACAAGATGGGGCGTATCAGCTTCTCTATGAAGGACGTTCCGGAACAGCAGTAATATACAAAGAAATGGGGGCATTTGTTCAACAAGAGCATTTGCCCCCTTTTTGTGGAAAGAAAGGATGAGAGCATATCTATGAAAAAATAAAAAATTCTGAATTCAATTGTTTATTCGTATCAATTCTTATGCTTGCAGCAACAATGCTGATTGGACTTGGCGTACATAACATGTTAAAGCCCAAGGCAGCTGAAACCCGTTTCGTGACAGAATCCGCCGATGGGGAATATACTGGTGAGGCAGACGGATTTGGTGGAAAAATTGTTGCAACAGCTGTTGTCAAGGGTGGCACGGTAACTGATCTTACAGTCGTTGGAGATTCTGAGACACAGGGACTTGGAAGTGTTGCAGTTGAGAACCTTCCAGGAAAGGTTATGATGAATCAGTCACTTGCGGTAGACAGCGTGGCCGGTGCGACTGTTTCCAGTGAAGCAGTTTTGAAGGCAATGTATAACGCGTTAGAGGCGGCTGGAGTTGACATGGCAGTTGCTTCTTCCGAGAATGAATCTGCGGAAGCTGTTGAAAAGACAGATGAGACGATTGAGGCAGATATCGTTGTAATTGGTGGTGGCGGAGCTGGAATGACAGCAGCACTTACTGCAAAGGAGCAGGGGAAAAA
>JALEKN010000050.1 GCA_022769125.1 Agathobacter sp.
TATGCGAAAAATGCGTCCAGATAAAGATATTATATGTACAAAAATCCAGATACCGGGCAGGGACAATCGGAAAATCCCCGCACTGGTGCTTTCACCCAAAGAGCCGAGGGAGGATGCACCGGGTGTGTTGTGGCTTCACGGCGGCGGATATATAGCGGGAATGAAGGAAATGGTACATTCGTCCAGAGCCGTTGACCTTGTCAAAAAGTATGGAGCTACGGTGATCGCTCCGGGCTATCGGCTGGCATTTATTGCGCCATATCCGGCTGCGGCGGAGGATTGTTATGATGCGCTTTTATACCTTAAAAATCATTCTGATGACTTAAAAATCAACCGGAATCAGATCATGGTAGGAGGGGAAAGCGCAGGCGGGGGCTTGTGCGCGGCACTCTGCATGATGGCGCGCGACCGGGGCGAGGTTCGGATCGCTTACCAGATGCCGCTGTATCCGATGATCGACAATCTTGACACCGAATCCTCGGCAGACAATCACGGAAGAGTGTGGAGCACCAGAAAGAATCATTTCGCATGGCGGTTGTATCTTAGAAAAAATGCAAAGCAAGAGGTATCGCCATACGCGGCACCGGCAAGACAGACGGACTATTCCGATCTGCCACCCGCGTACACGTTTGTCGGGGACGGAGAGCCTTTTTATGCGGAGACGTGTACCTATATTGAGAATCTGCAAAAAGCAGGAATCGAGGCGGAGCTGGATGTATACAAGTCAGATATGCATGCCTTTGATATGATGAAACCGGACGAACCGCTCAGCAGACGGGCGGCGGAGATGTTTAACAGCCATTTCGCGTATGCGGTCGAACACTATTTTGCAGAGAATGAATAAAGAGAGGAAAAACTATGTTTTATGTACCGGATGGCACACAGATGTGTGGATATTATGAATGCAAGGAATGCGGGAATCGTTTTTTATCGCTTAAGATCGGACCTACACTCGTCTGTCCGTACTGCGGCGAGGAGCCGGATATGGAGATCGGACCGGATGAGGAGATGCCGAAGGTTGTTGAAACCGCAAAGCTGCTTCAGGTTGTAAACGGCGAGGAAGAAGTCGAAAAAATGGATACACTGTTGTCACTTGCCATAACCGGAGGGGACTATGAATGGATATAAATCCCCTATGCAAGCAGTATTTTAGGGGGAACTCAATTACCACTTGATAGCATTTTGTGATTGTTTTCTTATAATGGAATTAAATCTGAACGATCGTCGGGTTACACATAGAAAAAGGAGAAAACAAGTATGTTTAGTATGCAGGAGGTTTCGGATGGCTGAGTACGATGAGCATGTAATTCGCAAAAGAATCCGTGTATACGGGGATGTGCAGGGCGTTGGGTTCCGCTACCGCGTGGAGCATGCCGCCGGCTTAGCCGGAGCGACTGGATGGGTACAAAACGAGCCGGACGGTTCTGTCCTCATGGAGATTCAGGGAACCGAGAAGCAGATCGATGAAGTCTTTGTGATGATCAACCGTGGCACATATATCACGATCACCGGGATGGACACAAAATGCATCCCGGTGGAAGAAAACGAGTATGGTTTTAGAAGGAGATAAAAATGAGTCTTGTTGAGGGAATTCACCATGTATCTATGAAATGTTGCGGTGAAGAAAAGTATAGGACAAGCAACTAGTCTTATAAGGCTGTGGGCTTTTATGATGAGTAAGACAAAGCTTGGGATAAATTGTTATAGATTTTTGGAAAAATAGAACATATAATAAATTAAAGCATAGATTGGTGAAAGGGGTATATAGCCTATGAGTACAGCAAAGCAAATGGTTATGAATGAACTTTTGAATGTATCAGATGATGTACAGGATGAATTTGAAGTCTTGGAAAGTTTATATAAATTGATGAAGTTAGAGCAGAGCAGAAAGTCAGCAGTAGAAGAAGGTACTCTTACAACAGAAGAGGTGAGGGCACACTTTGCAAGAAAGCATGAGAAAGACAGGGTACTCGTATGAGAGTGCGCTGGACACGTCCTGCTTTAAAAGACCTTGATGTTATGGAAGATGAAATACAGATCCATGAGGTACATAATAGTACAAAAATGATTCGACATTTTAACAGTAGTTTAACTTAGGGACAGCACATGTGTGGTCGTCCTTTTTTACTTTATAAGAAATTTCTTTTCCTTAGGAAGAGTAAAACCCTAACTTTTTGTGTAGTAGAGTTGTTATATTATGTAGAAAACAGAGGAGGAGCGTGTGTGAATGGAATACAAAACAGATTCCGCTTGTGATGGCAGTTTATGTAATAGTTGCATTTGCATTGTTGCCTTTAATTTATAGAAAATTTCAAAAAATAAGGAGATAAAAATGAGTCTTGTTAAGGGAATCCATCATGTATCTATGAAATGTTGCAGTGAAGAAGAATATCGTAAGACGGTCGTGTTTTACCGCGACATCCTTGGACTTGTGGTAGCGCGGGAATGGCAGGACGGGATCATGCTGGACACGGGAGCGGGAATAATCGAGATATTCAACAATGGAGAGGAGTCGCTTGAGAAAGGAACCATCCGCCATTTCGCTTTTGCCACGGACGATGTAGATGCATGTGTGAGCGCGGTGGCTGCTGCGGGCTATGAAGTCTTTATAGCACCAAAGGATATTGTTATTTCCTCCCAGCCGCCATACCCGGCACGGATTGCATTCTGCAAGTGACCGCTCGGCGAAGAAATTGAGTTTTTCTGCACAAAATAGAGTATTCTGCCGCCTGTGATGCTGTTTCATGCCCGCAGGCGGCTTTTCTATTCTCAATTCACAAAAACCATAGCAACGAGCAGCATAACACATATCAATGCGCATACAAATCCCGCTTTTCCCATTTTATAGTCCTGCATATCCGGAACCCATTTCATGATCCGCCTGCTTTCTGCAAAGTAGCCGAGAGTTGCGGCACCCTCACCCGCACCCATCATTTTTATGCATAAATGTCATGCGACAGACATTTAATGAATAATAACGGATATATTTAGGAGTAAAAGCCGTGATGAAGCGATTTATCACTTATCTATTTACTTATGAGAATGGGATAAAAGGAAAAAATATCGGATTTATCAGAACGGATCAAAGAGATGATACGATCGATATGGAAATACATGTGCAGGGCATGGGGCGGTATCAGGGACCGGCACAGGTGTATCTGCTCGTAAAAGGCGATGGATTACAGGGAATACCAATCGGCGAGTTTTCGCTCGGACAGGGGCGTGGCACCGCAAGGATCAGAATCCAGAAAAACTCCTTTGGGGAACACACATTTGACGATTCGGATATTGTAGGGGTAGGAGTGCGGTTCGGGGGACAGTATTATGCGGCAAGCAGCTGGAAGGACGCGATAGAGGACGGATTTACGACCGGGGCTTTTCAGGTATGGCAGCCAGAGCAGCTACAGGAAAACGCACGCCCGATCGCACCGCCGGAGCCAACCCCAGAAGACACGCGCCCAACCACAACCCCGGAGCAGCCGCCGGAAGACATGCGCCCAGACACACCACCGGAACCGGACGTGACAGAAGACGCGCCCCCGGTGCAGAGTGAGTTTGTGCGCCTTGCGACGGAGCGCTTACAGGCGGAGAGGGTGGAAGCCGGCGAACGGGATCAGTCGACGCAGAGGGAATCCGGCACACCGGCACAGGACCTTGCAAAGCCAGCCGCATCAGAGAAGCCAGCCTCACCGGAGAAAACAGCCGCTCCACAGCAGTCTGCCGCGCCAATCCAGACACCAACCCCACAGCCCGCAGAAGAACCCATACAGCAGCAGTCCTGCGTGTCAAAAGGAACGTCCCCGCGGCAGCCGCGAAGGATTGACCTGAGCGATATCCGCAAGCTGCCAAAACGGAACTGGTATTTATGTAACAACAGTTTTCTGATTCACGGATTCTTTAATTATCATTATCTGATCGTGCTGGAATGTGAGGAAAAGAATGAAAAAAGAACATACTTAGGTGTACCGGGAATCTATGAAAGACCGGAGCGGATGATGGCTCTGCTTTTCGGATTCCCGGATTTTAAACTAGAAACAGAAGTGATGGATGTAAACAGTCCGCAGCGTTCCACGAAGGAGGAGCCAATCGGCAAATTCGGTTACTGGCTCTGCCCCCTGGAGATATGATCGGAAGCCAGCAGGCAGTACTGCGCATGGTCACGCCAGACGCCCTGAAGCTGCATGTGATCCCGGCTGATGCCCTCGCAGAGAAAACCGAGCCGCACCAGAAGACGGATCGATGGTATGTTATCGGGAAGAACCATAGCCATGACACGGTGAAGATGCAGTTCATTGAAGATGATATCCAACACCTTTTCCATTGCCTCAGTGGCATAACCCAGATGCTGTGAATCGGTGGAAAATTTATAACCAATCTCGCAGGAGGAATACACGCTGCTTTGGATATTCCGGAAACAGATCGTTCCGATGACGCGGTCCGGTGCGGATTTGGAAAAAACATAAAAGCGCACAGAGTGGAGCTTTACTGCCGCATTATACTCAAAACGGAGCATTGCCTTTTGAAAATTCAGCGTGTAAAATTGATTCGGGCGATCCGGCTCGAATTGCTCAAAGTACGCGCGGTCACGCAGATAAAAATCCAGGACCGCGGCTGCTGCATCCGGCTTTGGAATGCGGAGAATGAGACGGTCGGTTTCGTATGCAAACAACATAATTGTAAACTCCCTTATATTCGGGTAATATGGTGAGTGAAACTCACAGATACATCAATTATATAGCAACATGGAGTACAAAGTCTATGACACAGGATGAAAAATATATGAAAGCTGCGATCGCGCAGGCAAAAAAGGCGGCAGCTCTCGACGAGGTGCCGATCGGCTGTGTGATCGTGCAGGACGGAAAGATCATTGCGCGCGGTTACAATCGGAGAAATACAGATAAAAACACACTCGCGCACGCGGAGCTTGCGGCAATCCGCAAGGCAAGCAAAAAGACAGGGGACTGGCGGCTGGAGGATTGCACGATGTATGTGACCCTGGAGCCGTGTCAGATGTGTGCGGGCGCGATCGTACAATCCCGGCTGAAGCGTGTTGTGATCGCAACGATGAATCCCAAGGCAGGCTGCGCAGGTTCCGTCCTAAATCTTTTGCAGATGGAAGCCTTTAACCATCAGGTCGAGATCACGCGCGGAGTGCGCGAGGAGGAATGTGCGACGATGCTTTCCAACTTTTTCCGTAGGCTGCGTCAAAAAAAGAAAACTGCAAAAGAGCAGATGCCTTGACAATGGGGCATTTCATGGATTATACTTAAGTCTCCGAGCAGCTGGGGTGGTAGCGGTACCTTGAACCAACAATCCGCTATAGTTGGGGTGATGTCTCGTGGAGGGTCTGACAGGTGGTGCAGCCCTTTGTAATCAGTGTTGACGTCCGGGTCTTGCGCAATGGGAATCTGTGAACCGGGTCAGGGTAGGAATACAGCAGCCCTAAGCAGAACCTCTCATGTGCCGCAGGGGCGCCTGGAGGGAGCTGGTTATAAAGGTAGCGGCCGTCGGGAGGACTCGAAGCGGGACGCTCGGATTTTTAATTTAAGGTTTGTTATACAAGATGTATATATAAACAAGGAGGACAACAAATGAAAAAATTTGGAATTAAGGAAGTAGTAGCAACCGGTATCGGAACAGCATTGTTCATCGTTCTTACAGAGGTACAGATTCCGCTCGTGATCGTGCCGAACACCTCATTGCAGGTTCGTGCAGCATTGCTTGCATTTCTTGCAGCAGTATTCGGACCGGTAGTAGGAGGAATCACCGGACTTTTAGGACATGCACTCGGTGATGCATTATTCTACGGAAGCGTTTGGTGGAGCTGGGTATTCCCGGAGGCAGTGATCGGTATTGCAATCGGCGCATTCGCAAACAAGCTCAAGATCAAAGAAGGCGGATTCGGCGGCAAGCAGATTGCGCTGTTCAATATTGTTCAGGTAATCACTAATGCAGTAGCATGGATTGTTGTAGCACCTGTTCTTGATATCTTAATTTATGCAGAGCCGGCAGACAAAGTATTTGCACAGGGTGCGATCGCATGCCTTGCAAACGTGATCATCATCGCAATTCTCGGTACATTGCTTTGTGCAGCGTACGCTAAGATCGGTGCAAAATCATCCAGTCTGACCAAAGAGGACTAAGTAAGAAAGCAGAAGAAATTTTATGGAACCTATCATTGAATTTAAAAATTTTTCTTTTAAATATCGATCACAGGTTGAGCCAACCCTCCGGGATATAAACCTTAAAATATATCCCGGGGAGAAGGTACTTATCATAGGACCATCCGGGTCTGGCAAGTCAACACTTGCCAGTTGCATTAACGGACTGGTCCCTTTTTCGTATACCGGTGACATCGAGGGAGAACTGCGCATCAAGGGGGAAGATCCACAGAAGCTGGGCATTTTCGGATTGGCAAAGTCGGTTGGTACCGTCCTGCAGGATACGGACGGACAGTTTATTGGACTGACGGTGGCAGAGGACATCGCTTTTGTATTGGAGAATGACCTTGTGCCACAGGAGGAGATGAAAAAGAAGGTACACGGAATCGCAGACATCGTGGAGCTTTCCTCCGTTTTAAGCCATGCGCCGTCGGAACTGTCCGGCGGACAGAAGCAGCGTGTATCCATGGCGGGAGTTCTGGTCGATGATGTGGATATCCTGCTTTTTGATGAGCCGCTGGCTAATCTCGACCCGGCAACCGGAAAGCGCGCGATCGCGCTGATCGATGAAATCAAAAAGAATGAGAAAAAGACGATCCTTATCATTGAACACCGTCTGGAGGATGCGCTGTACCGCGATGTGGACCGTATTATCCTGATCGGCGAGGGACAGGTTGTTGCAGATATGACACCGGATGAGCTTTTGTGCAGCGATATTCTTGAACGCGAGGGCATCCGAGAACCGCTGTACATCACAGCGCTTAAGCATGCGGGGTGTACCATCCGGCCGGAGGATCATCCGGCGGGTATTGCTTCCATGAACCTTGTGCCTTACAGGGAGCAGGTGCAGCAGTGGTTCCGCTGTGTGCCAGAAGCAAAGGCACAGAAGCTGGGGGAAGAGGTGCTGCGCGTGGAACATCTGGATTTTTCCTACAAGCAGGGACAGCCAATTTTATCCGATATTAATTTCTCGGTCCGAAAGGGAGAGATGCTTGCAATCGTCGGCAAGAATGGTGCCGGAAAGACAACGCTTTCCAACCTGATCTGCGGATTTGATAAGCCGGACAAGGGGACAATCTACTTAGAGGGACAGGACATCGCACCACTTACAGTTAAGGAACGCGGTGAGCAGATTGGTGTTGTCATGCAGAATCCAAATCAGATGATCTCCAAGCCGATGATCTACGAGGAAGTAGCGCTTGGCCTGACGGTAAGAGGCGTGCCGGAGGAGGAGATTAAGGAGCGTGTCAACGAAACTCTTCGTATCTGCGGGCTGTATCCGTTCCGTAATTGGCCGGTATCTGCGTTGTCATTCGGGCAGAAAAAGCGTATGACGATCGCATCCATCCTTGTCATGCGACCGAAGATCCTGATTCTGGATGAGCCGACTGCAGGGCAGGATTACCGGCATTACACTGAGATCATGGAGTTTTTGAAGCGGCTGAATGAGGAGCAGGGCATCACGATCATTATGATTACACATGATATGCACCTGATGCTCGAATATACCAGCCGTGCGATCGTTATTGCAGATGGCAAGCTGCTTGCAGAGGATACACCATCTGCGATCCTGACGGATGAAGCGCTTGCAGACCGGGCATACATCAAGAAGACATCATTGTATGATCTTGCGGTTGCATGTGGTATTGATGATCCGACACAGTTTGTGGAGCGATTTATTCAGTATGAAAGGACGGTGAGATAGTGGCGCATCGTTTACTTACATATGAGAAAAAAGACACATGGATTGATGAATTGTGTGGAGTGACGAAGCTGGTATTTTTCCTTTGCTGGTCGATCACAAGCATGATGACGTATGACACCAGGGTATTGGCCGTGATGCTGGTGCTCAGCCTTTGTATCTACAAGATTTCCAAGATTGAATGGAAGCAGGTCGGAACGGTATTTAAGTTTGTGCTGGTTTTTATGATCATCAATGTGCTTGCAATATATCTGTTCTCTCCGAATCAGGGAACACAGATCTATGGAACGAGGACAGTGCTTCTTGCTATGACGGAGCGCTACTCTATCACTGCTGAGCAGCTTTTCTATGAACTGAATATTGTGCTCAAGTATTTTACGATTGTACCATCCGTATTTATCTTTGTTGTGACGACGAACCCATCCGAGTTTGCAGCATCCCTAAACCGCATTGGAATCAGCTATAATGTTGGGTATGCAATTTCCATTGCGCTACGCTATATTCCGGATGTACAGGATGACTTCCATAAGATAAAGAACGCGCAGGAAGCGAGGGGAATCGAGCTGTCCGGCAAGGGAAAGCTGATGGATCGGATAAAAAATACGTCAGCGATCATATTCCCGCTTGTCTTTTCGAGCATGGGACGGATCGATACGATCAGCAACGCAATGGAGCTTCGCGGATTTGGCAAGCACAAAAAGCGTAGCTGGTACATGGAGCGCCCGCTCAAGAGAAATGATTATCTGGTACTCGTATTTTCCATCCTGTTTATGATCGTAAGCCTCGTGATCACCTACGCAGATGGCAGCAGATTTTTTAATCCTTTTGTTTAGAGGGAATTAAATAATATTAAATCGCGAATAAATAAATATTAGATGCAGCCGTACAGAACGGATTCTGTACAGCTGCATCTTTTGATTTTAATTCCTATTGACAACTAGGAATTAAGAATGTATACTTCGTTACTAGGAATTGATAAAAACGAGAGGCGGAAGGGATATGAAGATATCGACAAAAGGAAGATATGCACTTCGGCTGATGCTCGATCTGGCAAGTGCGGACCCAAGCGAACCGGTCAGCCTGAAGGATGTCTCAAAGCGTCAGGGCATTTCGGATAAATATCTGGAACAGATTATTTCTGTATTAAATAAGGCAGGATTTGTAAAGAGTATCCGTGGCGCACAGGGAGGCTATTCACTTCGAAGGGAGCCGAAGGACTACACTGTGGGAATGATCCTGCGTCAGATGGAGGGAAGTCTTGCCCCGGTGGCATGCCTTGAGGATGAAGACTTTGTCTGTGACCGTGCAGAACAATGTGTGACTTCAATCGTCTGGAAGCAGATCAACGATGCGGTAAACGGAGTGGTGGACAACATCACCTTACAGGATCTTTTGGAATGGCAAAGCGCAAAAAATGGACAATATATTATATAGAAAGAAGGAACAATTATGAGCGATAAAGTCATTTATATGGACAACGCAGCAACAACAAGGGTACTCCCGGAGGTTTTCGAGGCGATGAAGCCTTACTTTACCGAGTATTATGGGAACCCATCCGCAATTTATACGTTTGCAGGAACGGCAAACGATGCAGTAACATCTGCACGAGAAGAAATTGCGAAGGTTATCGGAGCCAAAACAGAGGAAATTTATTTTACTGCAGGTGGAAGTGAGTCCGATAATTGGGCGCTTAAGGCAACAGCAGAAGCATATGCATCTAAGGGAAAACATATTATTACCAGCAAGATTGAACACCATGCTATCCTTCACACTGCACAGTGGCTGGAGAAGCAGGGCTATGAAGTAACATATCTGGATGTGGATGAGAATGGTGTTATAGACCTTGAGCAGTTGAAAGCCTCCATCCGTCCGGACACTATCCTGATTTCAATTATGGCAGCAAACAACGAAATCGGAACGATTGAGCCGTTAAAGGAGATCGGCGAGATTGCAAAGGAGCATGGAATTCTGTTCCATACAGATGCGGTTCAGGCATTTGCTCATACTCCGATCAATGTGGACGAGATGCATATCGATATGTTAAGTTCCAGCGGACATAAAATTGGTGGACCAAAGGGAATCGGCTTCTTATATATCCGTAAGGGTGTTAAGATCCGCTCATTTGTTCACGGAGGCGCGCAGGAACGCCAGCGCCGTGCAGGTACGCTGAATGTACCGGGCATTGTCGGAATGGGTAAGGCAGCAGAGATTTCTGCAAACCATATGGAAGAATCTATCGCTTATCAGACAAAGCTTCGTGATCATCTGATTTCCCGTGTCCTAGAGGAGATTCCGTATGCCCGGTTGAACGGACATCCGTCACAGAGACTTGCCAACAACGCAAACTTCTGTTTCCGTTTTATCGAGGGTGAATCCATGTTGATTCTTCTTGACCAGGCAGGTGTATGTGGTAGCAGCGGATCTGCATGTACATCCGGTTCGCTTGATCCGTCCCATGTACTTCTTGCGATAGGGCTGCCGCATGAGATTGCACACGGTTCACTTCGTCTTACGATATCTGATGAGACGACCTTGGAGGATATCGATTATGTAGTGGACAAGCTGAAGGGCATTATTGAGCACTTAAGAGCAATGTCACCACTTTATGAGGATTTTATAAAGCATCAGAAATAAGACCAGACAGGACAAAAGAGCCTTACACGTGGAAAGCTGTGTGGGGCTGGGATAATATAGTACAGAACAAGGAGAAAAAGATATGGCATACAGTGAAAAAGTAATGGATCATTTTAACCATCCAAGAAATGTTGGAGAGATTGAGAACCCAAGCGGAGTGGGAACTGTAGGTAACGCAAAGTGCGGAGATATCATGCGTATGTATCTGGATATCGACGATAACGGAATTATTCAGGAGGCAAAATTCAAGACCTTTGGATGCGGTGCTGCCGTAGCGACAAGCTCAATGGCCACAGAACTTGTAAAGGGAAAGACCATACAGGAAGCACTTCAGGTAACTAATAAGGCGGTAATGGAGGCTCTTGATGGACTTCCACCGGTCAAGGTACACTGCTCTTTGCTCGCTGAGGAGGCAATTCATGCAGCTCTTTGGGATTATGCAGAAAAGCATGGAATCAAGATCGAAGGACTTGAAAGACCGGTAAATGACATCAGCGAAAAAGAAGAAGGAACAGAGGAAGAGTACTAAAAATAGTTAGGCAGATAAATTAAGGTAAGATTTAAGAAAGGCTTTTCGATTTTATAATATGGCACATGTAAAAGAAAAGGTTGTTGTTGGAATGTCCGGCGGAGTGGATTCGTCAGTTGCAGCATATCTGTTAAAGGAACAAGGGTATGATGTGATCGGTGTGACCATGCAGATCTGGCAGGAACAGGATGTTTTTGAACAGGCGGAAGAAGGCGGCTGCTGTGGGTTGTCCGCTGTGGACGATGCAAGAAGGGTTGCCCAGGTATTGGGAATTCCGTATTATGTGATGAATTTCCGCTCTGATTTTCAGAAAGCGGTTATAGATTATTTCGTATCTGAGTACCAGCGAGGATATACCCCGAATCCATGCAATGCCTGCAACCGTTATGTCAAATGGGAATCTCTTTTGCATCGTGCGATAGAGATTGGGGCAGACTATATTGCGACAGGACATTATGCCCGTGTGGAACAGCTTGCAAACGGAAGGTACTCCATCCGCAACTCTGTTACTGCAGCAAAAGATCAGACGTATGCACTTTACAATCTGACACAGGATCAGCTGCGGCGTACACTGATGCCGGTCGGAGCATATGCAAAGGATGAGATACGTGCGATCGCTCGTGAGGTGGGCCTTCCGGTCGCTTCCAAAAGTGATAGCCAGGATATCTGCTTTGTGCCAGATCATGATTATGCTTCATTCATTGAACGTGAGACAGGCAGACCAAGCATACCGGGAAACTTTGTGGATGAGGCAGGCAATGTACTAGGAACGCATAAAGGAATTGTCCATTATACGATCGGACAGCGCAAGGGTCTTGGAATCAGTGCAGATACGCCGCTTTTTGTCAAGGAGCTTCGCGTGAAGGAAAATGAAGTTGTGCTCTGCAAGTCGGAAAGCCTCTTCTTTGATACCTGTATCGTCAGCAACGTAAATTACATGGGCAGAGCCTCTCTTGACGGACCAACAGAGGTGATCGGCAAGGTACGTTACTCGCATAAAGGATCTCCCTGCGTGATTGAAGAGCTTCCGAATGGCCTGCTCAGATGCAGGTTCAAAGAACCGCAGCGAGCGATGACACCGGGGCAGGGCGCTGTTTTCTATGAGGGAGACCACATCCTCTGCGGAGGCACGATTGAGAGGGCTGCTTCTATATAAAAGAATGCCTGAATAAGAAAAGAGAAAACCGGGGCAGGGTGTTTTGACCAGCGGATTCTTTACATCAGAAAAAGAAATGAAAAAACCTCACAATTTTTTATTGACAGAATAGAAGTTGTGGGGTATATTTATAGCAACAAATAAATCATACCTACTTAGTAGGAATATGGGGAATTAAAAATACTTCATAAATGGAGGAATAAAAATGGCAAAGATTTATAAAGGGACACTTGGACTTATCGGAAATACTCCACTGGTAGAGCTTACACATCTGGAGGAGAAGTATGGCCTGGAAGCAAGGCTTCTGGCAAAGGTTGAGTATTTTAACCCGGCAGGATCAGTTAAGGATCGTATCGCAAAGGAAATGATCGAGCAGGCAGAGCGTGATGGCAAGTTAAAGCCGGGCTCAACTATTATCGAGCCGACTTCCGGAAATACCGGTATTGGTCTTGCGGCAATCGCTGCAGCAAAGGGATATCGCCTGATCATTGTCCTTCCGGAGACGATGAGCGTCGAGAGAAGAAATATTATCAAGGCATATGGTGCTGAATTGGTTCTTTCCGATGGAACCAAGGGAATGAAGGGAGCCATTGCCAAGGCGGAGGAGCTTCATCAGGAGATCGCAGACAGCTTTATCCCGGAGCAGTTTGAGAATCCGGCTAACCCGGCAGCCCACAGAAAGACAACCGGACCGGAAATCTGGGAGGACACCGACGGAGAGGTTGATGTTTTTGTAGCTGGTGTTGGAACCGGTGGTACGATTACCGGTGTTGGTGAGTATTTGAAGGAGAAGAAGCCGGAGGTTAAGATTGTGGCAGTAGAGCCGGCAACTTCCGCAGTCCTTTCTACCGGAAAGGCAGGAGCACATAAGATTCAGGGCATCGGGGCCGGATTCGTTCCGAATACACTCAACACCAAGATTTATGATGAAATCATACCAATTGAGAATGAGGACGCATTTGCACTTGGAAAAGAGATCGCAAAGGCAGAGGGCATTCTGGTAGGCATTTCATCCGGCGCAGCACTTAAGGCGGCAATCGAGGTTGCAAAGAGACCGGAATCAAAGGGCAAGACGATTGTGGCACTTCTTCCGGATAGCGGTGATCGTTATTACTCAACCGATTTATTTAAAGACTGATCAAAATGTAATAAGGGCATGTGGACTCTTTCGGGGGAGCACATGCCTTTTGCTATGGGAAGGTGCGGAGTGTATCATCTTTAAAACCCAATATTTTTTTGTTTCGCAAACACAAAAGGTGTGTTATTATGAAAGAATGAATGTAATTAAACAGTTCGGAGGAGTGAGATGTTTCAGAAAAATCAATACATATACAGTGAAACGCTCGGTGTCTGCCATGTTGACAACATTACACAGCTTTCAGCAGGTCGTGAGAATCCGGTAGCCTATTATGTGCTGACTCCCGTTTTTGCAAAGGAGGGGACTTCCTATATTCCGGTGGAAGACCATCAGGTCGCGCTTTATGATATGTTTACGGAGGAAGAGGCGCGGGCAATGGAAGCAGATCCGAATTTAAATCTCGACAAGAACCCGATGCTTAAAGATGCAATCGATTTTGTGTTGCGCAACAGGAGGAATTAAAATGGCACAGAAACAAGGCCAGAATCAGGGCGATGTGATCCGCTCTTTTACATTAGGAAACAAGGAACTTGAGGGAAAGACGGTTGAGTTTCAATATGACCGTGGACAGTACAGCATAACAGATGTGGTGGGAGAGGAACGGAGCATTGTATACAAATCCCGCAATGCACAGGAAGCCTATACCAAGTGGAATGTCTACATCGGACGCAAAAAGGAACGACCGGAGAGACCGGAGCGGAATCAGGATGAGCGCACGGGAGAGGACAAGTCCGGCAGAACAAAAAATAATCCAAGAGATGAAAAACGCCAGGAACGCGAAAATGGCCGCACACAGAGGGAAGCAGGCCGACAGGAACGCGAAAGCAGCCGCAACGAGGATGAGGGCAACAGACAGGAACGTGAAACCGGTCGCCAGGAGCGAGGCAACAATCGTGGACGTAACCGCGCAAACTACAGAAACAATGAACCGCGTTTTGAACGAAACGATGAGCAAAACAGCGAGCGGGCTGCCGGAAACGGTGGGTACAATCAGGGATTTACAGCGTCTGCAGAGAATGGAACGGGTGAGAAGCGATACCGCAGACCTCGCCGTCGTAGAAATGACCATAGAGAACAGGAGAATTGATCCATGAGCAAAAAGATTGGTTTTATCGGTTGCGGAAATATGGGCGGCGCAATGCTCGCCGGAATATTGGATTCCGGAAAATGCACGGCACAGGAAGTGATGGTTTCGGCTTCATCAGAAAAGTCGGCTGCCGACAAGCGGGAAAAGTATGGTGTGACCGCAACGGCAGATAATTGCGCAGTTGCTGCATTTGCGGATATCTTGTTCCTGACGGTCAAGCCACAGTATTATGCGCAGGTGATTGACCAGATCCGGGAATCGGTCAGCGATGACACAATTATTATCACGGTAGCACCCGGAAAAACATTGACATGGCTTGCAGAACGGTTCGGAGGTGCACATAAGATTATCCGCACCATGCCGAATACCCCTTCCCTTGTAAAAGAAGGAATGATGGGCATGTGCGCAAACAGTTGTGTTACCGAGGAAGATATTGCAGTTGTAAGAGATATTTGTGATGGATTTTCTAGAACAGAACTTGTGGCAGAGAATCTGATGGATGTGGTAACCGCGGTCAGCGGAAGCTCCCCGGCATATGTATTTATGTTCATTGAGGCAATGGCAGATGCAGCGGTTGCCGGAGGCATGCCACGCTCACAGGCATACACATTTGCAGCCCAGGCAGTGCTCGGAAGTGCAAAGATGGTACTTGAGACAGGAAAACATCCGGGGGAACTTAAAGACATGGTGTGCTCCCCGGCAGGAACTACAATTCAGGCCGTTCGTGTACTCGAGGAAAAGGGAATGCGCAGTGCGGTAATCGAAGCGATGGAAAAGTGCCTCGACATATCACGGAATATGTAATTGATGGTTCCGGTGAAAAGACAATAGAGATTATTTAGAAAATACAAACTGCCGCAGGCTGATAATGTTATCGCCTGCGGCGTTTTTGGCCTTACATACAGGAAGTGCCGCCGAGTCCTTCCAATCTAAAAGTCCGGGTGTTATGCGTCAAGTCTGCATTCCTCAAGGATTTTGCGGAGTGTTTCGGCAGAACAGCGGAGGGAAGCCAGTTCCTCCTCGTCAAGTGCAATGGGAACATGGGTTTCCACACCATCCTTCCCGATGATAGCAGGCATACTGAGCGCTACATCGCAGATCCCATATTCACCGTTCATGATGCAGGAGATGGGAAGGATTGATTTCTCGTCGCGGATGATTACCTCACAGATACGGCGGACGGACATTGCAATCCCATAGTAGGTCGCCTGCTTTTTCTCAATGATTTCGTAGGCACTGTTCTTGACCTCCCCGGCGATTTCACGACATTTTTTGACATGATCAGAATAGCCGCGCATCTCACAGAACTCATCCATGCCGATTCCGGAGATGTTAGCACAGCTAAAGGCGGCAATTTCGCTGTCGCCATGCTCCCCAATAATAAATGCATGGACGCTTTTGCTGTCAACGCCGAGCAGTTCTCCGAGACTGTATTTTAACCGGGCACTGTCGAGCACGGTGCCAGAACCAATGACACGCTCCGGCGGGTATCCGGACAGCTTGAGTGTCACATAGGTGAGGATATCTACCGGGTTGCTGACAACGAGCAGGATGCCCGGACAGCCACGGCGGGTAATCTCGGGTATGATGGAACGGTAGATGGCAACATTTTTGCTGACAAGGTCAAGTCTTGATTCGCCGGGCTTTTGACCTGCGCCTGCGGTAATGATGATGATGGATGCATCTGTGATGTCGTCATAGGTTCCTGCGTACACCTTCATATGTCGCGCAAACGGAATACCGTGGCTGATGTCCATCGCCTCACCCTCTGCCTTGTCCGAATTGACGTCAATCAGGACAATTTCAGAAAAAAGACCGCTTTGCATCAATGCAAAAGCAGAAGCTGAACCGACAAAACCACAGCCGATGATGGCGACCTTTCGTATATTAACGTTTTCCATAGTATAGAGTCCTTTCCATATAAAATGATGGTCTTTTATCGTCAGAATTTAGTATGCCGATTTTACTTAAAAATATAAGGGGATGTATGATGTCCGTTGTTGCAAAGTGAGGTGGCATGCAGTATATTAGACATGTATAATTAATATGAAAAAAAGAAAAAATAGAAAGAGCACAATTATATTATTTTAGAAGAAACTAAAATAATTGACAATAAATTAAAGTTGAGGTTATGGTATATTTATTATATAATAGCTTCGGGTGAATTTTCTTATGCATACATCATCGAGAAAGGACGGGGTTATATGAAAAGAATCGGAATGTTGACGAGTGGCGGCGACTGCCAGGCGTTAAATGCAGCAATGCGCGGTGTAGTAAAAGGGCTTTCTGCCAATGTGGATGAGCTTGAGGTTTACGGATTTGAGAATGGTTATAAGGGATTGATTTATGGAAAATACCGTCGCCTTACAGCTGCGGATTTTTCCGGAATTCTGACAAAGGGTGGCACGATCCTTGGATCATCCCGTCAGCCGTTTAAGCTGATGCGCACACCGGATGAGAATGGACTTGACAAAGTGGAGGCCATGAAACAGACGTACCGGGAACTTGAGCTTGACTGCCTTGTTATTCTTGGTGGCAATGGCACACAAAAAACGGCGAATCTCCTGAGAGAAGAAGGACTCAACATTATCCATCTTCCAAAGACTATTGATAATGACATCTATGGAACCGATGTGACATTTGGGTTCCAGAGTGCAATCAATATCGCTACCGAGGCGATTGACTGCATCCATACAACTGCAGCCTCCCATAACCGCGTATTTATCGTAGAAGTCATGGGACATAAGGTAGGATGGCTGACATTGTATGCCGGAATTGCAGGCGGCGCAGATATTATTCTTCTGCCTGAGATTCCATACGATATCGACAAGGTTGTGGATGCTATCCAGAAGCGGACAAAGGACGGCAAGGGCTTTACGATTCTTGCGGTTGCGGAAGGAGCTATTTCCAAAGAAGATGCCGCTCTGTCAAAGAAAGAATACAAGGCGAAAGTTGCAGAACACAAATATCCGTCCGTTTCTTATGAGATAGCAGATCATATCAGCCAGAAGCTTGGCTCTGAGGTAAGGGTAGCGGTTCCGGGACATACACAAAGAGGCGGAAGCCCATGCCCATACGATCGCGTACTTTGTACCAGACTTGGTTCTGCAGCAGCAAAGGCAATCATGGATGAGGATTATGGATGCATGATCGCAATGATCGATGGCAAGACAAAGCGTGTCCCATTGGGCGATGTTGCCGGCAAACTGAAGACAGTTGACCCGGACAGCCAGATGATCAAAGAGGCAAAGCGCATCGGAATCAGCTTTGGCGATTAAAGATTGAGGTAGGTGAAACAATTGTCTTATACGGCGCTATATCGAAAGTTCCGCCCGCAGGAATTTGAGGATGTCAAGGGACAGGAACATATTGTAACAACTTTAAAGAATCAGATGAAGGCTGACCGTATCGGACATGCATATCTGTTTTGCGGAACAAGAGGCACCGGAAAGACTACGGTTGCCAAGATTCTGGCCAAGGCAGTCAATTGTGAACACCCGGTGGATGGTAGCCCATGTGGGGAGTGCCCTTCCTGCAAAGCAATTGCAGCCGGGACTTCCATGAATGTGATTGAGATTGATGCTGCATCCAACAATGGTGTGGACAATATCCGACAGATCCGGGAAGAGGTGGCGTACCGCCCGACAGAAGGAAGATATAAGGTCTATATTATCGACGAGGTCCATATGCTTTCGGCAGGAGCATTCAACGCGTTGCTAAAGACGCTCGAGGAGCCGCCTGCATATGTAATTTTTATATTGGCTACCACGGAAGCACACAAGATCCCAATCACAATCCTGTCAAGATGCCAGCGATACGATTTCCACAGGATTTCCATTGATACGATAGCGGACCGCCTGACGGAACTGATGAGGGAAGAAAATATTGATGTCGAGGAACGCGCAATCCGCTATGTGGCTAAGGCTGGCGACGGCTCCATGCGAGATGCACTAAGTCTTTTGGATCAATGCATTGCCTTTCATCTTGGCGAGACACTTACATATGATAATGTACTTGAAGTGCTTGGTGCGGTAGACACCGAGGTGTTTTCAAGATTACTGCGTCAGATTCTGGACAAAAATATCGTCGGAGCGATCGGTACGCTCGATGACCTTGTAAACGAAGGGCGTGAACTTGGCCAGATGGTGACGGATTTTACATGGTATCTGCGTAATCTGATGTTGATTCAGAGTTCGGACGGCATGGAGGATGTGCTGGATATGTCGAGCGATAATCTGGCAACGCTTAAAGAAGAAGCACAGATGGTAAAACCGGAGATACTGATGCGATATATCCGGATCTTTTCAGACTTAGGGAACCAGATCCGCTATGCAACACAGAAACGTATACTGATTGAGATTGCAATTATCAAGCTGTGCAAGCCACAGATGGAGAACAGCTATGACGCTATCCTTGACCGTATTGCAAACCTGGAATACCAGATGGAAAAAGGCGTTGTGGTACAGCAGGCACCGGCAGCTTCCGGCGGAGAAAGCGCTCCGGCAGTACAACCGCAGAAGGCAGAGATTCCCAAAGCAATCCCGGAGGATATACAGGCAGTCGTGCAGAATTGGAGATCCATTCTTTCAGAGATCGGGGCAATCACCAAGACCTATCTGAAGATGGCGGTTCCGACACTTGGCAATAATGGCGATCTGCTGCTTATGCTGGATGACGAAAATGCATATACGTATCTATATGAGAACCGTAGCGGGTGTATAGACAATCTCCGCGCGATGATTACAGAGAGAACCGGAAAGAACGTAGAAATAACTGTCCGGAAGAACGAGTCGGGTCGCAGGGCACAGGATGTTGTGCCGGATCTGACCCAGATGATACAATACGAGATTGAGGAAGAAGATTTCGACGAATAAAATTAGAAACAAATAACAGGAGGACATTCCACAATGGCTAAAAGAGGTGGATTTCCGGGCGGAATGCCGGGAAACATGAACAATTTGATGAAGCAGGCGCAGAAGATGCAGAAACAGATGGAAGAGGCACAGGCACAGCTTGATGAACTTGAGATTACTGCAACTGCAGGTGGCGGTGCGGTAGAAGTGACTGTAACCGGCAAACGTGAGATAACGAAGGTTAAGCTGTCCGAGGAGGTTGTAGATCCGGAGGATATCGAAATGCTTGAGGATCTCATTGTCGCTGCAACCAACGAAGCACTTCGCAAGGTAGAAGAAGCATCCCAGCAGTCTATGTCTAAGATTACAGGGGGCCTTGGCGGCGGATTATTCTAATGGAATACTTCAGCAGTGAAATATCAAAACTAATCGAGGAACTTTCCTCACTTCCGGGAGTGGGGGCAAAGACCGCGCAGCGGTTGGCATTCCATATTATCAATATGCCCGAAGAATCGGTGCAGTCATTGTCGGATGCAATCGTGAATGCAAAGAAGAATGTCCGTTACTGTAAGTGCTGCTATACACTTACAGACTCGGATATCTGCCCAATCTGCAGTGATATGACAAGGGACCACAAAACCATCATGGTAGTTGAGAATACCCGTGACCTTGTGGCATATGAGAAGACTGGCAAATTTCAAGGGGTGTACCATGTGCTGCATGGCGCAATTTCCCCAATGCTTGGCATAGGACCGAACGACATCAAACTCAAAGAGCTGATGCACCGGCTGCAGGAGGATGTGGATGAGGTGATCATCGCGACCAATTCCAGCCTCGAGGGAGAAACAACGGCTATGTATATCAGTAAACTGATCAAGCCGACGGGCATAAAAGTGACCAGAATCGCCAGCGGAGTACCGGTAGGCGGCGATTTGGAATATATTGATGAAGTAACATTGCTTCGTGCCTTAGAGGGACGAACAGAATTATAAAAGGAGGAACTATGAATAATTTAGAACTTCAGAAGACGGCGAACGAGATTCGCCAGAGTATTGTGACAGCTGTTCACAGTGCAAAATGCGGACATCCGGGCGGATCTCTGTCTGCGGCAGATATCTTTACATATCTGTATTTCGAGGAGATGAATGTTGATCCGGCAAATCCGAAAATGGCTGACCGCGATCGTTTTGTCCTTTCCAAGGGGCATGTTGCACCGGGATTATACTCTACATTGGCACAGAAGGGATACTTCCCGAAGGAAGACCTTTTAACTCTCCGTCACACCGGTTCTTACCTCCAGGGACATCCGGATATGAAACATATTCCGGGCGTTGATATGTCCAGCGGCTCCCTCGGACAGGGGCTGTCTGCAGCAGTCGGTATGGCAGCGGCAGGCAAGTTTGACAATAAGGATTACCGTGTATACGCACTCCTTGGGGATGGAGAAATCGAGGAGGGACAGATCTGGGAGGCTGCTATGTGGGCAGGCCACAGAAAGCTGGACAACCTTGTGGCAATCGTGGACAACAATAACCTTCAGATCGACGGACCGATCGACAAGGTCTGCTCTCCGTACCCGATCGACAAGAAGTTTGAGGCATTTAACTTCCATGTGATCAATATTGATGGAAATGATTTTGACCAGATCCGTGCCGCGTTCAAAGAGGCAAGGGAAACAAAGGGAATGCCGACCGCGATTATTGCAAAGACCGTCAAAGGAAAGGGAGTATCCTTCATGGAGAACTCTGTTGATTGGCATGGAAAAGCACCGAATGATGCGGAGTATGAGCAGGCAATGGAAGAATTAAAGAAAGCAGGTGAAGCATTATGTCAGATGTAAAGAAAATTGCAACCAGAGACAGCTACGGTAACGCATTGGTCGAGCTGGGACAGGAACATGAGGATCTGATCGTATTGGATGCTGACCTTGCAGCAGCAACAAAGACAGGAACATTCCGCAAGGCTTTTCCGGAACGTCATTGGGATATCGGAATCGCTGAGGCAAATATGGCAGGAATCGCAGCAGGACTTTCTACCTGTGGCAAGGTTCCTTTTATCAGTTCATTCGCAATGTTTGCGGCAGGACGCGCTTACGAGCAGGTTCGTAACTCAATCGGATATCCGAAATTAAATGTAAAGATTGGAGCAACCCATGCAGGAATTTCTGTAGGAGAGGATGGCGCAAGCCACCAGTGTTTAGAAGATCTTGCACTGATGCGCGAGATTCCGGGGATGGTTGTTATCAATCCTTCCGATGATGTGGAGGCAAAGGCTGCCGTAAAGGCGGCTTACGAGCATGTTGGACCGGTATACCTTCGATTTGGACGTCTTGCTGTTCCGGTTATCAATGATCGTCCGGACTATAAGTTCGAAATCGGAAAAGGCGTTGTATTAAAGGAAGGCAAGGATGTCACCATTTTTGCTACAGGACTCGAAGTAAATGAGACACTTGAAGCTGAGAGACTTCTTGCAGCAGATGGAATCGATGCGGAGATTATCAATATCCACACGATCAAGCCAATTGATAAGGAACTTGTGGTTGCTTCCGCAAAGAAGACGGGAAAAGTTGTTACCGTTGAAGAGCACTCCGTGATCGGAGGACTTGGAAGCGCAGTTGCAGAGGTACTCTGTGAAGAAGCACCTACCAAGATGCTCCGTATTGGTGTCAATGATACCTTTGGTGAGTCAGGCCCGGCTCTTGAGCTGATCCACAAGTATGGACTTGATGCAGAAGGCATTTACAATAAAGTAAAAGCATTCGTAAAATAAATATCTTTTTTTCAACACAGAGGCTGCAGCCGCGGAGATGAACCGTGTGCTGCAGCTTTTTTAATAGGAAAATTTTTGTGTCGAACGATTCTTGTGAATGCATGCCATAATCCACCAAATTTTTGCATAATACTGTGATAGCATAAGGCAAAAGGAGTGTGCAGGTATGGCTGATTTGAAAAATATCCGGCAGATCGGATCTCCTACGGAAACAGATAAAATATTCATAGAGAACAATGCATATCAGAGAATGCACCGGGAGGAATTCCCGGAACGGAGGGTATTTGTGCTGATGGGACATACTGAATGCGCGGCAACAGGGTACTCTTCCTATGTCGAAGCGGTTATTCCGGTGTGGGATATTGCATTTTCGCAAGGAATTCCGGTATGGAACAATCATGTGTGGAACGATGTGTTTTCCGAAGTGAAACGTTCGTTTGAAAACTCGGTCATTATCGGCTGGGCGATGGACTCCAAAGGAATGCCGCCACGACTGACAGCAGAGCTTGAGGCAGTTCACCGGGAACATTTTGGCGGAGCGCATCAGCTTCTCTTTTTGCTCGACTCGATTGAACAGGAAGAATATTTCTATCAGGCGCGTGCAGGGCATTTGCGCCAGAGGGAGGGATTTTACATATATTTTGACAATGAGTGCGTCTATAATAATGTGATTCCGGAAGAAGTGTGGATGGCAAAGAAAAAGGAACATGATTCTTCGCAACGTGTGCTGGAAGAAAAAGCAGAAGGATATGTTGTCCCTATGCCCCGTGCACGTTATCGGGACATTATCAATGCACAACAGGCGCAGACAACGCCGGAGGGAGGAAGCTGGATCAGCTCGGCGGCAATTATTGCGGCAATTGTGCTTCTTGTCGCAATTGCTGGAACTGCGGTGCGGCAGGGAAGAATTTCAATTGAAGGAATCCAGCAGGCGGTCGAGAGTTTAAGTGAGCGGGTGCACATACAGGAAAAGGCGAAAGCTACGTCCGACACGCAACAGCAAACCGAGATGGTTCCGGATACACAGAACATGGAGGAAACATCGGTGGGGGCCAAAAAAGAAACAGAAACAATGGCGAACGAGGGGGAAGAAGCGGGGACGCAGGACGAATCACAGAGTGTGGAAACCATGCTAAGAAATATGGAAGCAGCACAGCAGAACCCGGATATTACAGTGGAGGAAGTACAGGGCGGAGAGATTGGCAGCAATTAGTATTGCCCAAAGAATTGAGATTGTGGTATTATCTGTCATGTGCAGTATATGAGAAGACTGCACAAAGATAGTATAGGAGGAAACATCTATGGCGAAGTCAGATCGCGAGGGGTTTAAAACCGTTGAGGCCGATTTGAATGAATTGGATGAAAAGATACAGGCACATCGGAAACACATTTTCCATGCTGTGGTATGGCTTGTTGTGATTTTGATTATTACGGTTGTCGGGCTTGAGCTGTGGATGGCAGTTCGCAGTTATGACTCTTATGAAGTGTCAAACAGTATTGAACGAAGTGATAGTGATGCAGCAAAATATTTGTCGTTTTGTGGAAATATTATAAAGTACAGCAACGATGGAATTGTCTATACGGATAAAAACAATGAACTGATCTGGAATCAGGCGTTTGAAATGAACACGCCAAATATTACCGTGTGCGAGAACTATCTGGCAGTTTACGATAAGGGTGGAAGCAACATCTATATTATAAAAAAGGATGGACCTCAGAAACAGATTGAGACCACAATGCCGATCGAGACAGTGTGCATTGCAAAACAGGGAACGGTTGCCGTCCTCATGAAAGATGGAATAACCTCTTACGTCAAACTATACGACCGAAAAGGAAATGAGCTTGCAAACGGCGTATTTTATGCGGAGAAGGGCGGTATTCCGATTGATATAGCACTTTCTAATGATGCACAGAAACTTGCAGTTGATATGGTCAGCGTTATGGACGGCAATGTAAAGTCAACGATTACCTTCTACAACTTTGGATCAGTCGGACAGAATGAGATCAATAATAATGTGGGCGTGTACAGTTACGCAGACACACTGATACCGGAAATCGAATATATATCCAATGAGCGGATGATAGCTGTTGCAGATAACCAGGTTATTTTATTTACCGGTGACCAGAAGCCACAGGTGGACAGCCAGATCTTTTTAAAAGGCGATTTGGAGAGCATTGCTTATGATGAAAAATATGTTGCTGTTGTGACACATAATCAGGGAAATGAAGTCAGCCATCATATCGCAATGTATGATATGAAAGGTAAGCTGATGATGGAAAATGATTCTACGCTTGAGTTTTCCCAGATTGAGTTTTTGGATAATCATGAGCTTTGCATAAACAATGATTACTCCTGCGAGCTGTATACCGCGCATGGAATATTGCGGTTTTCCTATACATTTGATAAAGAAATACATAAGATTATGTCATCCGGCGTTGGTCCGAGTTATATATTTATGCTGGATGGAGTGATAGAAGAGGTGCGTTTGCAATGAACTGGTTATTGATAGCAGTAATATTAGTTATAGCTTGGAAGATGGTTAGTGGGTATCGTAAAGGATTTCTGAGAGTGGCATATTCTCTGGTGGAATGGATACTCGTGTTTGTGTTTGTGACATGGGCGAGCCCTTACGTGGCTGATTTCCTTACCAATCACACGGGACTTCAGACTTACATAGAGGCACAGTGCATCGAACGGATGCGGGATTCTGTAAAAGCACAGGCGTCACAGGCAGATTCGGAAACGGTGATGGAGCCGATTGAAAACAAAACTGCTCAGATTGGTGAAAAACTCAAAGAACTTGGAATTGTTCTGCCGGATAAAATGACAGAAAGCCTTTTTGCAACATCACAGGAGAAGATTGATGAAGCAATGTCCTCAACAGGAGAGATGACGGATCGTGTATTGGAAGAGAAAGGCGTTTATAAGGCGATCGCAGGAAAAATCAGTGAACTTGCGATCAGCGGTCTCTCTTATATACTAACATTGCTTCTTTCGCTGATCATATTCCGGGCAATCGGAAGCTCACTGCATCTTGTGAATAGGATACCACTGATCGGAGGCGCAAATCAGGTGTTTGGATTTTTGGCAGGCTCTATAGAAGGCCTGATCTGTGTATGGATTTTCTTTGCTGTCACGGCAGCGTGTGCGGGAACCGGATGGGGCAAGTTTGTCATTACATATATTGAGGAAAATCCAATACTTATATGGCTGTATCAGAACAACCTGCTGGTCTCTGTTTTGTTCTCTTTTTTGATTAAATAAAAAAATTTTAAAAAGTTGTTGACAATACTAAAACACCGTGCTATTATAATCAAGCTGACCGCGACGAGCGGTGCTAAAGCAACACAGAACATTGATAACTGAACAGTGAAAAACCTTGAAAGATTCTAATGAATAATTCATGACAATTGAACTGCAAATGTTCAATTGTACAAGCGAATCTGATAAGATTTGACGAACGTCCAATCGAAAGATTGGGACCTTTAAAACAGTAGATTTGGTACACAAATCAACAGCCAGATTTATTCTGGAGATCAACTTTTAACATGAGAGTTTGATCCTGGCTCAGGAT
>JALEKN010000060.1 GCA_022769125.1 Agathobacter sp.
AATATTAAAAATAGAGAAAACAGTCGTTATAGGTCTGATATAGAAAATTATAACAATAAAGTAAAGAGATTGTATGATATTTTAACAGCAATCAAAAGTGCCAATTGTTTTCAAAGAGAAACATTTGCAATGCTATATATCAGACTTGAAGAATATGAAACAAAAGAATTAGCAATTAAAAAAATCAATTCATTAATAAAAGAAAATAAGTTTTCAGCCTTTGAATTAAAAAAAGAATAAAATTTTTTAGTTGGTCTATTGATTATGAATCTTTTATATTATAAAATCAATTTGTAACAACAATTATGTATATTGATGTTATAAATGTACCTTGACTTAGGACACACTATACTTTAGCTGCGAAAGCAGACCCTTATACTTTCAAAATCAAGTACTAAGAATTATTAGAAAAACTGATAAATTAAAATTCGTGGCACTTAGAGGAAAGCCTCTTTGTTAGCTCCAAAATTTTTATTCTATTTTCTTTTATTCTTAGTGCTTTTTTTATTTGTCTAGTAGCAATTATTTTATTCAAAAATTTTTGAAATAAAATAAAAAATATCTGATTTCCGACCGAACGGAAACACCTCACAAAACCCGAAAATAAGCCATTTCTTGTGACATATTGCACTTTTTAACGGAAACCACAGATAATTTGGAGTTTGCATTTTTGTGTTGTATAATCTATTTGTAAGTGATTTTAGTACGGTTTTCACCGTCATAGTGATTCTGATTACAGAATCCATAAGTATAGATTAAGCAGATGTAACAAGCCTATGATGGCATTGTTAAATCCAACCATCTGTAGAGAATGACCGAACAGGCTTCTCATGTTATTACAAATTAAATTAGAATTATTCAATCATTCGATTGTTTTATATATATTGAATAGCATTTCTGTTCGGATTCTCGTAACAGGAATGCTTTTTTTGTTGAAGAGAAATAACAACAAAGAAACGCTACCTGTTGGGAGCTTCAACCTGACCGAAGAAAAAGTGAGCCATTGCTTATAAAAGCAACTAAGAGAGCTCCTCTGGTTTTGAACACGCCAAACAGTGTAAGCAACAATTCTATACAAGGGAATTATAGGTCGTTTTATTTCTCCTGATTGCGTCAGGGTGCTTATAGGGATAAAACATTTTAACCTCGTTCATGTTTCCCTCTTTGTAAGAATCGTTATCAAAGGACGGTTCTTTTTATTATAGATTTTACAGTTCATAGTCACAGCGGATGGACTGCTCCAATGGAGAAAAATCGTTGTGCGTCTTTAGACATGAACACAAAACTAAGCATTACAAGTTATTCGTTCCAGTAATACGCTGGACTTAAGTATATATAAAGGAGGAAGACAGCAATGTCAAAGAAAAATAATTTAAACCATGAGTGTATTAATGCACTTAAAAGACAAATCAAATATGGCGAAAGTAAATATGAAGCCAAACAAAGAGCCAAAAAAGAAGCTTTAGACCGTGGAGAACAGCCACCAAAAAATGTTAAAGGTCATTATAGCTGTGGCACTACAAAAACATATGAAAAACATACAAAACATTTTATTAATTATTGTTTGAAAGAACATAAATCAGAAATTAAACATTATTCAGACTGCAGAAAGTATGTTGAAGAGTATTTACAAAATGAAATAGATAGAGGACTTTCCGCTTCTACAGTACATACAAGAGCATGTGCAGTTTGTTCATCTTATGACATAAAATTAGCAGACCTCGACATTAAATTGCCACCTCGTTTAAGAGAAGATATTACAAGAACTCGTGGCTACAATACATCTAAATATAAAGACATAGATGAAAGATATAGAGAAATCAAAGAGTTTATCAGAGCTACAGGCTGTAGACGCGGCGAGCTATTAGCCTTAAGAAAAGAAGACTTTAAATGGTCTCAAAGCGGTAAGAATTGCTATGTTTATAAACGTGGTAAGGGTGGCGTTGAAAGATGGTGCTTAGTAAATCCTAAGTACAATAAGCAAGTAGCTGAAATGTTTGACCGCCAGCCAGCACATAGAGTAAATGGGGAAAATAGAATATTTAAAAAATCTGAAATTCCTCATTCAGCAATACATGATTTAAGAGCCGATTATGCCCGTGACCTTTACGAATTATATAAAAGGGCTGGAGCTGGTAACGGTAAACGTTATTATTGTAAATACGAAAGAAAAGGTGACAGTTTTGACAGAGGAATACTTGAAAAAGTCTCTGAAAATATGGGTCACCACAGAATAGATGTAGTTGTTAATAACTACCTTTATGGAATGCACGGAAGAAATTAATCTTTGTGCATAGCCAAATCAAGAACATAATCTTCATACCGTTCCAAACGGTCTCTTAGTTCTTGATTTTGGGCTTTAAGTTTAGCAAATCTCTCTTCTATTGACAGAGAGTTGAAGTTTTGGAAAAAAGAAATTCTATTAATAATTTCTTGATGATTATAGAGAAATTGTCGTGAGACTTTCCCTTTTTTTGCAACAGTAGAAACATTAATCTTTTCGTTGTTGTAAAACATCTTTTCTATTAAATCTAAGGTCGTTTCGACCATTCCATCACTTAATTCGCTCATACTTACCAGCCCTTTCCTCTTTTGGTTGACATTACGAAACTTTGCATACTATTCAAAAATATTATAAATCATTGTCAGAATGAATAGTAGTTCGCAATGTTAAGAACCTAAAATACTGCAATCCTTATTTTATGGTTCAAACTGTCAAAAGGCTACAAAACGCTATTGCCAGAATATGTCAACCATGTTATTTTATAGTTAGTATTTTAGTTCGCAACGATAGAACTATTACAAATCTTTAGAAAGGAGCATACGATTATGGAAGTTAAAAAGCTGACTAATAAAAGAAAACATACAATTTATTTTGTTGTTGATGATGATGGAAAAGTAATTAAGCCAATTTATGACTACATGCTTTTCCTCGCCCGTAATGACAAATCAGTAAACACAATCAGAAATATAGCCAGATACTTAAAATTATATTTTGAATGGTTGAAAATAGCTGGATTAACTTATAAAACTGCTGTAGATAAGAAATCTGCAACAAACAAAGGAATCCTTATGAATCTTTCAGCATTTAAGACATGGCTTAAATACCCTACTGTTTCTGATAAAATTATTAGCATTACACCTGTTGAAGCTGTAAGAGAAGATTCTACAGTAAATCAAATTATGAGCGGTGTTTTTGGATTTTATAATTACCTGACAGCAAATGAAGAAATAAACGAATTCCCTATCTATACACAGATGAAAAATAATAATCAGTTTAAGGGAATGCTTTCAGAGATGTTATTAAAAAAAGAGCGTTCTCCAAAAAGTATGCTTCAATCCAAAGAGAAGAAGAAACTCATTAAATATATTTCACTTAATGAATATAATCTTCTTTTGAATAACGCTAATAACTTACGAGATAAGGTTATAATTGCACTTCTTTATGATGGTGCAATGAGAGTAAGTGAAGTTATTGGTCTTCATCTGGAAGACATGAAAGAGATATACATGAATAAAATCTACATTACAAATAGAGAAGATTACGAAAATAGAGACGCAGCGGTTAAGTATGACAGCTCTGGCTATATTTTCGTAAGCGACACAACAAGAGATTTAATTATTCAATATATTAATGAGTACTTGTCTTGTGTAGACACCAATTATTTCACAATCAACCTTTATGGCGAAACCAAATATCAGCCTATGAGAACAAACACCATAGAAAAAATGCTGGATTCTGTAGCCAAAAGAGCAAAAATAAGCAGACATATTACGCCCCACATGTTAAGACATGGTCAAGCAGTATTAATGCTTAAAAATGGTTGTCGCATGGAAGAAATTCAAGACAAATTACGTCATAAGAGCCCAGTAACAACTTCAACTATCTATGCAGAATTTGATGATGAAGCCAGAAAACAGGCAATGCAGACAGCTTATGACAAAGCTAATATAAAATTTACGCCAGATGATACGAGCTTAGATGAGCTTGCAGAATGGCTAATAGAGGAGGACGGAATTTATGAGTAAAACTAAGATTATAAATATTCAAGAAACTGCAATAAAGAAATTTTTTAGAAATAACATTCTTAATTTTAGAGAATTTCCAGATGATGAGATTAAGGAATACTTTATGCCAGCTCAGAAGAAGAATTATGAAATGAATTTAGAAATAATAGAATCAGAAACATTAAGGGAAGAATTCAGAAAATTTCTTATGTGTATTTTTGAACATGAAAATCCTTATCCCTACACATCGAGAATATTCAATATATTGTTTTCACTACCTGAAATATTAAATGAAATCGGCTGGAACAGCTTCTATGCTATTACAGAACAGGACATAGAATCATTCATTGAATGTATGCACAAACATAATTTATATACAGGTAAGAATAATACATTAAAAATAAGACGAACTCTTAACCACATTCCAAACACTCTGAAATATTTTGCAGATACAAGAACAGGGTTAGACAGAGATACATGGTATTTTAAAGACTTAAACTTGCCAGCAGAAAGACTCAACAAAACCAACGGAACTAAATGTATTGATTTCTCAGGCATTAAGAATGTTCATAACAGAGAAATGGTTAAATTATGGTTTAGACACTTATTAGGTGGGACAGAACTTGCAACAGCTACTCTCTTAAATACTCTTACATGGTTAAAGGGATATTGTAATTCAATAGGTGATATGCCTATTGAAACAGCTACAAGAACAGAAGTGATGGCTTATATAAAAACGCTTGATTCGCTTTCTAATAACGTATATAACAAAGCACTTCATAAAATTTCAGATTTCTATGCTTATTTAGCTGTAAAAGAAATTTACAAATTAGAAGCTCCTGTTCTCCAGATTGATTATAAAAACAATCCCAGAAAGCATTATTACAATTCCGTTTCAGAACATGTAATGTTACAGATGTTCCGACATATATATGAGTTGCCATCAGATTTGTTATTGATGTATTTAATTAATTTCTCTACAGGTCTTCGTGTTTCGGATATTTGCCAGCTTCAAAGAGATTGTTTGATTAAATCTGAAAAATGCTATTTCATTAGATTTCATATGCAGAAAATGCAAAAAGACCATGCTGTACCAGTTTCAACAGCTCTTGGAGAATTAATTGAAGAACGAATTAAAGAAATTTCAAAGCTAAAATATAAAGAACAGTATTTATTTTTTAGTAAAGAAAATACTCCGAGAGCAACTCAATGGTACAGAAAAAATATGAAGAAATGGTGTAAAAAATGGGAAATCAAGAATGAAGACGGAACAGATTATAACTTTCTTCCTCATTCTTACCGCCACACGTTAGCAACTTCATTATCTACTGAATTTGATGTAGACCTCGAAATAATTCAGCTTGTAGTTTTAGGACATTCAGAGATTCAAATGACACTATGCTATATAGACAAGACAGACGAGTATAAAAAAATGGTTAATGATAACTATGTTAATGTGGCTGGATTAAATACGACCTTAGATGTTTCTGATTCTTTAAATCCTGATTGGATTAAAAAGAATCTTACAAAACAGGTGCTTCCAAATGGTTTATGTGCTTACCCTTGTGCGTTGGGTGTATGTCCTAATCAATCTGCTTGTCTTGATTGTGAATATTTTAGAACCAGCAAACGCTATTTAGAAGTACACAAACAACAGCTTGCAAAGATTGAGGAAAGTCTTGTTTTATTCAGGGCTAATAATTGGGTTAATAATATTGCAACCGCAGAAGCACAAAAAGAAACACTAATTAGAATTATAAATTCTCTTGAAAATTCATAGAAAGGGGGAAATGTATATGGCAGTAAAAAAGCTACAACTAATTCAAGAGCTTCCAGAGTTTGACATGCCAGATAAATATAAGGCTGACATATGGAAAGTTACCTCTTGGGAAATATACACTAATGCAACAGAGAAATGTCAGCAAGTCTGGGACAGACGTTCAGCAATTTCAGATGGCAATTTCGATTTTACAAAATGTGAAAATCTATATATTCGTGAAGAACTTAAATACATTGTCTCTCTTTCTTTTGAAAAGGGATTAAAAATTTCTTCCATTAGCGAGATATATGACCGTATGAAAATAATTTTCGGATTTGTAAATAAAGATTTAGGAATCTATTCAATTACAGAATATGAAAATAGAATCCACGAATTTGAAATGTTTCTGTCACAAGAATGGGGAAATAAAGTAACTATAAAAAGTTCTCCATACATAAATAAAAATATGGAAAAAGTCGAACTTACAAGAAGCAATAGAGCTATTACTCTATTTAAACTTTGTATTAAAACCATAAACGAATACAGAAACAGAAATAAATCCTTAATGGAACTTGATTCTTGGAATTATGACGTAGTTGTTAAATATGATTCAGAAGCCCCTAAAGGAAAAATACTTCATTTTGAAAATATTGTTCAGCCAACAATGAAACAAGCTTCAAAAGTATTTGCACGTTTTAAACTTGGAACATTAAATGTTTCGACAATAGCGTCTTATACTCATACGGTAGAGGTATTTTCAAAATGGCTGGCAGATTATGATGAATCTATAAAGCATTTTGATGAATTAACCAGAGATATAATAGAAGATTTCTTCTTATATTTGAGAGTTGAATCTGATATATCCGACCATCAATGCAATGTAACAATCTTACAGCTAAAAGTATTTTTTGAAACAATACAGCTATTGGAAGTCCAACATGCACCAGATAAAATATTGATTCTTCCAGAAGATTCAACTATTAAATCTAAAACCGAAAGTAGATACTTCACAGATGAAGAAGCTCAAAACATCACTAATGCCATTAAATATATGAATAAAACAGATGGCAAGATGGTATTTTGTTTAAAAGTTCTGGGATTGAGACTTAGCGAACTAAGAAATTTAAAGCCTGAAAATATTGTCCAGAATGATGATGGTTCGTATTCATTAAACATTTATCAAAATAAAACAAAAAAAGAATACTTAAAGCCATTAACAAAAGAAGTTTCTACTATTCTTCTCTCGGAAATTGCTAAAAATAAAAAGCGTTTTAATTGTGAGCCTGAATATGTCTTCTTAACTGATAAAGGGACTAAGATTGAACATTCCGCATTTATTAGAAGAATGAACATGCTGTTTTACGAACATAAGGTTAAGGACAGGAATGGAGATTTATTAAGATTTCAAAGTCATAGATTTCGTGCTACTTTTGCTACCTCTCTTATAAATGCTGGTTACGGAGCAGAAGCAACCTCAAAGGCTTTGGGACAAACTTGTTTAAAGTCTCTAATGCATTACATACATATAAGTGATGAAACCACTATTAGACAACTCTCACCAAAACTGGAACGAGATGATTATTTAATCAGAAATATTCAATCCATGAGTATGATTGAAGAAATTCCACAATCTCAAACAGTTACAAAATTATGTAATGGCTGGTGTACCCGTGATATTACAAAATTAGGAGTATGTAAAAAGGCAAATGCATGTATTAGCTGTTCATTATTCCAACCTACGATTGAACACCTTAATAATTATGAAATGCAATTACAGGAAGTCAATGCAACTATAGAAGTTGCCAAACAAAATGAAATGGACGTAATTTTACAATCCAATCTTAAATTAAAAGAGGATTTGGAGCGAATTATTAAACAGGTAAAGGAGCGATTAGATGAAAAAAAGTAATTCTATGGTGGAATACCAGAAAAATAGAAAAAACTCAACTCAAGAAAGGGTTGAGAAAACTATTCTAAAATTTAAAAGAAGTAAAAAAAATCCTACAAAAACAGAATTTTGTAAGATGGCTGAGGTCTCTCTTCAATATTTATACAAGTACCCTGAACTCAATGCAGAAGTTGACAAAGTATGTTCTGGTTCAACTAAAAAAAGAAAACAAACTGTGGAGAGTAAGGAGACAATCATCACTTCATTAAGAGCTGAAAACAAACGTCTTAAATCTATTATTGCTGAATATGAAAAAGATGGAAAGTATAAGGCTAAATATGATGAAGCGTTAGAAAGAATTACTGAACTTGAAAAACAATTAGAGAATTCTTACTTAGAGAACCTCGACGATAATTTTTAGAAAATCATTTAGGGTGGAAACTACAATTTCTGCCCTTTTTTTGAATAACGTTAAATAACATATATTTACAAGGAAAGGAAACCATAAAAAATGAAGAATAAAACTTTATTTCATTTAAACAAAGTTAAAAGCTAGAAAATATAGATGTTTGAGAGGTAGGGACTCTAAACTTACAGAGAATGCGGTCCGGGCGCATACGGAGCGCTGTACGGATCAGGTCATGTATGGTTATAGCCGCCACGCCCTCCGTATTGGAATTACGCGTCTCTAAGCGGACCAGATTATCCACGCCCTGAATCTGAAGTTCTGCAGAATCTTCAATTGTAATAATGCGTTCATCGGAGGGAATATACTGCGATAATGCATTTAGAAATGTTGTTTTGCCGGAGCCTGTGCCGCCGGAAATGATCATGCTGTAGCGGGCCTTTACAAGCGTCTGCAGTAAATCTGCTGCTTCCTCACAGATCGCCCCCATTGCGATCAGCTGCTGCATGGTAAGTGGATGCTCCGGGAACTTGCGGATGGTTAAGGCCGATCCATCAATCGATATCGGTGCAAGCACCATATTGACGCGTGAGCCATCTGCAAGACGCGAGTCCACGATCGGTGCGGACAGATTGATAACACGATTATGTCTTGCAACAATCTGCTGTAGGATATCCACCAATCGTTCCTCAGAGGTAAACTGCCCATCCCAGCGGTAGATGCGCCCTTTCTTTTCATAAAAGATTTTCTTCGGCCCATTGACCATGATCTCGGAAACTTCCGGATCATCCACCAGCTCCTGTATGGCATCAAGCTTCCGAAGGGAATTAAACACCTGCTGTTCAAGCCTCACCCTATCCCGGATGGAAAACATTCCGTCCCGGGCAAAGGCCATACGCTCTTCTGTGATAATTGCTTCAAGCTCCTCATCACTGATTTCTCTTGACAGATCTAACCGTGCGAGAACCTTTTCCCGTATAAGAAGTACATTTTTCTCGAGTTCGTCCACTTATGCCCGCATCCCTTCCGCCATAAAAGGCTGCAGGAGCATGTGGCGGATCATATCCCCAAATTCGTTCCATTTCCACTGCTCCACAATGCGTTCACAGCTGGAGGGCATTGTCATAAGAGGAATTTCCACTCTTGTAGTCCTATCCATAAGTGCTTCGTACCCACGCTTTGAGATTTCCTCATTAAATTCATACTCTCTCCACTGGCACAGTCCACCATTCCGTGATAGCAGATATACATTCTGGCAACGATTCAGCACCTCAAAGAATCCGTTGAACCGTGATCCCATGTTCAGAAGGACCATTGTATAATCAAGTTCCTCATCTATCATCTGCAGCAGACGCAGATACATGGCCCCATCTGCCTCGCACAGACATTCCGTGTTTTCCGCCGGATAAATATAATCGGCATGATCCATATGCCCAATGCAGGAGAGCAGGCGGCTTTTGCTGTATTTTCCGCTTTCCGCCATCGAGAGTACCTCCTCTATGCCGCCTCTTGGGACCTGCTGTAAGAGATGCATGATCCCACTATTTTCTTGAATATCGAGAATCAGGACACGGTTCTGTTCCCCCAAAACAGAAGCCATCGTCACAAGAAACGGCAGCTGGTATTCATTTTCCGCGAGTGAGTACACAGCAACGCATCTTGTTTTTGGCACAATCTGTCTGCCATCCGCCAGCTGCCTTATTTCGCTTCCGACCTCCTGTAATATTGCATCCACAATGCCATTTACACTCTGGAATTTTTCAATGAATCTGACCTTCTCCGTCAGATTCTCCGGTGTCTGCCGTTCGCTCTCGCAATCGATTAAATAGACAACCGGTTCTGTTCTTCTTTGCACCAGCTGATGTGCTTCCTGCAGACAGTCTGCACAGACGATAATGTCATACCGCCCCACATCATCCACGATCTGCTCTGCGTCCGTAAAAAGGTGAAGCTCAAACCGCTCCTTTTCCTGCAAGAGCAAATGCCCGGACAATCTTCCGCGATAATCCGCATCGTTGATACAAAGTGCTAACCTGACCTTTTGCATAGCCCCTATGCTTCCTCCCTCCTAAAATAATCCGTATTTTCCACCAATCAAGACCGCGAGCATCCCCAATAAAATTGCAAGCGAAAAGTGGATCACATGATCCTTCGTGTATCCGGCCGGCCGGTATTCCTGCCATTTTCCTCCCATCAGTCCCCAAATATAGCTGCCACCCTCTAAAAGCCCATTGTACAACGTACCATCTATGAGCATTTTTCCAAGGGATATTACGGCTCCGAGCACAAAGGAGAGCACGACACACCAAACAATCTGTCTGAAATTCAAAAAACCACCGATCATGGAAAATAATTTGACATCACCCGCGCCGATTGCGCGCATGCGATAAAAAAGATAAAGTGCGATAACCGGAAAAGACATGTTCCTAAGAACGAATAACATCTGCTGTACTCCGCCCTGAGCATAGCCAAGTACAAGCGCAAGCACCATGCCTGCTGCGATCAGCCGGTTACTGATCCGATAACACAAAAAATCCAGCACTACTGCCAACATTACAAGAAGCAGCAGCACCAGCTTCGACACTTCCAAAGCGTCCAACTGCATCACCTCTTTTCGTGTTGTGAATCGAATTATAGCAACGGAGCTTTCATTTTGTCCAGCTTTTTTTCTTCAAAAGAATTTTTTCGGAAGATTGTAACAAAATTGTACCGGAAAATTTTGTATAGAATTACAAAATCTTGCTTATAATTAGCATAAGGGAAAGAAGAAAGCAGGTGAACTTATGAAACTTTTTAGAAGTACCCCTGTTACAGATGATGGCTACGCTGCCTTGAAGGACAATCTGATACGGACCAGCGATGAACTGCGCGTCGCATATGCAAATCTTGAGAACGTTGTGGAGCCTGACCTTATTGACTATTATATCTATCAGGCAAAAGCCGTTCAGATGCGATACAAATTCTTATTGGAATGTGTAAAAAAAATCGAGGGTGTCTGACACTCATGCCAGAAACCCCCGGTTGCTATCCACATTGGACAAATTTTCATTGAGCGAGGTGCGCCCATATGTCATGCCGGCATAGACCTGCTGCGTATTGCGCATCAGCGACTCGGAATGATCGCTCTTTGCCACCTCCTCAAAGCTTGTATACAATCGTTTCATCACGGCATCCGCTTCATCAATGCCGTCTGTTTTATTCTCATAAATTGCACGGGCCAGGCAATTCGTACAATACATATAAAGCCGATACAGATTTTTGGACAAGTCATAAGAAAAATTAAGTGAATGTATCAGCTCGGCAAGTACATTCTGCGCCTTTCGGACAGCTTCCTTGTATTCCTCATGCCGGTTCGCTTCATATGCTTTCCGCGCGTCCCTTTCATATGCAAAGTAAATATCGTATATGATCACGATCATTTCACCGCGGTTGCATTGGCTGAGCCTGCGCGTAAAATCAAGTTTCAACTCGTTCTGCATATCCGGCTCCTTACTGCAGCAGAGAAAGCACCGTCTGCGGAAGATCATTTGCCTGGGACAATACCGATACGGATGCCTGTTCAAGCACGCTTGCCTGCGTGTAGATCGTCATTTCTTCTGCCATATCCGTGTCAAGCAGGGTTGAATATGCGGATGTCATATCCTCTGTTGTCTCGGCAAGGCTGTTGGACGCATATTCCAACCGGTTCTGGAATGCACCGATGCGGGAGCGCGTCTCGTTGAGTGTCGCAATCGCCTCGTCAAGCGTTACCATTGCACGCTCCGGCCCCTTGTAGGTCGCAAGTTCTATGGTATCTAAGTAAAGACTCTCGGCAGATGTCTCCGGAATGCGGATATCCATTGTCTGGTATTCATTTGCCCCAACCTGGATCGTCATACTTCCGATATCGGTTACCTCAAGCTCGATTGTCCCGAGTCCATCAGCAGAATCCGTGGTCGGATCATATGCATCATTTATCAGAAAATCCATGGAAAATCCATGTACATCCGTAACTGTAACCCGGTTTCCTGTCGCGGAAACAGTCGCTGTGGAAGAGAATCCGGCATCTGCTGCATTGTTGTTCGGGAAACTTACCTGTGCATCTTTTCCAAATGTCTTGGCGGTGTAGTTGCCGTCATCATCGACTTTTGCCCCGTCCATTGTATCTACTCCAAGCGCCTTTGCAAGCTCCGGTGATACGCAAAGATCAATCTCCGCCTGGCTGCCATAGAGCATGGAGGTAAGCGTGATGGAATCCGGTGTGGAGTCGTCTGTAAACTGGCATCCTGCCACCTCTGCCGCATTCCTCAGTGTCTCATAAAATGCCTCACTCGACATATCTGCGGTTACTTCGATTGTTGTCTGGTTGATCGTGATCGTACCTGCTACTAATGCAGATGTATCAAGCGTGCATTCTGCTGCCTTCGCCACGTCGGTCACTGACACGTTGTAAAATCCGGTAGATACCGTGTCGCTGACCATGATACGGCTTACGCTCTTACTGTCGGCGTACACGCGCACATCGGACGAACCGTCAAGAAGTGCCTTGGTGTTATATTCGGTATCAGCAGAGATGCGCTCCACTTCCTTGGTAAGCTGATCGATCTCATCCTGAATGATCTTGCGGTCGCTTGTCGAGTTGGTTCCGTTTGCTGCCTGAACAGAAAGCTCACGCATTCTCTGTAAAATGTTCGATACCTCGTTCAAAGCACCGTCCGCGATCTGCAATGTCGATACTGCATTGGAGGCATTGTCCTTTGCCTGTCCAAGTCCATCGATCTGCGCCTTCATCTTATTGGAAATTGCCATTCCTGCCGGATTGTCCCCCGCAGAATTGATCTTAAGTCCACTAGACAGACGCTCCATGGATGCGGCTAAAGAGTTCTCATTCCGGAGCAGCTGTTTATTTGTGAGAACTGCTGACATATTCTGATTAATTTTCATAGCGGTCTTTCCTTCCCAAATTCCTGTTAACCCGCATCCCTGCTTATCTGTACGACAATCCTTGTCACCTATCTTTTATATCGTCCGGTTTTGCTGATTCTTTAACCTCAATGCAAAGTATAATTTGCATTTCTGTGGGAATCGTATTATAATAGCCACGTTAAAACAGATCTATTAAAGGAGGACAATATCATGGCACAGGTTTCAAAGAGCACTATGATCGGTGAGTTACTTATGATTGATGAGAATGTTGCACCGATTCTTTTGAATATTGGTATGCACTGCCTTGGATGCCCATCTTCCCAGATGGAGACCATCGAAGAAGCTGCAATGGTACACGGTATCGATGCAGACGATCTTGTAGAAGAGATCAACACCTTCTTAGCACAGCAGGGCTAATCAATTTTTGTTTTTTATGCACGGAATCGTGCACCTATGACAAAAGCCGCCACACATTATCGTGTGACGGCTTTTTTGCTTTTCCGTTATAACTGTGCAATTGTCTGTAATGCATTGCCCTTTACCAGCAGCTTGCCATGCTCCTCAAAGAAAGCCCCGACAGCGTCTGTATAGGCCCTCTGGCTTGCATATTCAGAGATGATATTACATACCTTGTTGAACTCCTGCGGCGTATGTTCACTATTGTGAAGCATCAGGTAAAAACGGTTCTTCTGCACATTCTTGTACAAATCGTTCTCCCCGGTATAATATCCATTCAAAACACCGGACAGCCGGATAATCTGTTCCATATCGGAAAACTCATACATCTTGGTAAGGTCAACCGGCTCTGCGGATACCGGAGTCTGTGGCTCTTCCTCCCCGGCAGTTGTGTCCTGCTCCTTTGCCTCATCTGCCGATGCATTTTGCTTTGCCCGCTCTTTACGGATCTTCTCAAACAGATCAAGGATATCATCCGCACCCTGCTTGATTGCATTATTGTCCATGCCTGCATCCTCCATATCATAGAGGGATTCGTCCGGCTCGGAGAACTTGGAAAAACGGGTGTCAAGCTCCTCCGGGTATTCCACCTTGGTAATCAATAATATAATCGATTCCGCAGAGGTTGGTATTGCCTCAACCATGAGCGGAATATCATTCACTTCAAATCCAAAATCGTGATTGGCCTGCTGTATCATGTCACGGAAAAGCAGTCTGGCTTTTTCAGATCCGTATGCCAGCTCGCTGAGCCGGATCTGACGATTCTGCAGATCCTCTTTGGTAAGTGTACAACGGATCTGGTTCTCATTTACTTTTTCAATTTTCATGCAATCACATCCTTTTCTGAAAATCTTCTGGTAAATTGTAAAACCTATTATAATCAAATGATTCTACGATGTAAAGTTGTCAACACATTAAAAATTTCTAAAATTGGGTCTTGCCAAGTCAAAAAAATTATGCTATAAACATAGTCACGAGATGCGCGACCGTACAAAGGAGCGTATGAACGACAATAACCAATCTTTTTTGTCCGGCAAGTACGAGATTATCCGTACCTTGGGCAGTGGCTCTTACAGTACTGTTTATCTTGCCAGACATCATGTTCTTGAGTTGGAACAGGCAATCAAGGTCATCCCCAAGGCCACATCTGACCAGCTCTCTGTTTTAAGCGAGGCGAGGCTTCTAAAGTCTATTCATCACCCCGGTATCCCTATGATTTATGATATTGAAGAGGATGACGATTCTTTCTATCTGATTGAGGAATACATTCAGGGAGATTCTTTAGACACGTTTCTGCTTAATCAACCAATTATTTCCGGAGATTTGTTTTTTTCATTTTGCCGGCAGCTGTGCGATATATTTATCTATTTGCACACGTTTATGCCAATTCCGATTTTATACCAGGATTTGAAACCCGAACACATTATAGTATGTGGAGATCGGCTCAAATTAATCGACTTTGGTGTATCCGGTTATCCGGCACATCCGGAAGAACGTATCAGGCATTTCGGGAATGCGCAGTTTTCCGCACCGGAGAACTTTTCCGGAGCAGATCTTTCAACTGCTGCAGACGTTTATTCCTTAGGTAAGCTTATGCAGCTTCTGAGCAAATATGTTGAACCTGCACTTCCTCGAAAAATTTCCAGAATTATCCAAAAATCAATTCATCCGGACCCGGCATTTCGATATGAAACGGTGGAAATGCTTTTGTCCGTACTTGAAAAAGAATTTTTAACCATTCGTTCGCCGCATCTCGTCTCAAACATTGCAGTCGTCGGAAGTCATTCCGGCTGTGGTTGTACGCACATAGCGATATCGCTTGTGTCAGCGCTCAATCTGCTTGCACATGACAGCTTTTATCTTGAGTGCAACAACACTGACAGTCTTTTCAAGCTTTCCCTTGTCTATCCCAATATGCTGGAAAAAGATGGTTGTTTCTATCTGCGATGCTTTAAAGGATATCCAACGTATGGAGCCGGCATAGCCATTTCCTATCCCTTGAACGCTATCCGTGTAACAGATTATGGCATCAATTCTGCCGATCCGGCGATCGGGCAGGCTGACCTGATCCTGTTTGTATGTGATGGTGCTCCCTGGCGCAGGAAGGATGTCATTGAACAAAACAATTTTTTGCATACGCATAAGGATATCGTAAAAGTAATCGTAAATCACGGAGATAAGCGTTCTGCCGCAACTCTGGCAAAGGCTTTTGGGGTTCCCGTGTATCCATTTTTTCCGGATACGGATGCCTTTGGGATTACAAGAAAGAAGTTGGATTTCTTTCGTCTGCTGCTTGGACAGAAAGGACAACACCCACTATGCGCAATCATAAAAAGGCTCCGGCTTCTTCCGCATGGACGATAGGCGTCTGCGGAACAGAGCACGGAATCGGGACAACACATATCGCACTATCACTCTCTAACTATTTATGCAGTAAGCTCCGGAGGAAAACGGCTTACGTGGAAAGAAACGGAAGCGGTCAGATTCTTGCTCTGGCCGGCAGTGCGCAACAGCCCTCATTCTGCTATATGGATATTACATGTTATCCATGCCTGCGCCGTGAGGATCTGCCGCGTATCATGCAAAGCCGTTTTTCATACACCGTTATCGACCTTGGGATTCTTACTTCCGAGAGCTGTTGGGATTTCTACCGGTGCGACATCAAGCTGGTTGTGGCAAGTGTCAGTCCATGGAAGGCGCACCTTTTGAAGGAAATGCAGGAAACGCTTCTATACAATATGAATACAAGTCAGGATCATATGCTTTTACTGGGAAATTTAGGGATAAAGGAAACCGTAAAGCCATTTGGACAGCGTAACCGACTTCTCGCCCTTCCCGTACCTTATCTACCAAATCCGTTTCGTTTAACTACAGCAGATTGTACCTTTTTTGAAGAAATGCTGGCAAAAACCGGAATTAATATACCATGAACCGATGTGCCGGCAATGAGGAGGCAACATGAAAAATGAACCTTTGATTCAGCTGTTTATTGAATTTGCTCCACGCGAATTGTGGGGCGCCATATTGTCACTGCAGGGGAATGATGTCCCTTCTGCAGTATCGGAAAGCGAGGTGGTATATCACTTAAATAACTTGGCGTGACTTGGAAGATGTTATTACTGCATTCTTTCTATTGTTAAAAAATATTTAACATTAAATTTAAACCACAAAATAAAATAGATTTTCTGAATTTTTATATCGGCGAAAGATTAGTGTCTTTTTTTAATATAAAAATGGAAAAGGAAAAAAAGATAAAAGAGCCCGGAACCGCCTGTTTTGCAGACGGTTCCGTTTTGATACATATTGAATCTTAAAATCCACAATGATATAATTCAAGAGCGAGCGGCCATTTGCAGAATGCAGATGGCACACCAGAGCACTCATTGACAAAGGGGGATTTTATCTTACATGAAGAAAAAAATAATGCCGGTTCTTATCGTTATTTTATTGATTGCAATTGTTGCCGGAGGGCTGGTTATTTCATCTTATATCAAAAAATATACACCATCCACAGAGCGTGCTGACCTGAATGATTACTTCAATACCGGCTCTGAGGATATGGTAAGTATCATCTTTAATCATGCAAAATCCGAGCAGTGCGCCAAGCAGATCGATGGCCAGCTCTACCTGGATTACGGATTTGTACATGACTATTTAAATCCCCGCTTTTACTGGGATGAAAATGAAAATATCCTATTCTATACAACAGCGCGGGATGTGATTTCTGCCGATGCGGAGTCTTCTTCCTATACGGTAACCAAGTCATCTGTTGATTTTGGAAGCACGATTGTAAAGGCAACTTCGGATTCTGCATGGGTCAATATCGATTTTGCACAGCAGTACTCCGATTTTACTTATACATATTTTGATTCCCCATCCCGTATTGTCATGTACAATAAATGGGGAACCATCAACGTTGTATCAGCCTCAAAAGACACCGTTATCCGTCAGAAGGGTGGCATTAAAAGTCCAATTCTCTGTGATCTTGCAACAAATGTCCCGGTTACTGTTCTTGATGAGGAGGAAAATTGGACTAAGGTTATGACCGATGACGGTATCATCGGCTATGTCCGCAACAAATTCTTAAACGAAAAAACAACCGATACGCTCACACATGATTTTACGGAGGAGACCTTCTCCCATATAAAAAAGGATTTTGAGATCTGCATGGCTTGGCATCAGGTATTCAGCACGGATGCCAACTCCGATATCGCATCCATCTTAGCCACATCAAAGGCTATCAATGTGATCTCCCCGACATGGTTCTGTCTCAACGACAACGAAGGAAACTTATCCAATCTGGCAAGTCTTGACTATGTAAACTACTGCCATCAGCAGGGCGTTGAGGTATGGGCGCTTTTCAGTAATCTGGAGAATAAGGATGTGGATACCACCTATGTTCTGACGCACAGCTCCACCCGTCAGAATCTTGTTAATCAGATCGTATCAATGGCTATCCAATATAATCTGGACGGAGTCAATCTGGATTTTGAAGCGATGAACGGTACCGAGGTTGGAGAAGCTTACATCCAGTTTGTCCGGGAGCTTTCCCTCAAATGTGCCAACAATGGTATTGTCCTGTCGGTTGACAACTATGTTCCAACCGATTACACCGCCTTTTATGACCGTGCGGAGCAGGCTAACTTTGCTGACTATGTTGTTATCATGGGCTATGATGAGCATTACAGCGGTTCCGATGCCGGGTCGGTCGCATCCTTAAATTGGGTAAAAGAGGGCGTGGAAAACACGTTAAAGGAAGTTCCTTCCAATCAGGTCATTCTCGGAATGCCATTCTATACAAGAGTATGGTGTCTTACCCCTCGTTCCGATGACTCTGATACCGAGATGATCTACGACACAACCTCCGAAGCATACGGCATGAACGGTGCCGCAAAGCTGGTGGCTGCAAACAATGCCGAGAAGGTCTGGCTGGAAGATTGCGGACAATACTATGCCGAGTATGAGAAAAACGGCTCCATATATAAGATCTGGCTGGAAGACTCCGCTTCCCTTGATGAAAGGCTTCGCCTCCTCGACAGTTATTCACTCGCCGGAGCGTCTTTCTGGAAGCTCGGTCTTGAGAGCAGTGATATCTGGGATACCATTATCAAATACATCAACTGATTGTATACCATGCCTTATGTTTCAGCAGACACAGCTGCGTTATCCTGCAGATGATCGCAGATTCCAAAATAGATCGCACGGGCAACCTTGTTCTGATACAGCTCCGTGGATAGAAGCTCTGCTTCCCGATCATTACTTAAAAACCCACATTCTACGATGACCGTAGGTGTGGGTGTTTTTTTGAGCATATAATACTCGTTGTTTGCCTTCGTTTTTCTCGGGCTCTCCGGTTCTAAGATCTCGTCTAAACTTGCCTGCACCGTTGTTGCGATCTCTTTTCCTTCCGGCGATTCCGAATAGTAAAACACCTGCGGCCCGCACACTGCGCCGTTGGAAAAGCTATTCTGATGTACACTGATCGTCATTACCGGATTGGCTTCTTCTATCACACGCACACGTCCGACCATATCCTCCCGCTTCTGGTTTGTTGCATTTTTGTCAGCCAGTATCTCATCCGTATCCCGTGTCATTACAACCTTATATCCTTTATTTTCAAGCATTGTTCTAAGTTTTAAGGCGATGGCCAGATTGATGTCCTTTTCCAATACTCCGTTCACCCCGACTTTACCGGGATCATTTGCCCCATGTCCCGCATCGATCACGATACAGGTCGCATTTTCTTCCTGCATGGCTTTGGCGGAAACAAAAGCTGCCCCACGCCTCGCCAGAAAAAACACTGACATGAGAAGCGTAAGGGCAACTATTTTTGGAAATATATTCTTCATGGCACACATCCATCTTCACTCACTTGAGATTAATGTATGCAAGTACCATAGGCTTTATGTTTATAAAAACTCCTGGATTGTTTTGAGAAAACTCTCCGCAATGTGGTACAAACGGCTGGTCTGCACCTCGTATTGGGATTCTTCTTTTGCATCTGTCTCCCCACTGTTTTCTTCCAAAACGGCTGAGCCTGTGTTTCGGCTGGCAACCTGTCCGGTATAGTGGTCTAGTGAAACATCGCTGACTTTTGCAACACGCAGATCAATCTTTTCCGCGCGCCCATCTCCAAGCGCATCCGCAAGCATCCCAAGATGATCGGACAGAAGTTGTCTCGTCTCCTCACTGTCGGTTGCAAGCATTCCGCTGATGCCGTCCTCCTTCGCCTCAAACGTCGCGGCGACTTTTCCGGTGACACTTCCATGGAATAGGATATCAACCATACCCTTTTCCTTTGTTCCTCGCACGATCTTGAGCGATACTCCCGTAACACCTTCACCGGTCTGTATCGGGATCATGTAATTTTCTTCCTGGGCCTGCTTTGCGCAGATTCCAAGCTGCGTATTCATCAGGCGCAGCGCACGGATGTCGATACTGCCCATGTGGTCGTCCTCTACGATCATGGTATCCATGACATGCTCCGCAACATCCGCAAGCGCCTCCTGCGCGTCCGCCATCTCTGCCGGAGACTTCACGCTCTCCCCGAACCGCTCAAGGATCAGCTCTTTCATCTGCGCGATACGTTCTATTGACTGCGCGGTTGTTCCCTTTGCGTTCCACAGCGTATCAAACATCTTGTTGCGATCGCTTAACATCTGCTGCACTGCAAGTACGTTGTTGACAGTGTTCGGAAGCTGCGCCTTATCCAGAAAATCATAGATTTCCTGCTCGGCCGCAGCCGCAGCCTTTACCTGTTCCATCTGATCCTGCAGATACTGCTGCTCTATTGCAACATCCTCCTGCGCCGTCTCAGAATTTGCCTGTGCAACCACTTCCTTCACCTGCTCCGGCGTCAGGTTCTCATAATCTGTCTCTGCGAGTGCCTGTGCCGCCTGCGGTGTAAGCGCCTCCGCTGCATCATGCAGGCAGTTCGTGTGGTAAGCCGCCATGATCTGATCATCGATCCGCTCATTTTTGGCAACGTTATCCACACCGGAGAACTGATCATCCACCTGATAGTCCATAGAACCTTTGTTTCCCGTGCGCACTGCGGTAAGCAGCGAGCGCATGGTAATTGGAGCTCCCTGCTGCATCAGCGATCCGATTGCAGCCCCATCCGTCTTTTCCACCTGCGCGATCAGACGGTAGATTCCAATGTAGGAGCTTCGTTCCTCCTCGGAAATATCGTTGTTCTGCTCCAATTTCCACAGATATTTCTGGTAGCGCTCGGTGTCCTCGTCGCCAAGCTCACTTTTTACATCCACCGCTGTCTGGTTGAGCGTGTCCATATCCATATCAAGCGGATTGATTCCCTTCCGGATCATCTCCACCACAACCTTTGGTGTCAGGCCTGTAAATGCGCGGTTGACCGCTTCATCCTTCGCCTTGACGAGTGCGATATTTTCCGGCGTAAGCTCAGTATTGTTGTATGCTAAGATATGCACTGCCCTGCGGTTCGCCTCGCTTGTGTCAAGCCCGAGGTCTTTTAATATATCATCCACATTGGCAAACGCTTTCTGTATGGAATCTCCCATATCCTTGCGCGGAGCTGTCATGAGTGTCTCATAACTCTCATTTGCTTTGTCAAATTTGTTCTTTTGCTCCATCCCCGCTTCGTGCAGACTGTTAAGTGTATCCACCGTCCTCGGCCGGATCACATATGCCGGAGCCGTTTTCAAATCATCTAAGACCTGACAGGTTTCCTTAAAGACAGCAACATTTTCTTCGGTATCTATGCCTTCGCTCTCTAAAAGCTTCTGATAGTAGCTGCCCTCCTGCCCTTTCAGGTCGTCCACCAGTTCCACTAGCGGCTTGGTATCTATGGAAATGCCCTTTTTCAAGAGCGCATAGTTTGCTTCCGAGGTCATTGCCAGACGAGTCTCCTCAAGCTGGCGCTTTGCCGTCAGAAAGGCAAGCCCCTGCTCAGAAAGAATCTGCTTTGCATTCTCTGTTATCTCAGAATTACGTTCGCCAGCAATATCAACTTTTCCTGCAGTACCGCTTTTTCTTACATTTTCAGCGGCCTTTAGGTTTTCTATCGTAAGAGGCTGATCCTTCGCAAGCACGTATGCGATATCCTCATCGGTCGCCTCCTCCACGATCTGCGTGCTCTCCCGCGCACGGTCACTTAAGGACCATCCATCGGCAAGCATCGCATCTATCGGATGTGCGCCTTCTGCTATGGCATCACACATGTTTTGATAGATTGCGTCATCCATGCCATTTTCCTTCCATCCTGCGATCTGGTCGGAAACAGCTCGTAAATCCTGTAAATATGCAAGGTTATCCGCGGTAAGTGGCAGCCCCTGCTCAAGTAGAAAGCGGCTGTCCTGCAAGGTCTGCCCGTTTACGTCCAAGCCGGCGCTCTGAATGATCTGTGCAATCTGGTCCTGCAGCTGAGCAAAGTCTGCATCACTCATAGCCGCCCTACCGTTACGCTTCTCGCTGATACTGTATTCGGCACGGTAGATATTGGCGATCGTTGGCGGCAGTTCATTTTTGATCAGATACGAAATGGCGTCTTCACCCAAAGGTGCAAGCTGTTCTGCCTTCTGCCCTGCGTCTGCCATATCATTTATGTTCTGTGCGGTCTGCGGAAGATCCTGCGCCATCAGCTGTGCCGCGATCTGCCGCGCCACCTCCACGCTTCCGGTGATCTCGGCAAGCTGCTCCTCGGATAAGGTGTCCCCATACGCAGAGATATCCACACCCGCCTTGGCGAGTGCCGTCTTGATCTTGTCTGTGACCGTGATGATCGTCTTTGTGTCTGTATCCGCGACGGAATATCCGTCCTCCTGCATCTGCTTTAAGTCCGCTTCCGAGGTCGTGTTTGCAACAACCGCCATCTCGTTGCTCCGCTCTGCCGCAGAGGTATCATCCGTTGTCAGCGTATCTGCTACGGTTTTGTCATGCTCCGCAGTCGGGCGCGAGTAGGTGGTCTGTGACATATCGACGGTCTCTGCCGCATGGATGCTCGTCTCGTCATCCTTTTTTGCAGCGCCTGCCACATGGACTCCGCCGCTCTTGTCGGCTCCCTGTGCTATGTAATTCTCAATTCCCTTGGTATTTTCCTGTGTATTGTGACTATACGATAAACTGTCCAAAAGCTTTGTCTGATCTACCTGCATCCCGCACCTCATTTCTATGTGACGACTCGGCATTCTGCTCCTGCCCGATGACCGAATCGTCACTCTATGGAATATATCGGCTGGTCCGGAGCATAAATTAAGTTCCGGGGCGCTCATGTTGAATGGAAAATACAACAACTCTATCCCCATACTTATTTTCATTCTATATGGGTAGATTATTTCCGGAATTTTCTTGCCTATATCTACCTCCCTGGGATATATTTAACGTAGATTGGGTAGAGAGCGTTGCGCTCGTTTAGGTTGCATTCGTTTAGGTTGCGTCTGCTTAGGCTGCGTTCGCTTTGGTTACGCTCATTAGAGTAATTTAAGTCCAGACAAATTGATTAAGATAGATCTCAGTTTTAAAATGGAGGGAATTATTATGAAAAAAAGTGTATCAAAGAAAAAGCCGATTCTTGCGGTATTTATCATTATACTGATAATCGTGGCTGCTGCGATACTGTACCAGTTCAACTATATCCCGCATTGCAAATATTCCGGCGAGCATTTTGGAATTGCACGATACGTCAGCGATACGGACAGGGATGGAGACGGGATTGACGACCAGACCGACATCTTGAATTCCGTGCGTACCTATCTGGACACAAAACCGAAATACAAGAGCAAGTATTATCCATCCGGTTACCCGGATGATGAATACGGTGTCTGCACGGATGTGGTAGCGTTTGGATTGCTTGGTGCCGGATACGATCTTCAGGAGCTGATGGATGCAGATATCACACAGTCCCCAGAGGATTATGGAATTGAAAAACCGGATAAGAATATTGATTTCCGCCGTGTGGTCAACATGGCGGTCTATTTTAAAAAATATGCGACTTCGCTGACCACCGATACCAGCGATATTGCGCAATGGCAGGGCGGTGACATTGTCATATGGAAGCATCATGTGGGAGTGATCTCTGATATGCGCAACTCCAAAGGAGTGCCCTTTGTATTGCACAACGGTTCTCCTTATCAGGCAGGATATGAGCAGGATGTATTAGAAAATTATGGAGAGATCCTTGGACATTACAGAATCTCTCCATGTACAGTTCGGCCTAAGCATTCCTTGAGTGCATTTACCAGCTTTGCCTGATCAAGTGGCTTGGTAAGGTGGCGGTTCATTCCGGAAATACAGCTGTTGATAATATCCTCCGCAAATGCATTCGCACTCATGGCAATAATCGGTATGGTAGCAGAGTCCGGCCGTTTCATGGACCGGATCTTTCTCGTTGCATCCCAGCCGTTTAAGTTCGGCATCATAATGTCCATGTAGATTGCATCATAGTATCCCGGCGCAGATTCTTCAAAACGCTTCACAGCCTCCGCACCATCTGATGCGCACTCCACACACATTCCATTGTCTTCCAGCATAAATTTGGCAAGTTCCATGTTCAGCTCATTATCTTCTGCGATGAGCACACGCAATCCTTCGACCGGCACCTCTTTATAGTTTACGGTTTCCTCGATTTTATCTGATTCGCCGATTCTGAAAGGAATTGTCATTATAACGGTCGTGCCGAGACCCTTCTTGCTCTTTATCTCAATCTTAGCGCCCATCCGGTCCGCAATCTTCTTCGCTATGGCAAGGCCAAGGCCTGAGCCTTCATATCTGGATCTGCTGCTCTGGCTTTCCTGGGAAAACATATCAAATGCATGCTCGATAAAATCTTCGCTCATACCAATTCCATTGTCTGAACAACCAAATTCGTATGTCACATGTTCACTATCCGAATATATTTCATTACACCAGACATGTATGCTGCCTCCCGGGTTTGTGAATTTGACCGCATTGTTGGAGATGATTGTCAGCAAACGCTCCAGGTACACCGGATTGCCAATCAGAAATCTGTGTTTTATCTCGGATCTGTCCCACTCTACTACATAATCAACCTTTTTGTCTGCAGCCTGCGTCTGTTTCCCGGTATTGGTTCTATTTAATAGATCTGTCAGATCAAATGAAATATCCTCCGTAATAACATCACCGGATTCGAGCTTGCTCATATCCAAGATGTCATTGACCAGCGAAACAAGATATCTGGAGGACTCCATAATCTGATTCCGGCATTTCTGCTGCATCTTAAGATCCTCCGGATAATGATTTGCCACCTCGAGCGTGCCAATGATTCCATTTATCGGGGTGCGGATGTCGTGACTCATATTCGATAAGAACCGGGTCTTAAGCGCAGCATCCTTCTTTGCTTCGTCAACCTCATATAAAAGAGACTGCTCCCGCCGCTTTGTGTCACTGATACTACGGATGACGCAGAGCACATGTGTCAGCCGGCCATTCTCATCCCGCTTCTTCTCGACAAAACGAAGCCTATGCCAATTGCCGTCCTTCATGCGATACTCCAGAACAATTGTCTCTTCATCCTTCATACGATCCGGCAGCGTTGTCAGGTCTACGAACTTAAAGAATGCTTCCTGATACTCCTCAGCGACAACTGCCCTACAGACCTTTTTGTTATTCTCGGATAATTTTCCTGATTTTATAAATTCCAGATGTTCTTCATCCCGGTTCGATATTTCTTCAAAATAATCAGCCTGTATATCAATTCTCGAAACATACTGATAGGTCTTTGCGATAGCGGAAATGATCTCATTATTCAGCCGGGTCTCATCCAAGGCTTTTTTGAGCTTCTCCTGAATCGCTTTCTCCTTGTAGAGGATGCTGTCAACGTTCCGGAATCCCAGGAAAATATCAAAATTGTCATCATCCACCTGCCCTTTTACCGCGTATGCCTCAAAATAGCTGTATTTGCCATCCTTTGATACACTCTGGTAGTGGTAGTTGATCCGATCTTCACGCTGCAGCTTCTTCTTCATGCTCTCACAGGAGAGCCAATCCAGAAACTCCTCCCGGTCTTCGTCCAATATAAAAGAATCCGCATATTGCACAGCATATTCGTCAAAGGTTGCAAACACATGGGGATTGTCTCCAACGAGCTTTTTTGCATTAGTGTTGTCTGCAAGACGCAAAATCTGATACTTCCCGGAATTGAGTTCGATCCGGTAGATGGAAACATACTCCGGTGACAGTTTATCAAGGATATACCTGCGTTTTTCAAGCTGTTCCTTCTCTTCTTCGTCCGGGGTTTTTATTTTTGCAGCCAGCTGGATCATGCAGGAGCAAAAGCCTCGTTTGCCGGTCGGCATGATTGTAACATAATATTTTTCCTCCCCGATCGTAGATATCATCTCACAAGGCTTGTTCTCATATGCTGCCTGGTAATACACCCGCAGCCATTTCTCATCTGCCTTCGGAAACAGGCTTAAGAAGGAATGGTCGAGCATTGCGTCCATCCGGAATTCCTTTATATCTGCAAATGCCTGATTACAGTAACGGTATATCCAATCCACCGGCTGCCCGTCGCTGTCAAGCACCAGCTCCACTACGGTATACGCGGTAGTGCTGTAATCAAATATATTCAAATTCAATTGTTCACTGTTTGAAGGCATATCAAACATTCCTCCTGCGTAAAATAACAAAGAGTTACCTTGTGACTCTTTGCGCGCCCGTATGGGCACGTAAGTGCATCTTCAACTCCACACGGGTCGCATCTCTGCGGAGCATTTTAATAGGAAAAGAAATTTTCTATTAAAAAACGCCTGTAAAAGGCAAGCTTAAACAGGCGGTTCTGGCAGAGTAATCCCTTATATGATAAGGAATTTCCATGATTGCAACCGGCTGTCATAGCCTGTCCTATTTACTTCTTTCAGACCTTAGACCCATCTGGCTTTGTGTCCCCGTTTTTCAGCGGGTTTACTAAATATTTGATTGATGTAATGATTATACTCGCGCGGTTTTGTGGTGTCAATAATGAAAAATCACTTCATTTGCTGAATGCGCTCGTTCATCCTCTCCGCCTCTTTTCGGTAATAGCACATGAAAAGTGCCCGAAGGATAAACGCCACTCCAATCTGAATTGCCGCGATCATAATTCCTTGGAAAACAGATCTGGCACCACCCAACCAGCCGACGGCATAAGCAACGATCGTGTATACCACGCACCCGATTCCCATGTGGATCAGTACCCGGATCGGCATTGGCAGATTGTCTTTTTGGTATACGACAGATGGGAGTCCAAATCCCAAGCCTACCACAATACAGCCTGCGACCATCTTCGTAAACCGATAATTATCCAAACTGAAATTCCCACCGTATGCAATATCAAAAACAATTCCTGTCAGGCAAAAGATCGCCAGTGCACCTCCGATACTCATAATCGTAGCGCTGATCATATTTTTCGTTATCTCTTTCATTGTTCCTCTCCTCCTATAATCCAAGATATTTTTTGAATTGTGGCAGATACCTTCTTGACACATAATCCTTGCATCCATTCTTTAATTTCAAAAGAAGGGTTCCGCTAAATCCGCTCTCAACACTATCCATATAAGATAAGTTTACCAGTGTGGATTTTGATATCTGCATAAACTGCTTCCCCAACTGCTGTTCCAATTCATAAAGCCGCTTTCTGGATCGGTAACTTCGGTCTTTTCCGTAAATGACCGTATCTCCATTCTCCACCCTGACCATGTATATTTCCTTCGGCAGCAAAATAATGATGTCCTTTTCATTCTGCAGGGCTGTGACCGGACTTTCGTTTAAACTGAATCCATCGATCACACGCTGGATCTCGTCTGTCATCCTGTCCGTATAAATAATGGCGTATGGTTCTTTGTATTCCGTCGAAAGCTCTACGCTTACTTTCATGTTTGATTCTCCTTTCGCTTCGTTGAGGACATCATACAATATCTTAAACACCTTGTCCCACATTTCGCGATAAGTGGCAAAAAACAGAAGGTAAACTGCAACACCCCGGAGCTAATGCTCATGTACGGTAAAGTATCACAACAATTTGATAGACAGCAGTCCGCTACTCCGTATAATGTATTGTAGCAAAAGCTTGTAAAGGAAACTTGACAAACATATCATCACAAATTATAATAAGGAATGTAAAGGAACCTTGTCAAGCGGAGGTAATAGTATTTGGAAAACAGGGTTGAGGAATTGAGAAAAGGATTAGACATGAGCCAAGAAGAATTTGCAAAGGCACTTAAAGTTTCAAGGCAAACTGTTAGTTCAATAGAAACAGGGAAATATAATCCGTCTTTGGAATTAGCCTTTGCAATTTCACATTTTTTTGGTAAGCAAATTGAGCAAATTTTTATCTATGAGCGAGGTGCAGAACATGAAAAAAAGTAATTTAATTACGGGGATAATATATGTGCTGTTTGGTATGGCTTGTTTAAGCGTCGCGTTGTTAAATGAAACCTTCCATTTCCATCTGCAAATGGGTGAATGAATACAAACTCATAATGAAATACGGCTGACATTATAAGAGGGTGTACTTTTCCTTCATTTCTCTTAACCCAGGATAACAGATCTTTCATCAAGCCATTTACCAGATGTAGTGGTGGTGCGACAAATATGCATTGCTCTCCCGAAAAAACGCCTTCCTCGCCTTTACGAAATTCTCCTGACTCGCTCACAATCCGGTTAGTCATTATCGCATGGACTTTTTTAAGTTGGGAAATACTGGTGGGGTCTATTTCAGGTATCTTTTCATAAGCTACGTATGCATTTTTTACTTCCTGTATCTCTTTTTGGTCACCCAAAACGAACTGACCATTGATAACATCCCTTACCTCTGACAAAGACAGCGAATTTGCTTCGATCTTCAGCGAAGAATGGATCGACTTAATACGGTTATTTCTTCTCAAATGCAGTCTGGTTTCCAATTCCTTATAACTACTTATCCTGCCAACCTTTTCGGATATGTCAGCAACAAGCTCAAGCATCTCATTTGAAATTGTATACGGCGGCTCATATCTGCTCATTTATACCACTCCATCTTGCTTATTATCTTGCTTATTATCTTACCCAAATTCCTATATAATATCAATATTTTTATCCGTCATAAATTAGATTTATGTTTGTAAGTTGTTCGTTATCTAGCTCTTTTCCGGAGATATACCAGAACAACAGCCAGACACTCGATGCCGTAAACGCTCCAGAAAATAGCACGCCGGGCTGCAGCGGTCTGCTCAGCCTCCTTGAGATCCTGCCGGGTGCATACCGTGATCGGAAGAACAGTTCCATCTTTTGCAGGATACCGGATGGTAACGACATTCTTGTTGCGAGCCACATACTCGCAGACCACGTTGCCGTTCCTGTCCTCCAGCCTGCACGTCAAAGCCTCCTCCTCGCTGATCTCGTTGCCATTCTGATCGTAATAGGTGCCTGCGCCGCTGTCCTCACCGACAACCTCCACTGCATCACCGTATGATTTCGCCTCATATTCATAATCCGCCGAAATGTCCTGCTCCATATATTCGATGAAGCTGTCGTAATCCTCAAATGTCGTGCCTTTCATAAGGCTGAACGGTTCCGCGATCCAGATAGAAGTGGTAAGCTGTTCCGCCACAAACGTTACTGCCAACAGTGCGATCAGCACGATCGCGCAGTTGCGTTTCAGCTTATGATTGTGCTGATAAGCAGAAAGTTCTTCTCCGGACAGCGTGTATGTGCCTCTTTTTATAAGGGCGGCATTGAAAAAATACAACACGATGGCGTAGATCAGCAGACATACCGCAGCACCTACCGCACCCCAAGTGAGCATACTGCCGGCTTCAAGCCCAAGGTTTGCGCCAACCAGAAGCATCGGAGCGCAAAAGCCGATAAAGACAACCGCCAAGCCGATCGATTTCTGTGCCAGGCAGATAACTTTTCTCTTGTATCCGGAAAGCATTTCCTCGTCCAACCCTGCATCCTCCACACTTAAAAATGCCCGGTTTACGAATATTGCCTGACAGACTATGCTTGCGGCAAAAAAGAGCATTCCAATGAAAAAACCCAACACCGCCTTTAAAAATGCCAGATTGCAGATCAGCGCAACGATCAGACCAACCGCCGAAATTCCCATCGCGATATAGGAGCAGTTTATATACTGCGTCAACGTTGACTTTAGCAGGCGCTGGCGCTGTTTTTCTGCCTTCGGCGTCGTCTCGTCCGCGTTCTCCGATGCTTCGGCGCGCTCTGTCGGTGATTTCCGTTCCCCGCGGAGCAATTCGTCGCAGGTCACACCAAAGATCTCCGCAATGATTGGGATTACCGCCAGATCCGGTGCGCCGTCGTTTCTCTCCCACCGGCTGACCGTCTTGTCTGATACATTCAGGCGATCCGCCAGCTCCTTCTGTGTCATGCCATTTGCTTTTCGTAGTGCGGCAATGAAGCCGCCGATCGTTCTCTTTTCCATAGTCATCCTCCTCCCGGATATGCAAAGCTGTTTTCGTTTTCACCTTGATTCTACGTTTCCGAGGGTGAGAATACCACCCAAAAGGCTTGGAATCTCTCTCATATTCCGGGAATTACATGATCATGCTTCCGCAGATTGTAACTGTTTTCAAAATCATTGCCTCCGTATGGTTTTATTTATGCCTGTATTTATTCAGTACCGCGTTCGGGATATGGCAGTAACTGCAATCCTCCGGAAATCGCTCCAGATGGTGCTGATGCTCCTCGGCGCTTCTGACATAATTGGTTAATGGCAGCACTTCTACGACAATTTTATCCCGATCTTCCCGCTGTTCGATAAAATTTCTGGCTTCTTCAAGATGCGCCGTAGATGTACTGTATATTCCGGTTCTATACTTTTTCCCGACATCAACGCCTTGCTTGTTAAGGCTGTACGGATCAATTATTTCAAAGAGATGCCCCATAAGGTCTGTGATCGTGGTTGCCTTTTCATCAAAGATAACCTTCACGCATTCCGCATATCCATCATACTCACCGTCCAGAGAGTTTGTTTTTCCGTTGGCTCTTCCTGCCTCAGTCATTTGAACGCCCGGCAGGCTATCAAAAAAGTGCTGCACGCCCCAAAGGCAGCCACCGGCTATGTATACTGTTTCCATATTTTTCTATCCTCGTCTCCGTTAAAGTATCTAAGTCATGAAGCGTTGCTTTTTTATAAATCAAATTCATAATACCAGCCTCATGTATACAAGCTCCTGCGCACCGGAATATTTCGAGATAAATCCAAGCGGGTTGCGCCCATACTCCACAAACCCAATGTTTTTGTACATATTGATCGCTCTCTCATTATCTGCGACAACCTCCAGTTCCAGCTGCTTGTATCCTGCATTTTTGGCGCATTGCACACAGGCGTTCATGATCTTTTTGCCGATGCCAACTCCCCAATATGCCTTTACGACATCAACACCAAATTCCGCGCGGTGTCTGACTTTGTACTTATTGCCAACGGCAGAAACGCTTGCTGTGGCAACAATTTTGTCGTTTATGACAGCTAACAGCATTACTTCGTTATCGCTCTCGGCTACTTTCCGGAGATATTCGCTCTCGCTTTTTGAATCAAATTTATGCTCTTCCGGGTAGGAACGCAGATAATCCGACTCGCTGTGTGTCACCACGAACAGCTCCGACATTGCAGGACCATCTTCATAAACGGCATTTCGTATTATGCAGTCTTGCCCGTTTTTTAGGACTACTTTTTCTTTATATTGCATTTTGTTCTCCTTCCGGCAAATTCTATTTCGGCTTGCGCAGCACCAATAAAAAGCGATGGATCTCTCCTTCCACACAACCGTTTTGCTCTAAAATCTGTTGCGCATACAGCAGTCTGTCCTTGCATTTATCCACAGAAAAGTCGGGAAATTCCCACTCTATAATATGTGCAGACCAGACAAGCGCACCTATATCGAAAAATTTGATCGGTCTGAAGCATTCCTGCGCATCCAGAATTTCAAAACCGGCATCGCAAAACTGTCTGCTTACGATGTCCAGATACTGTTCCGGGAATGGAAGCTCCGTTTTACCTAAGAGAAGTTCCACCAATTCACGATCATTTTCAGCTCCCACCTGTTCGGTGATAAAAATTCCTCCGCCTTTCAAAACGCGATGTACTTCTTTTGCATTAAAATCCCCATGACGGTTGATGACAATGTCAAATTCAGAATCATCAAATGGCAGCGGATCTCTTCCGTCGCCCGCGCGGAAATCAATTCCAAGCGGCAGTAAGGTCTCTCTGCATAACTGAACATTTGGGGGATAGGCTTCGGTCGCACATGTCTTTTCATAAGGATGGCAGAGTGATAACAGAAATTCGCCGCCACCTGTGTCGATGTCCAGCAATTTCATTTCCGGCTTTAGGTAATCTTGTATGATATGCTGATAGCTCCAAGGCAAGTCCGATTCTTCCGTATATATTCCCTCGATATGCGCAAAGTCCCACCCGTGGATATGTGCAATGCTTTCTTCTCTTTTCCAAATATTTATAAGTTCGTTTTCTTTCATCGTAGCTACTCCTTTTTGAATGTTATTTTTATACATCAATTAAAGGTGCAGCCAACCTGACAACATCATAAAATAACCTCGGTACAACCTGTTGCCAGATTTACAACTGCACCGAGTAGTTACCTCGAATAAGCCTCATCTTGTGAGTTCACCGCCTTTCAAATTATGCCATATCAATATACCAAAAAGCAGCGCCCGCTGAGGTTGTTTGTAAAACACCCCGGTTGACGCTGCTTTTACTCATATTCTGATTATCCAGAGCTTTATTTAAAACTTAAATACCGCTACGCCATATGCCGGAAGCGGATATGCAAAAGAGTACTCCCTGCCATCGCATGGACTCTTCTGGGCCTTATAAGTCGTTGGGCGGTCTTCATCCGCACCACCAAACTTCTTGTCCTCGCTGTTTAAGATCAGCTTGTAGCTCTTTTTCTTTGGAACGCCGACGCGGTACTCCAAGCGCTCCACCGGAGTGAAGTTGATCACAAACAACAGATTGTTCTGACCGTCCTTGCTCTTTCTTACGAAGCTGAAGATACTTCTGTCACAATCGTCAGCGTTAATCCACTCAAATCCTGCCCAGCTGGTGTCCTGCTCATACATACATGGATTGTTCTTGTAGATATGCAGCAGCTCTTTCACCCAATCCTGGATCTTCTTGTGATTCGGGTTCTCAAGGAGATACCAGTCCAGCTCTCTTGCCTCGCTCCACTCCTGCGCCTGCGCGAAATCCTGTCCCATGAACAGAAGCTTCTTGCCGGAATGTCCCATCATAAAGGCATATCCCGCCATCAGGTTCTTGAACTTATCCCCTTCAAGTCCCGGCATCTTGTTGAGCATGGAACATTTTAAGTGAACGACCTCATCATGGGAAAGTACCAGAATATACTTCTCGCTCTCATTGTAGCTCATTGCAAAGGTCATCTTATTGTGGTTATTCTTGCGGAAATATGGATCAAGCTTCATATAATCCAAAAAGTCATGCATCCAGCCCATATTCCACTTGTAGGAGAAGTTCAGACCATCCTCCTCAACCTTGCCGGTTACCTTCGGCCATGCGGTCGATTCCTCCGCGATCATGACAACGCCCGGATTTCTTCCGAGGATCAGTGTATTGATATGCTTAAAGAACTCGATTGCCTCAAGATTCTTGTTGCCACCGTATATATTCGGAATCCACTGTCCGTTCTCCTTGCCGTAGTCCAGATAGAGCATAGATGCAACTGCATCCACACGAAGTCCGTCAATATGATAATTCTCTACCCACATCAGAGCGCTTCCAATCAGGAAGTTCTTAACTTCTGTGCGTGAATAATCGAAAATCTTCGTACCCCAATCCGGATGTTCTCCCTTGCGCGGGTCGGCATACTCAAAAAGTGCTGTACCGTCAAACTCCGCAAGACCGTGTGCATCCTTCGGGAAATGTGCCGGAACCCAATCCAGAATTACGCCGATCTTGTTCCTGTGGCATTCATTTACAAAGTATGCAAAATCCTTTGGTGTGCCGTAGCGGGAAGTCGGTGCATAGTACCCGGTAACCTGATATCCCCAGGAACCATCAAACGGATACTCGGAAATTCCCATAAGTTCGATGTGCGTGTGTCCCATCTCCTTCACATAGGAGATCAGTGATTTCGCCAGCTCACGGTATGTATAGAAGCCCTCGTCATCACGGCCCGGATGGCGCATCCATGACCCCGGGTGTACCTCGTAGATTGACATCGGCTGTGCATATATATCTTCCTTTGCAGCCTCCGCACGTGACTTCAGCCATACTGAGTCGGACCATTTAAAATGACTGATGTCCGTTACCACAGAAGCGGTTCCCGGCCGAAGCTCCGCATAGTTTGCAAACGGGTCTGCCTTGTACAGCTTCCTTCCGTCCGGCGTATAGATCAGGAATTTGTAGAGGTCGCCCTCTTTTACCCCTGGAATAAATAGTTCGTATACACCCATGCTCTCCGGCTGTACACGCTTCATCCAATGCTCACTCTCGTTCCAGCCGTTGAAATCACCGATAACAGCTACGCTTGCAGCATGCGGTGCCCATACGTTAAAAATTACTCCCTTTTTTCCATCTACAGTTGCAAGATGTGCGCCCATCTTGCGGTAGATGTCATAATGTGTGCCCTGTCCAAACAGGTAGCAGTCCATCTCTGTAAAATTATTCATTTACCCCTCCACCTTACTACTTAAAGTCCTTCTCTCTTAAGACGATACAGTCATCGTCGGTATATCTTGCAGCGGTCAGAATGCTGATCGCCTTTTTGATTCCACCATGTGCTTCGCGGTCAATCGCCTCATCCACGATATCCTTTACCTCGGTAAGCGTTGTTGCCTGATCCAGACGCTGGATATTGCTGATGCGGTTATAGAGCGCCAATACAGCCATCTCATCAATCTCATAACCAAGTTCCTTCGCGTATGACCTTGCAAATGTGACCAATTCATCATTGGTAAATATCGGAACACTGACTTTTTCCGTGAATTTCTTCGCAAATCCGTCATCCTGCATAAGTGCCTTGCGGATTCCCTTCGATGTATCCTCAAGGATCACAAGCACACCACTGTCATCCTGTGCGAGCAGCAAAGATAACGTAACGGCAGATTCTCTTGAGAGATCACCCGCCCGCTCGATGATCAGGCAGCCTCCGGAAACCTTGCGCAAAAGTGCCTGAATATCCTTCTTGTTAAGTGCCTGTGCATCGATCTTACCAACCTTGCCGTTCGGCTTTCCGCACTCCTTCTGGAGCACCTTGATGATGCTTGTTGCAAGCATGGTCTTTCCGCAGCCTTGTCCACCCTGAATGATGATGTTGCCGGTGGAAGCTGTGCTGTCCTCCTTCAGGTGCCGGACCGCATTCGTCAATGCCTGGCACAGCTGGCCTTCCATTCCCTTGACCGGGACAAAATAAGAGAAAATTGCTTTCTGTTCATCAGTAAGATGATCGATCACCGTTTCTTCCGGCTCCTCATCGTCAAGTCCGAGATCCTCCGGCATGGCAATTTGGGGCAGCTTGTCCTCCGCTCTTCGCGGTTCCTGATCCACCGGCTTCTCTTCTGACAGCTCCGGCAGTATCGCTGGCTTTACATCCTGTGATGTGCCCGGATCATCCAAAGGCCCTATCTTTTGTGTCGCTGCAAGTGCAGTTGCCAGCAATTCCTCTTCTGAAGGGAATTCCGGGATATCCTGCTCTTGTGGCACGTCTTCCTCGGACTGCATTTCCGTCATCTGCGGGTATTGCTCTTCCGGCAGTTCACCCTGTTCCTGTGACGGTTCATCTTCCGGCTGCATTTCCGTCATCTGCTGGTATTGCTCTTCCGGCAGTTCACCCTGCTCCTGTGATGGTTCATCTTCCGGCTGCATTTCCGTCATCTGCGGGTATTGCTCTTCCGGTAGTTCACCCTGTTCCTGTGGCAGCTCGTCCTCCGGCTGTCCGGCTGGGAACGGAACGATTGTATCCGGCGTGATCTCCTCCGCCACTTCTTCTGTATGAGAATCCGTGCTCTCTGTTTCTGTTGCTGCGTCTGTTCTGTTGGAAAGATATTCCTTCTCCAGAAGCTCCTTCGGGCTGACACCTGCATCAAGCTGTGGAATCACATCATTCAGACGATCCATGATATCCCCGGCTTCCTGCAATGCACGCGCCTTCGCTGACTCAAGCCGCCTCTGCTCTGCATCCTGGAGTGCAGCCTCTGCAGCACGCTTGGTCTTCTCCCACTCTTCAAGGACATCCTCTATCGTGATCTGTCCGGTAATCTGGCGCTCAAGATCCGTCTTTTCGTTGACCACAAGGCTCATCTGCCCATCGTTCTCCTCACCGAGAAATTCCTGGAAATTGAGTTTGAGCGAACCATCAATCTCCTCATCTGTCTCAATATGGCTGCTTGCCGCCTCTTCCTGCTTCTGCAACTGTAAATACGGGATGTTGTCCCCGACGATCTTCTTTATATTATCGATGGTATCATTTACCGTCGTCTTCTCCGTCGCATCTATGATCTGCTGCATGCCCTTTGCAATCTCCTTCTGGAGATTGACGGTGTTAAAACGCTCCGGTGAAAGGGATACCTGCGGAATCTCAACCGGATCATGCACATATTCCCCGGCACGCTTCATCTCGTCGGCTCCGATGGTCGTGATGCCTTCCTTCGCCAGACGGAACCTGCGGTATTTCTCTTCCTGTGCCTTGGTAAGAGGCTGGTAAAGCATCTTAAGCTCCAATGCACGCTCCACATACGGGCCGTCACCAAACCAAAGGATCAGCTCGTCACATGCTTCCACACACTTCTCGCTCTCGTTCGCCTGATGGTACAGGCTTGCAAGCTCGAACGCCCACTCCTCGGTATATTCTTTCTCTTTGAATTCTTCGAGAATATCAATCAGCTTGGAAATATCCGTACCGCGTCCCTTCTCGATCTCATAGCGCAGTACATACCGCAGATTGTCATGTGGTGCAATCTCCACAAACTCCTGATAATACTCCTCCGCAGCATCAAAATCCTTCATCTTGACTGCGACCTCTGCCAGCCGGTAGATGATCATTCGTCCGATCGGGGAACGGTCATATGCGCACAGCAGGATGTCCTTGCTCTCCTCGTAGCGCCCAACCTTTTCATAAATCTCGCCGACACGGACCAATGCGTTTACATTCTTGACCTTGTTCCAGCTGATGGAATCCGCGATCTCTGCTGCGGCGGTGTAATTGCCCTCCGCGCAAAGTGTTTTCATTTGATCTATTTTTAGATTGTATTCATACTTATCCAATGAAGTCCACCTCAGACTATTGTAATATTATGTTCCCACCCTTATTTAAAAAAGGGTAGAAAAACCTATATTCAGTTTAGCATACGCCATATGCGTTGTCAAAAAATATAGGAAAAGAATTTACCATAAATTCGCGAATATGACTGTATCCCATAACATAAAAGCACCAGAACCTGTTCCTTTAAAAAGGAGCGGGCTCCGGTGCCGTTTTATTGCTTTATCAGCCTTTATTTCTGTTGTCAGACTGCGTATTCTGCGCAGACCCATCTTCCTGCTTCGCCTGTTCGGTTTCCGGTACCTGCTCAGCTGCCGGTGCAGCGCCCTGCGCCTGTTCCTCGGCAAACTCATCCAAAGGTGTGTAGCGCAATGTGTTCGTATCGAGGTTTACGCCTCGCATTTTTACATAGTCAGCGGTCGGAGTCGGAAGCTTACGTCTCGCAAGTCCATAACGGACCAGCTTGCCTACGATATAGTAGATAACTGCCATGATCGGCACTCCGAGAAGCATTCCAAAGAATCCCCAGATTCCGCCAAACACAAGAATCGCAAACATAACCCAGAAAGAAGACAGTCCTGTGGAATTTCCAAGGATCTTCGGTCCGATGATATTGCCGTCCACCTGCTGCAGAACGATAATGAAAATGAGCAGATACAGCGCATGCCACGGGCTCTGGATCACAACCAGAAGCAACGCCGGGATTGCTCCGATAAACGGTCCGAAGAACGGAATGATGTTCGTCACACCGACAATAACTGCGACAAGGATCGGAGATGGTATATGCAGGATCAGACATCCGACATAGCAGATTCCTCCGATGATTGCGGAATCTATGATCTTTCCAGTTATAAATCCGCCGAAAATCGAGCTGGATTTGCGCACAGTATGCACAATGATGTTGCCCACACGTGGACGGAAAATTGCAAAAATGAGCTTTTTGCTCTGCCCCTGCAGTGTCTCCTGAATGGACATAACATACGCGGCTACAAACAGTCCGATGACAAAGTTGACAATGACCTTGACTACATTTATCACACCGGTTGTGATTGATGCTATGGAGGACTGGATGAGCGGAAGCAGATCCTCCTGCGCCCAGGTCTCCACATAGTTTGTCGCGTTGATCAGCACATCGCTGAGCACAGCCGCGGCTTCGCTATCACCAAAATCACCTGCCTGGATAAAGCGCACCAGGTTCTGTACCTGTCCCGGCAGCACTTCGATCAGCATTGCAATACTACTGATAACCGATGGTGCGATCGCTGCAATAAACAGCACGATGATCAGAAGCAGTACCAGAATGGCGCAGCCGATTCCAAGGCCTCTTGACAGCCTTCTCGCCCGGCGCTCCTTCTTCATCCGTTTTCCAAAAAACCGGAAAAACGTCCGCTCCCAGAACTTCATGATAGGATTCAGCAGATATGCGACCACCAGACCGATGATGATCGGCTGTGCAGCCTTCATGATCTTGTTCCATGCATCTGCAAATCCCTCGTATCTTTGAATGATAAAGAAAAACAGGATACATGCTGCCACGGTCAGGAACACCATCAGCCCGATGCTGATATAGAAGCTTTTATGAAAAACGATCTTTTCACGGCCATCCTCTGTAACGCGCTCAATCTGCGCTCCTGTTTTCGACTTCTTAGATTCCTCCAATCACTTATCCTCCTTATCCGCGATAGTAATTGATTAAGCAGCCCTTCAGGATAATCTCCTGTTCATCTGGTGTAAGTGCACCCATCTTAAGGGTAAATGGAAGAAGCTTGCCTTCCTTTACAACATATGCGGTAAACTCTGTCGCACCGCCTGCGATTGCCTTGCGGATATCCGGCAGGAACAGATAGTCTAAGTTTTCGAACGGAAGCTCGCCCTCATCAATGATGAACGGAAGCATTCCCCAATTGATAAGGTTGGAGCGGTAACGCTTTGTCGCATATTCATTTGCAATATTTGCCCAGCCGCCAAGTACTTTCTGGCAGGAAGCAGCCTGCTCACGTGCAGATCCGTCACCCGGCTTTACAGCAAAGATCGTGCTTCCAAATCCGATATTATCACCGAGTCTGCCATCGTGGAAGTTCTTTTCCGGGAAAGCGGCTTTGATTGCCTGCATAACCGGAGCAACCTCCTCAAATGCCTTGCCCGGGCACTCGTCTGCCTCTACGGCCTTCTGTGCCTTCTGGATTGCCTTTGCGCGTCCGACATATTCCGGATCTTTTCTGGATAATGCAAACTCTGCAAGGCCAAGCGGGTTAGAACGGAAGGATGAAGTCTCACCGGATGGGATCAGCTCATCTGTTGTCGTTACCGGATCGTGGATCTCGGATACAACCTTAAGCACCAGATTCTCCGGGAGTGCGCTCATTGCCGGCCAGTCCTTGATGTTCGGTCCGAACTGGATCTCCTGATCCGGATCAGCCACGCCATGGCTGTCAAATACACGATTCTCATAAATTGTCTTGTCGAAGAAGTACTTCGGCTTGGTATAGTTGACATCCATATCAGTTGCCGCGGTAAGGTATCCCTTGTTCGCTGCGGTTGCTGCGATGGAACGTGCATCCATAAGTGCAACAGAAGATACCTGTCCGTTCTGGACCTTTGAACCTTCACGGTTCGGGAAGTTTCTTGTGGAGTGGCGGATGGAGAAAGCATTGTTTGCCGGTGTGTCTCCTGCTCCGAAGCATGGTCCGCAAAATGCAGTCTTTACAATTGCTCCTGTCTCAAGAAGCTTTGCCACTGCACCGTTCTTTACAAGCTCCATGTAGATTGGTGTGGATGCCGGATATACGCTCAGCGTAAATTCATCGGAACCGATGGAGGCTCCTTTTAAGATATCGGCAGCATCACAGATATTCTCAAATCCACCTCCGGCACAGCCTGCGATGATTCCCTGATCAACGTAGAGTCTGCCGTTGTGTACCTTGCTCTTTAGGTCAAGCTTAACCTTGCCGTCGAAGCTGACTTCTGCGCGCTTCTCGCAGTCGTCAAGAATGTCCAGAAGGTTCGCATTTAACTCCTCGATGGTGTAGGTGTTGCTCGGATGGAACGGCATTGCGATCATTGGCTTGATCTCGCTGAGATTGATCTCGATAAAGCTGTCATAGTAAGCGACTTCGCCCGGATTTAACTCCTCAAAATCATCCGTTCTGCCGTGGATCTCATAAAATTCTTTTACCTTGTCATCGGTTCTCCAGATGGAGGACAGGCATGTTGTCTCTGTGGTCATTACGTCCACGCCGATTCGGAAATCAACGCTTAAATTGGACACGCCCGGTCCAACAAACTCCATAACCTTGTTCTTTACAAAGCCCTTGTCGAATACCTCTCCGATGATCGCAAGCGCAACATCCTGCGGGCCTACACCCTTCATCGGCTCTCCGGTCAGATATACACCGACAACCTCCGGCATATCCACATCATAAGTCTTATTTAAAAGCTGCTTTACAAGCTCAGGTCCACCTTCTCCGATCGCCATTGTACCGAGCGCTCCGTAACGGGTATGGGAATCGGATCCGAGGATCATCTTACCGCCGCCTGCAAGCATCTCGCGCGCATACTGATGGATGACTGCCTGATGAGGAGGTACATAGACTCCGCCGTACTTCTTGGCACAGGTAAGTCCAAACATGTGGTCATCCTCGTTGATCGTTCCGCCGACTGCGCAAAGACTGTTATGGCAGTTTGTAAGCACATATGGGATCGGGAATCTCTCAAGTCCCGAAGCTCTTGCTGTCTGTATGATTCCAACAAAGGTAATATCATGTGAGGTCAGTTTGTCGAATTTGATCTGCAGCTTGTCCATGTTGCCGGATGTATTGTGCGCTGCCAGAATGTTGTAGGCGATTGTCTTTTTCTTTGCTTCTGCGGTGCTTACGTCCTTGCCCGTCTTGCTCTTTACCGCTGCTGACGCTTCCGGTGACTGAATGACAACGTCCTTACCGTTGATAAGATACGCTCCCTGTTCGTATAACTTCATTGTGTTTACCTCCGTTAATATCTTTTGGTTTCTGGGTATAGTATATAGTTTACGGTTATTTTTATCAAGCGATTCCAAAGGAAACAGTAATAATAAAAAGATCCCCGTCAATGGTCAGCGTAAATGTGCCGCCCATAAGCTCGGTCAGGCTCTTCGTGATGGAAAGCCCAAGGCCGCTTCCCTCGGTCGTCCGGGATGTCTCACCCCGGACAAAACGCTCGGCCAGCGCACCTTTTGCGAGGTCTCCCTGATACACGTTCTTGGATATGTTCTTCATGGTAAAAACAGCTTCGTTCTTCTCCACGCCAAGCTCGACATAGACACGCGTTTTTTCAAGCGCATATTTCGCTGCGTTAGTGTAAAGGTTCTCGATTGCACGATATAGCTGGCGTCCGTCTGCCCGGATGTAGACCGGGTCATGTGGAAGTTTTGTCACGATCGTAAGATTGCGTGCTTCAAAACGCTCATTAAACTCTCCGCCAGTCTGGCACAAAAGTTCCACAAAATCAATGCGCTGCATATCGAGCTTTACATTGCCGGAGCTGATCTTGGATGCCTCCACCAGATCCTCCGTAAGCTGCTTTAGCCGCTGGGATTTGTCATCCAGGATGCGGATGTACTTCTGCGCATTCTCGTTGTCAATCTCCTCTCTTTTAAGCAGATCAACATAATTGACAATGGATGTAAGCGGAGTCTTGATATCATGCGATACGTTTGTGATGAGGTCCGCTTTCATGCGCTCGTTGCGGATATTCCGGGCAAGTGCCTCACTCATGCCGTCGCGGATATGGTTGACTGCCTCCGCCATATGCTTCTCCGTGCCATGGAACTCCTCCACCGACAGTGTAGTGTCGAGTTCCCCGGATGCAATCGCCTCGATCGCATCACAGACTTTCCGCTGCTCTCTTGCTTTTCTTGTGACAGGCTGATGCTGTTTCCGCGCTGCCATGCGCTCGGATATTTTGGCATATACCACATACAAAAGCGTTCTTGTATACAGTATATTTGCCTTGGAGCGGCGTATGATGCTTAAGTAGAAGGTCATAAAAATAATATCGAACAGATATGTAAGCGTCCCTGCCGACACCAGAAGTCCCGCCAGCTCAAAGTCCTGCTTCCGAAGGTGCAGGGTGTAACGCAGAAGTACCCATATCACAAGAATAAACAGGATGGTCAGAATATCCCCATACACTTTATCGATCGGGTGGAAAAATACTTCTTTCTCATCCTCATCCCGGTATCCGGATACATTTGTCAGATATGCAAGTGCAATAAACGTCCCGACCAATCCAATTATGGACAACATGCTAAGCTCCATAAGATTTTCCATCTCATGTGTCCTTACCAGCTCATCCATTGCGAACAGGCTGCAGACCACCATGATCATAAACATCTGATGCAGAACCGCCGCAAATAGTTTTCTCCCCAGCGTGTATTTCTTCATATGTTAAGCCTCGATCTTGTATCCGACACCCCATACAACCTTTAAGTATCTCGGGTCTTTCGGATTAATTTCTATTTTTTCACGGATATGCCGGATATGTACTGCGACCGTATTGTCGGCTCCGATCGCTTCCTCGTTCCAGATGCTTTCGTAGATCTGGTTGATTGAAAATACCTTGCCCTTGTTCTTCACCAGCAAAAGCAGGATGTTGTACTCAATCGGTGTCAGTTTGACTTCCTCTCCGTCCACACATACCTTTTTGAGAGAATCGTTGATCGTAAGTCCTCTGACTTCATATACTTCCTCTGCCGATGTGCCTGCCTGATTGGAAAATGTCGTATAACGCCTAAGCTGGGATTTGACTCTGGCTACCAGCTCAAGCGGGTTAAATGGCTTGGTGATATAATCGTCTGCCCCGACATTCAGTCCGAGGATCTTGTCGGTATCCTCCGCTTTGGCGGACAGGATAATGATTGGGATGCTGCTCTCCTTGCGGATCTGCAGCGTCGCACGCACGCCGTCAAGCTTCGGCATCATCACATCAATGATCAGCAGATCAATCTTTTTCTGTTTCATCATGGCAACTGCCTGCTCACCGTCATACGCCTTGCAGACTTCGTATCCCTCCTGAAGCAGATATATTTCAATTGCATCTACAATTTCCCTATCGTCATCACATACTAAGATCGTCACGGTTTATTCCTTTCTGTGTACATTACCAAATGCCTTGCGGAAAAAGGACTTCTCCTCCTCCTGTGCATTTTTTGCCTGGTTGTTTATCTGATTCTTAATCTCTTTCTGCTTTGGCTCATCCCCGCCCGGTTCTTCACCGGCTTCCTCTGTTTCTTTTGTTTCTTCTGCAAGTCCGAGTTTCTCAAGGTATTCTTTGTTAACACGGACCTCCGTTTTCCTATTCGCGTAGATAGAGGATGTTTTCTCAGGTGTCTTTCCTTCCCTGCGCTCCCTTTCCTTCTCGATCTCCTTATTGCGATCCTCAATAAGCTTTAGGTATTTATCGGTGTCGACAAGATCTTGGAGCTGGGATTTCAGCTCGAGCTGATTTGTCTTGACCGTGTGCTCCTCTTCCTTCATCTTACGCACAAGCTCCGAATAAATTGTCTCGATCGCGTTGGAGGACATCCGCATGATCTCCTGCACGTGGTTCAGCGCCTCATCGGTATACATGACAGATGCCGCATAGATGTCTTCCGCTTTGTGATTGGCGTTGCGTATGATCTCCTCGCCGTGTTTCTGGAATTCGCGCTCCGCGTGATCCCTGCTCTGTGTGGTAAGTTCATACTCGTCCATGATGCCGTAAATTCCCTTGTTCAGCTCAGTGAACAGATCCAGCATCGCCTGTTTATCGATAATTACCTTGCCCGGCTGGCCGCTTACCGGCTCGCTTTTTGAAAGCATAACATGCAGGCTGCGTAATACTTTTTCTACATTATCTTGTGCACTCATTGTTTTAACTCCTGATTATTCTTAGTCATGCCGCTCATCCAGATTTGAGTAGCATTCACAAAATCTCGCGGAAAATGACGGTTCTCTGCCTCCAGCGTAGAGATGGGAGGTGTCTCCGAATCCGCTGACACGGAAGGATGCGATGCCTTCTCTCCGTTCTTCTGTGATCGCTGTCGTGACCGAGGTCGGCGCCGCGCAGAAATTATGCCACAATATCATCGGCGACATGTGTGCAAGGTGGCTTACCAGCACGCATTCCAATCCGAAATGACAGAAGAATACCAGCGTGTCGTTGTTTGGCTTCTCTGCCCGATAATAGTTGCCTTCCCGCACATATCCGTGCTCGGCAAACAGCTGGTCAAGGCTGTTGCATACCATATCGTAGGTTTCTCTCACATGCCCCTGACGCATGATCTCGGTGTCCGCCCATGTGTCTACATCGTAATATTTTGGCTCTGTCGTCCAGTCCTGCGGCAGCCAGTCCCAACAGACCGGTGACAGTTCTGCGCTGTCCGGGCGGTAGATCTTCGGTGGAAATTCCTGCAGCCAGTCTATCGTCTCAGCGGTTCTTCCGAGTCTCTTTAATGTACAGGATGCGGTGTCCTGCGCTCGTCCGAGCGGTGACACATAAAATTCCTTAACATCAAGCCTGCAGATACGATCCGCTACCAGCTCAGCTTCTTTCCATCCTGTCTCTGTCAATGTATCGTGTTCATAATCCGGATCTCCGTGCCGGACAATTACCAATCTCATACTGCGCCTCCTGTTACTATCTGCAATAGGCAATTGCGGGATTTAGTTACACTACTGAAACACAATTGTGGAACCGTATTTTGACACTTCCCCTTTTAGGGAAAAGCAATTCCGCAAAAATTGTAGAAATTCTTTCAACCGCCCCGGCGGTGATAGGGTTGTGTCTTATATTGGCTTTGACACTCCCTGCCCGGCTGTTACGCGGTAGACGGACTTTTCTGTCGGCCTTCCTAGTTTTTCTAAGGCAGGCGGCCTTGCGAAGTTGTTATTAGGAGCATGCTCCTCAAAACTCGCGCCAAGGTTATTTCATTTATATATGTTGCGAGCTCAGACAGTCGTCGCATGCTCCCATTTCGCGCGGCCCGCCTGCCAAGAAAAACACGAAAGTCCTCAGAAGAAAAGTCCGTCTCTCCGCGAACAGCCGGGCGGGAGTGTTCAAACCTATAGAAGACAGAACTTATAAATAAACCGCTGGGGCGGTTGGATTAGAATTTCACAATTTGCAGTGGTGCTTTTTCTCAAAAGGGGAAGTATAAAAATACGATGCACTATCTGTATAGTGTAACTAAATCCCGCAATTGCCATTCTGTGTGTGATAAAGGCGGATATGCCGCCTTGTGGTAAGTCGGGATAACAGGATTCGAACCTGCGACCTCACGGCCCCCAGCCGTGCGCTCTAACCAAACTGAGCCACATCCCGGTAACCCTGTCCGCATAGTGCAAACAGGATTGTACATTTCATAGAAAAACATAGCAGACATTCGGGAACATTGCAACCTGATGTGAGTATGGATTTTTAGTTTTTGCCCCGTTTTTCTAAATTATTTCCTCTCTATATAATGTCTTCATATAGTCTCATCACGGTAGCCGGTACACCGCCAACCCGTCACAGATCCCACAGTCGCGGAAGCCCTTTTTGACTGCGACCCGCTTTGTTGCCTCCTGCGCAGGAGCGCACTCGATCACGACACATTTCTGCTCCTGCCGCGCCCAATCGATCAGCCGGTCTGTCAGTGCCGACGCATAGCCATGTCCCCAATATTCCGGAAGTAGCACCCAGCCAATCTCCACGCTTTCCCCGTCATATTCGTGATAGATTACATAGCCAATAAAAATCCCATTTTTCTCGACAGCATACACAAGCGGCGGCTTCGTCAGTCCCGCCTGATGCAGAAACACTTCTGCCTGCTCCCGGTCAAACGGTGGTTCCAGATACCGCATGACCTCCGGGTCAGACAGCAGCTTATACAATGCATCCGCGTCACCGGGCTGCATATTGCGAATCGTTATATCCATCCTTTTCCCCTCCGCAGTTCCGATTTATCTAATCCCTATAAATCGTCTTGCCAAACTCATACGCTTCTTTTAAGTGGTTCGTCTTATCAATCTGGGGCTTCCCGTTGGTATCGCCGCAGCCGCCTGCCAGAAGCATTCCCTTGTCATGAAATCCGATATAATTGATCACCGCAAATTTGTAATAAGATACAGCCTGTTCGTAAGTCCAGAACAGATCATCAGCGGAGGTCATAAGCAAAGCCGCGTCTTTTTCCGGGTATTTTTCATATCGTCCCAACGGTGGATTCGGATCTTCCTCCGCGATACAATAGAATCTCTCGATAAATGCTTTCAGCTTAGATGATATTGTCCAAAATAGCAGCGGGGAAGCAAATACGATCAAGTCGGCTGCTTTTATTTTAGGTATAAGATCGTTAAATCCATCTTTCTGTACACACGGTTTTCCATAGCGGCAGGCATTGCATCCCATGCAGCCTTTTACTTCAATTTTATTTAGGGATACGATTTCCACGTCATGCCCCACGTCCGTAGCCCCCTGCGCAAATGAATCAACTAATTGTCTTGTATTTCCCTTGGGGCGACCTCCGCCCAGCACTATCAGGATTCTTTTCATTGTGTCTGTTCCTCTTTCTCAATTTGTTCCGCTGTCAAGGTAAACGCATCTCCGTACATTGTCCATTCCAGCGGTAGAGCCCCTGCCGTCTCCAATGTACTCGATGTACGCATATTGCTTGGCGTAGTCTGTGCTTGAGTTCTCGACGCTGGAGACAAGTGCAAAGACTTCTTTGCGGAGCAGCCCGGATGAAATGTCAATCATCAAAATCCCCTCTTGTTTATGTGCTGCATTTTATTTGTCACCGGCATTTACAGTTTCAACAAATACAAGCTGCTGTCCCTGTCCGGATAAGTATTGGTATCGGCAGTTCTTCTGTGCTGATTCTGGTAAATCCCGCTCGCTCATAAAACTTGTGTGACACATGGGCGGCCGCAGGCGTATCTAATATGATACAGTGAACCGCTTTGCTGACAGCATATTCCGATTTTTCCATTTTCCACTCCGTTTTACAGTTTTCTTGTGATGGTTTTTGAACATTTTCTCATCTAACCATCACACTTTACGACTCCCTTGTGATGGTTATTAGACATTTTCTCCCATAGCCATTACATTTTGCTACTCCCTTGTGATGGTTTTTGCGCATTTTTCCTCTTAACCATCACATTTCGCGTCTCTCTTGTGATGGTTAATAAATAATCGCCTAGCCGTTCTATATCTCTGGCTTCTTGCCCTACGGACAATAAGCAGCCCTCACTCTCTAAGGAGCTCGATCAATCCCGATTTTTCCATTTATTCTGCAAACCGGAATCTTCCTTATCCAAGCATAAACCGTAATTTACTCAAATCAAAAGACCAACATCGGCTCCATACATACAGATTCTCAGGATTCCCAGAATAACCAGATGTGCGGGATAATAAATATAGAAGAACCATTTCAGCCATTTTGTTTTTCCGCGCTCGCCATTATACATACGCAGAAAAGGATAGACGAGAATGACGCCAAGACAAATAACACCATACACTTTGCTTACGAAGAGGAACGATACTATCGCGTAAATCACAACCCATCCCATCATGGAAATCATCTGTTTTGATAGGTTGCCGCGATATTTATTGATCTGAAGTATTGCAAGTATCGCTATGCAGCTCCAATCCGCGGGAAAAGCGCTCCAGATCAGCATAAAAATAATAACAATTTTCAATTTGCTGTTCAGCTTCTCTGGTTTCAAATCGGCAAGCCACATGACCACTACTGCTATAAAAAGCGGATACATCACGCTTGTCTGGTTGAATATGCCTGTCTTGAATGGGATGATGTTGACTCCGAATGCAAAACAATATGCGAAATGGGAGACGAACGCAAACAGTCCTAGTCGGAATATGTATTTTCCAATATTTCTGGTATGATGATATCCTTCTACTATAAAGAACCACATAATTGGCGCTGTCAGGCGTCCAATCAAATGCATAGCAATTGGCAGTGCCTCTGCCGGGAAGCCCGGATAAAACAGATCCGTAAAATGATCTATCGTCATTGCAATAATCGCAATAAGTTTCAAGTGGTTTGAATTCAATCTTTTTTCCATAACTAACTCCCAAAATCCGAACACAGATACTACAGCTCTGTAAATTCTGCTACGTTTCCATGCCTTTGAATCAGTTCCATCAGATCATCCGCCTGCATCCAGATTGTTGCTGTGTTATCGTTTGGATGTACACCGATTTTGCCACCAATGAAACTTTTATCCAGATAAAAATGTACCCGGCGCTCTGCATCATTCAAAATTCCAAGCGGCGTGACAGCTCCGGGTGTAAGTCCCATGACGGCAGACAATTCTTCCGGCGATGCAAAGGAAAGCGGCCTAAGTCCATGCTGTCTGCGGAATTCTTTAAGATTTACCCGTTTATCGCCCTTTACGGTAATCAGATAGTAATTCTGTTTCCTATCATCCCGGATAAACAAGTTTTTCGCATCACACTCCGGATAGGGCAGATCAAGAGCCTCCGCTTCTTCCATGTTGAATACCGCTTTGTGCTCGCTCGCCTCATAAACAATATTGTGCTCTGTAAGATATTGATAAGTTTCTGTCTTATTCATTGTGATACTCATTCCACCGTAAATCCCGTCCACTCGATCTTGTTGTACTGCATTACGTCTTCCGCCTTCTCCATGCCAAGCTTCTCGTAAAATCCAATCGCATCATCGTTGGCGATCAGATAAACCGCGATGTCCTTCTCGCCGCCTGCGATCTCATGGGCGCTTGCCATTAAGCGCCTGCCGATGCCGTGCCCCTCGTAGGCTCTGTCTACGCCCAGATCCGTGATGTAAAGCCAGTAGGCAAAATCCGTCAGACCAAGCAGAACACCGACTGCTGCACCCGCCTCGTTCCGGGCAACAAGGCTTATGGAAGCGTTCTTTACCAGTTTTGCGATCCTCTCATTAAACCGTTCTTTCGGGTACTGAGAACCTAAGTCGGTTCTTTTCAAAAAGTCGATATATTCTTCCGCCGAGATCCGCTCCTGACGGATCGTTATTTTTTCGTCCATGCCGCACCTCTTTCGGGTTTAATTTGAGCTTCTTACTCTCTTTTTATCCTCGTAACATGGAAGTTGCAGCACTCGTCCCCCTGCGCCAAGGTTTTGGTGCGATGCAGCTGTCCGCCTTCATTTCTATAATTTCTCTCATCCATATTGCAAAGGCATGGAACAAACTCGAAGCAGTTCTCGCGCTTGCCGAGCTTGCAGATGCCGCATTCCGTATATGTATTGTAAAACTCGTCGACACCCTTCTCATAGCGGAACTTCCAGTCAAGCTCATACTTTGAGTTCTGGCTTGCGATGCTCTCTTTCACTTTTTTGTCCTGCACTTCATCGGTAAATAACGTGCATTTCTTGTTCTTGTGCGCCTTTACCATAAATGTAGAGTCAAAAACTGCCGTAACCATCTCGTTCACAATGTCCGGTGTGATCTTGTCCGGCTCCGCCTTATGCAAAGAAAAAACAAATGCCGCAATGTACAAATTCGCCTCCAAGGAGCTTCCGCCTATGTCCGGCGTCCGCAAAAGCATCGCTTTGTATTCTCTTTTCACAGATTGTTTGTAGCTTTTCATATCCATTTCCGGATGCAGCTCCGCAAGTCTGGCCAATGCCGGCTTAAAGCATAACAATTCTACCGCTTTCGCAAAGATTCCGTATTTTAGCATTTTTCAGTCCTCCTTTTGACATTATGTAAACATTATTGTGATGGTTCTTGCACCTTTCTGCAATTTTACATTATGCTTTCTCAGCCCCGCTAACAGATACGCGGCAGTCCCTCGCCCTGCAGAATGTCAAGGTTCCGCTTCCCTCCGATGCGGGTGCGGAGCACCAGACGCCCCTTTTCTGCCTCGGTCGTAGCTTCCTTTACCTCTCCGATTGCAACCGCATTCCCGCCATACCGGGATGCACGGATCAGCTCGACTGCACGCTCGGCGTCTTCCGCTGCGACAATGGCGACCATTTTCCCTTCATTACCCATGTAAAGCGGGTCAAGTCCGAGCAGCCCACAAAAGTCCCGCACCTGTGCATCGACTGGAAGATCTTCCTCCCGGATCTCGAACTGCAGACCGCTGCTTACCGCAAGCTCCTTTAACACAGTGGCAAGCCCGCCTCTCGTCACATCGCGGAAAACGTGCGCTTTTATCCCATTGGACAATAACGCCTGCACCATCTCTCCCAGCGGTGCGTTATCGCTTTGGATCGTGTTGGTTATCTCCATGCGCTGGCTCAAAATTGCGGCATGGTGATCCCCGACATTGCCGGACACGATGATCACATCGCCCGGTCGACTGTTACGCGCCTTTATATCCACCCCTTCCGGGACAAATCCGACTCCGGTCGTATTGATGTATACGCCCCCCGCGCCCTCGATTACCTTCGTGTCGCCTGCAACAACGATCACGCCCGCTTCCTTTGCGGTTGCCGCCATCGATGCGACGATCTTTTTCAGCTGGGCGATGTCTGCGCCCTCCTCCAGTATGAATCCGCAGGTGATATACTTTGGTGTTGCGCCCCGCATGAGCAGGTCGTTTACCGTTCCGCAGATGCACAGACGCCCGATATCTCCTCCCGGAAACTCAAGCGGTGTTACCACAAAACTGTCTGTGGTCATCGCGATTGTCGCGTTTCCCGGAACAACTGCTGCGTCCTCCATCTGCGAGAGCACTTCGTTGGAAAATGCCTGTTCAAATATTTCCGAAATCAATTCTCCTGTGGCACGGCCCCCACTGCCATGCTCCATGACTATCTTGTCCATAATATCCCCCCAACTTATATCGTAATCTGTAAAACCTTCCGGTTGCTTTTGCGGCATTTCGCCCTTGTTTCTTGTAAAATTGCAATATGGTTTGCAGCTAACGGTTCTCATATGCCTGAAAACAGCTTCCCTCGTAAGAAACCATGCATGCGCCCTGTGGATTCTGCGGATAGCAGATCTTTCCGAACAGCGGGCAGTCCGCCGGACGCATATTCCCTTTTAAGATCTCGCCGCAGCAGCAGCCCTTGTTTTTCTTATGATCCTCGTCAAGCCCCATACTTCCCGCATCAAAACCCAGATATTCGTCGCGCAGGCGCAAGCCCGAATCTGCTATGGCGCCCATTCCCCGCCAGGTAGCTTCGCACGGTGTAAAATACTTCGCGAGTTTTTGCAGCGCGACAGCATTGCCCTCCGTCTCCACCACTGACGGATAATAGTTGCGGACACCCGCCTCATGGTTTGCCGCCATCCGGACAAGCCCATAGATTGCGATCACAAGCTCTGTATCCGCAAATCCGGATACTGCAAACGGAATTCCGTATTTCTCTGCCAATCCTTTGAAATATGCACTTCCGGTTATCGCACACACATGTCCCGGTGCGAGAAATCCATCTATCTTTGCACCGCTTGCGATCAGCCAGTCAACTGCTTTTGGCATAGTCTTGAGCGCGGTCAGGATACGGATGTTGCTCAATCCGTTTTTCTGCGCCTCCTCGATCAAAAGTGTGTATACAGGCGCCGTTGTCTCAAAGCCCACAGCCGCAAAGACGTAGTTTATCTGCGGATGTTCCTTCGCAAGTGCAATCACATCCATCGGTGAGTACACCATGACAACATTGGCACCCTCGCCTTTTGCCTCGCTCAGGCTCTGCTCGCTTCCCGGAACGCGCAGCAGATCCCCAAAGGATGCCACGCACGTGTCCGGCGTTTTCGCAAGCGCGATCAATTTGTCTATGTATGCCGATGGCGTCACGCACACCGGGCAGCCCGGACCGCTGATCAGCTCTATTTTCGGCGACAAGATATCGCGGATACCATACTTCGCGATCGCCGCCGTATGGCTCCCGCATATTTCCATGAACCGGAGCGGTTTTCCGTCATATTCATTTAGATATGTGCTGATTTCTTCGATTGTCATGACTCTAACCCACTCATCAGATCGATGATCTCCTCTGCCTCCCTCTGCTTCATCGTCTGAATTACACAGCCGGCATGGACGAGCACATAATCCCCGACTTCCGCCTTAACCAGCCCGATATACGCAGTTACCTGATTTCCCGAAAAATCTACTACTGCTTTGCCATCCTCGATCGACAGCACCTTACCTGGAATTGCTACACACATTAAATTCTACCTCCTTTGGGGACGTTCCTTTTGGCACGCGGAGCGCCCTTTGGCTCGCAAAAATGTTGCTGCCCTCTCTCAAAATAGTATAGCACAACCGGCATCATGTGTAATCCCTAAAGCCGAAGATGAGCGGTTATATTATTCTCGCCAGCAACTTTTTCAAAACCTGCTGATGTATACAGCGCAATCGCGCCCTCATTGTCCACATCCACCAACAACGTCATTTCGTGCGGCTTATTAAACTCGATCGCTTTTGCCAGCATTGCCCTTGCATAGCCTTTTCTGCGGTATTGCGGTTTTACAAATATGTCATACGGCTCATTTTCCTCAGCATTGTAGGTAATATCAACGTAGCCCACAGCCTCACCACAGTCCACCGCAAGGATGATCCGGAAAATATCCTGCGCTCCGATTACTTTATCCGCTGTCCAGTAGACATCCGTTGTATGCATCGCCACATATTCTTCTCGGTATTTTGGGCTATATAGCTGCACTTTTCCATCAGTTGGGTAAGTGATCTCATTTTTTAAGACCATTTTCTGCTGTTCCGGCTCAAACTCTGCATCTTCTTTTTGCAGCGCCGCATGCAGCATATAGTTGTTGGGATTATATACGAAGTCAGCCTCGTAGTCTTTGTATGCATTTTTCAAAAATGCAATGATCTCCTCATACGCCTGCGGATTTTTGGATAAACCGACCAGCATTTCGATGTAGGACTCATCCTCTGAGATCAAAAACATAAACAGCCCTGTCATTTCCTGACCGTCAAAAATACCAAATGCGTAGTTCGTCTCTTTTCGTTTTACCGCGTCGTACAGATTTGTTTTCATCTGCTCCTGCGTACGGAGCATCGGATCGCCAAAATCCGGATCGCTGTTGATCTCGTTGATAAAATCGGTGTATCCGCTTACGCTGTCTAATCTTTTTATCATTCTGTCTCCCTGCTATAAAGCCTTTACAAAGAGATATACATCTCTTCCCTTTTTGTTCGTATAAACCGAATCTTCCTTTTCAAAACCCAACGATTCATGAAGCCTTATACTCGCCTTGTTATCGATCCTGACCTGCTGGAACGCAACCGGGTACTTTTTTGCTTGCGCGAGCTGTATTGCCTGCTGCATCGCCGCCTTTGCGTAGCCATGTTGCCGGTATTCTTCAAATACCTCAATCCCGATTGAAATTATTGAATGTGAAAGCTCGTACAATGAGATTGTTCCCACTACGGTATCGCCCTCCGCTATCGCAAACATTTCAAAATAGCGCCCCTGATACTGGGTAGTGCTCCACTCCGAAATGAGTGTTTTTGCCGCATCACCGGATACGTTCATCTTTGAACATATTGTCTCTTCATCTGATGCATTGAATTTCCGCAGTGTTATCATAGGTGCCATGTCCCCTTCCTTTTCTATCTTCCATGAATTGATTTTATTTTAAAAATATCATATCTTATTAATTGTAACAATTACAATATCAGGAGGGAAAACAAATGAAAAAGAGATTTCGAAATGTCAGCTGCCTGTTACTTGGCATGATGATGCTTCTTAGCCTTACCGGATGCAGCTGGGCCGGCTTTAACAGCGGTGTTCAGGAGATCAAGGGCTCTATCAAGGGTTGTACCTATGACTGTATGTTCTATTCCAATACAGGGGAACGTTTTATGACGGTTCAGGGAGAGAATATCAGTTTATCTTCAAATGTGGTAAAAGAGCGTTCCTATAGCGAAGACGGAGGCTGGGGCTATGTGGACACGCTGTCCTCCGTCGTAACCATCACCATTGATGGCAGTCAGATTGAAAATTGCGGATCTACCGTAATCTTTGCACAGGATGACCTGCAGCCGGATGCCGATTTCGAGGGCATTGACAATATCGAATCTGAATCTGACGGGATCAAAGACTGGACGATGATCGCCGGAATTGTCAATTCATACAAAAACTATTTCGGCAAACCGACCGTCGTGGTAATCCAGTCACAGCTCGGCGTTCCGATCTGCGCATATTCCGGCAATGATGTCTATTGGGAAGTGTGTGAAGATCTGCCAAAAACTACCAAACTTATGATTGATGGAAAAGCGCTTTATATTCACAGAGCAAATTTCCAGATTATCGATAGGGATCTGTTATAATTCCGCTTCTGCTTCGTTATACAGATTCCGTCTAAGTTCCTGCATATCATCCGGGAGTGGTGCAGTAAAGGAGAGTGCCTCTCCCGTCATTGGATGCGTAAACATCAGGCGGCAGGCATGAAGCGCCTGACGCTTGATGCTATGTTCCGGTTTCATTTGCATACAGCCTCCAGCCTCCCCCTCCACCCGGTCAATCTGGTTTGCCGCATACGCCGGATGATACAAAAAGTCGCCCAGAAGCGGGTGCCCCAGATACTTCATATGTACGCGGATCTGATGTGTTCTCCCTGTCTCCAGCACAAGTGAGACAAGACTTGCACTTTGATATTCTTCCACGACATGATAGTGTGTGACAGCGCGCTCTCCGCAGGCAAAATCTACGACCCGCTCCAGATTACGGCTCTCTTTGCGCGCGATCGGAGCCGAAACCGTCCCATCCTTTTCTTCCAATATTCCATCCACAATTGCCAGATACTCTCTGTGAATGCCACTTTCTTCTGCCTTTTTCCGGACCATCTGCCCCAGAATGGCAGCACTTACCATATGCTTTGCTACGATCGTAAGGCCAGAAGTATCACGGTCTAAACGGTTTATGCACCGGAATACAAAGGGCTCGCCACGTTTTTGATATAGCCATGCCAACGCGTTGCCAAGCGAATTGTCGTGATTGTTGCGGGATGGGTGGATCGGCATCCCGGCCGGTTTGTTGATTACCATCAGATCCTCATCTTCATAGACAACAGACACCGGAAGTTCTACCGGGAGGATCTGCCCGGGACATTCCTGCTCACGGATCGTCACACATAGGATATCACCTGTCTCAAGCAGCCGGTTCATATGCACATAAACGCCATTTATCCGGATACTCTCTGCATCCTTTTTCAGATTTACAAGATTTTGCTCAGAATAGCCTTTTCCCTTTAAAAATCCGCTGATTTTCTGTCCCGCAGCCGGTTCCTTGATCTGGTACTCTATCGTCCGTGACATAATCCGTTCTCTTTCTTACTGTCTTGTTCGTATCTATCTTTTTCTGTTGGCATCCAAAAATTCAAATAGCTTCTCATAATAGGAATCGCGAATTTTGGCTGTCCCATTAAAGAGCTCATGCTTCGCGTCTTCAAAATATACGCACTGCACATTTTTTGCCCGCTTGCAGAAAATATCCTGACCCTTTTTCTTTACCATCGTATCCTGACCTGCCTGAAACAGCAGGACCGGAATCGAAACTTTTGCTGCATTTTTTTGCAGCTTTTTTGTGGCTCTTATAGAAGCTCCCGTCCAACTGTAGCAGCCGCCATATGTCCGGTTGTGGACATCGCGCTCCCTCATCCGGAAGGCGTACTCATACCGCGGCTTCGACATGGCACTGCTACCGGCAAAAACCCGCACTCCGTCAAAACCCTTTTGTCCCGGCACATAATCCGTTTCCCTGCGAAGCAGCTTCGCACGTAAAAGCAGCAGATTTACCACAATCTTCGGATATTTTCCAAGATTTAATTCCATAAGCGGGGAGCTTAGTACCGCGCATGTGAAATAATCCGGATACTGCTCCAGAAACAAGGTTCCGATCGCTCCACCCATGGAGTGCGCATAGAGAAACAGATTTTGCTTATCCTCTCCCTTTTCCGCCATCACAGGCAGTACGACCTGATCCAGAAAGCATTTTAAATCCTTCACATAATCGCTGTAGTCCTTTACATAGACTTTATCCCATTCCCTGACCTGGCGCTCACTGTAGCCGTGCCCCCGGTGCTCCAAAAAATAAAAACTGTAGCCTTGCTCATAAAAATAGTATGCAAGCTCATGGTATTTTCCGAAAAATTCACAGAATCCATGGCAGATTACCATGGATCCTTTTGCGTGTTCCCTGTTTGCATAATAATAGTGTAATCCGGTGCCATCCCAGCCTGTACAGTTTCCCTCCTGCACCTTTTCCTTCAGAAAAGGCGCAACTTTTTCCTCCATCTGCCCGAGAAAAGAGTCATCCGGAAATGTATACCTTCCTTTGTTATTATCCACTTGCTTTGACCTCTTTTGTATTATGTTTAGGAATGTGGCCCGTGTGAAGCTGATGATGCTCTTGCGTGTCCACACAGGCGTTCCAAATTACAAGGTGACTGTTTTTACTTATGGAATACTTCTGCGATCACCTGTTTTGTCACATCCGGGTAGTTGGTTATGATCGCATTCACGCCGAATTTGCAGGCGAGCGCCATGTGCTCTTTCTCGTTGACTGTCCATGCATTTACATCCAGACCGTTTGCGGCAGCGTCCTGCATAAAGTTCGGAAACTGCAGATTGTAAAGTGCAGGGTGAAGTGCGTTTGCACCGTGCTTCTTTGCGTAAGGAGCCACGTCAATCGGCCCGTCTGCATACAGGAAGCCTACATAGCAATCCGGGTTTAATTCATGGAGCTTCACACAGGTGTAATGGTTGAAGGAAGAGTACAGCACGCGGTCTTCAAGTCCCATTTCCTTTGTGAGCTCGACTACCTTACGCTCGAGCTCCGGGTAAAATACGATTCCGGTCTTAAGTTCGACATCAATGGTAAGATTGGTCGGTTTTATCAGTTCGTACACCTCGCGCAGGGTGGGAATGTCTGCGTGTGCGTATTTTGGGCAGGTTTTGTTGAAGTTGAACTTCCGGAGTTCTTCAAGTGTGTAATCTTTCACCCAGCCCTTTCCATCGCTGGTGCGGTCAATCCACTCATCGTGGATAATTACCATCTGATCATCCTTGGTAAGCTGGACATCCAGCTCAATACCATCCGCCCCCTGCTCAATCGCCAGACGAAATGCCTCGATCGTATTCTCCGGTGCATATCCGCTTGCACCTCTGTGCGCCCATACAAGTGGAACGTCTTTTTTCTTAAACTGTTCAAAACTCATGTTATTGTCCTCCTGCGAAGTCATTTTATGTGTCGATCCATAGCCGCTCAGATGCTGAGCAGTTACGTCAATTCAAGCTATCAGTCCTCTACATCATACGCTTCCAATCCGCGCTTTGCCTCTATCCTGGTGTCTCCATGCTTTACCATGAGCATCGTGCAGAATGCAGCAAAACTGAATACTGCTGCATACGGAAACAGCGTGCGATAGCCCACATGCTTTAACAGAAATCCGGCCAGAATCGGTGTGATGATCTGCGCGGTCATGCTGAAGGTGTAATACAGCCCGGTGAATTTTCCCACCTCGCTGCCCTTGCACATCTCAAGTACCATCGGCAGGCTGTTGACGTTGATCGCTGCCCATGCAAGTCCCATGCAGAAAAATACGATATTTAACCAGCCATGGAACGTATCACAGACCATTGTATACACGAACGAGGTGATAAAGCAGGTCGCAAGCAGTAACACTCCGCATTGGATCGTGCGCCTACGCCCGATCTTGCTGGCAAGCTGCGCAACCGGTATGTAGGATAAGATCGCGCCGCCCGTTGCAACTGTAAGACACATGGATGCGCCGCCGAGGCTCATGCCCCACATTTTCGCTGCATAGGTTGTAAACCAGGTCTCCACGCCATTGTACGCAATGAACCAGAGTGCGATTGAGCCAAGCAGAAATGCGAGACTGCGTTTTACGTCCTCCGGAAGCTTTTCCTCGCCGGATGCGCTGTCTGTCTCTGCCAGATTTTCCTCCGGGTGTGCGTCCTCATAAGCCTTCATTTCAAGGGACAGCTTCGCCTCATCCACCGCAAACATTACGATGCACAGCGCTACGATCATGATTCCTGCCACGATCATAAACAGCGGCATGTAATCTACATGCTCAAGCCCTGCCGTTCTCTTGGATGAATACAGCACACTCGCGATAACCAGATATGCGATGCCCCCTAATGCCCCCATCAGGTTAATGATCGCATTGCCCTTGCTCCGGAGCGGCTTCGGTGTCACATCCGGCATCAGGGCAACCGCAGGGCTGCGATAGGTTCCCATCGCTACCAGCAGGCAGCCGAGCGCCACGACAAACAGCACCTCGATCACATTCGAATTCGTCTTAAAAAACATATTATCCAGATACGGGATCAGCAGCATCAGAAATACTGCTGCAACGGTTCCGCACAGGATGAATGGCTTGCGCCTTCCCATTTTGGCGGTGCATTTGTCGGACAGCCCTCCAAACAGCGGCAGCAGGAACAGTGCGAGCACATTGTCCGCCGCCATGATCGCACCGGAGATCGTCTCATTCATGTGAAATGTGTTCGTAAGGATCAGCGGTATCACACTGTTGTACATCTGCCAGAACGCGCAGATCGACAAGAATGCAAAACCAATTTTGATGGTTTGTTTTGTGTTTAGTTTCATAGTTTCTATACCCCCTTTCTTCTATTTTATCGAATTTCGTGTAATATCTCAAGTGGGGACGTTCCTTTTGACACGCGCAGCGCCCTTTGACATACGCAGCGCCCTTTGGCATACGCAGCGCCCTTTGGCATACGCAGCGCCCTTTGATTTTCCGATAATAAAAATTTTATTTGACATCCGGTGTTCTGTATTTTATAATCCGTTGGGTTTATTTAAAGGATATACTTTCGAGAAATGGTGGTAATAAGAAGAATGGAACATTATTATAGAAAGAAAAAAGAAACAACAAAGCGTGCAAACAACCGCGGCTTCTCTCTGGTGGAGCTTATCATCGTAATCGCGATCATGGCGGTTCTCGTTGGGGTGCTTACTCCGATGTTCACCTCCTATCTGCACAAGTCAAGAGTAGCTACCGATTGGGCGAACCTCAGAAATTATTTTAGTGAGATACAGGCGGATTTTACAGAGACAGGAAAACATAATCCCCTTGTACCAACAGATCCAAGCGACCTGAATTTTTACAATCGAACGGAAATCACATTTCTGGATGGCCGAACCGTTCAAATGAAAGATGGGGTTTTTTTCGGTGACAACAAGGGCGCATGGCTATCAGATTGCATATTACTGCAATAAATGTTTATCCGATTGGGATACACATAGCAAGACCTGCATTCTTATACTTGGTTCATAATCCATATTGTATTTTATTTATAAGGGCACGCCTATGAAAACAGCAAACGGACTGAAAAACAGCACCTACAATGGAGCAATTGATTTCTGGAAATTTATATTCTGCCTGGTCATTTTAATCTTCCATGTCGGAGAGGCATTTGGCCAGGATGACTATCCATTCTATCTGGGAATGTATGCAGTAGAATTTTTCTTTGTCATCTCCGGCTATCTGATGTGCATTTCGGCCTCCAAAAAGACTGCGCCGGCGGATATCAGCCTCGGTCGGGAGACACTTGGCTTTGTTTTACATAAAGTAAAAGCCATTCTGCCGCCCTATCTTCTTGCTTTTCTTGTTGCATGGATCAATTGGTTTAATTTTACCGGGATAGATCTGCTTAAGGAGGAAGGTTTTAAGGGATTTGCGCTGACAAATCTTGATATGCTTCCCGATCTCCTTTTGGTGTATATGGCTGGCTATGACGGAACGGTCGTCATCCGCATTACGTGGTATATTTCCGCCATGCTGATTGCCATGCTGATCCTCTATCCGATGCTCCGGCGTTTTGGGGATATGTTTATGATGGTGATTGCGCCGCTGTTCGTATTCTTTTTCTGCGGGTATCTTGCAAACACCACATCCTACAATGGCATTATGGAATATGAGATCTTTATGACACATGGTGTGATGCGTGCCATCATTGGATTATGCCTTGGCTGTATGGTATACTGTTTTTCCAAATCTATAAAAAAGAAAAAGCTTTCCGCATTCTCCCGTTTACTGCTTTCAATTGCAGAATTTGGAGGTTATTTTATTATACTTTTTCTGATGAATGAGGGAGAAAAACAAAGTGTATACATCATTTTAATTTTTCTATTCTTCACAGTATCTGTTACGGCAAGTAAGCAGGCTGCCACATCAGGTCTTTTTGACAATAGGCTCAGCAGATTTTTAGGGCATATCAGCTTATATATCTATCTTTTCCAAAGCCCTGCAAGGGTAATCATCCGGGAACTTCATCCGGATTATACCTATTTTCAGGGATTATGTGCGATTGTGCCTCTAACGCTTGCCTTTTCATTTGCCGGCTGGCTCATCGTCACACTTATTCGCGGGCTTTCAGCTCGGCATAGGCAGCATAGTGTTTAATATCAAACTCCTCCGGTGCGATTGCGGAAAGCATTTTTAAGTGCTCGGCTTCCCACGCCTGCATTTCACCCTCAGAAAGTGATGCGCCCACGCCGCGGCAGGCTTTCATGCGTCCATTCCACGTCTCTCTGGAAAAATGCACATTCAATGGATACTCCTCATGACGAACCAGCTCAAATTTCAAATCATAGCATTCCGGTATCTCGATCGGATGTATAAAATCGCCGGCTCCACTCCATTTCGGACTGTATTTCAGAACAAGTTCCTCGCTTTTTCCTGCGATTTTATCCTCGAATGGAAGCCATCCCATATACAAAACCAGCAGCTTTCCACCCGGTTTCAGCATCCGATACAGGTTTGGCATAACGTTTTCGTGATCAAAATACCAGAAGCACTGACACGCCGTGATAACATCAAAGGTTTGATCCGGAAAATTTACTTCTTCTGTTGCTACCGCGTAATAGTCAATATCCATCCCTGCACAATCCCAGATTGAGAATCCTTTGGTAAAATTCTTGTGGATATATATCCCGGTATTTTGCGTACTCCGATGATACTTTTCCCCAATCAAAGCCTTTTCCGCCGTCTATGTTCTTATCCTCGATGATCATAAATCCTCCTTGAAAACGTCACTACTTTAATCTCATATACAAAAGCGGATATGGGTTGCCTTCCTCGTCAAAATCCGTCCGCTTATATGTCTCAAAGCCCAGATGCTCATAAAATCCGATCGCCTGCGGGTTCTGCTCGTTGACAGTAACTTCTGCGATTCCATAATGTTGTATGCCGTATTGTAACAGCTTCCCGCCGGTGCCATGCCCTCGTTCCTCCGGCGAGATAAATAACATTTCCAGCCGGTTTTCCTCTATTCCCATAAAAGCGGCTGGTTCCCCGTTCTCGTTTCCTGCGATGATCAGATGGCTTACGTTCTCCAATGCCATCGGAACATATTCCTTGATCTTTTTTACTTCCGCATCGGAAAGAAAAAGGTGCGTAGCCCAGACGGAGCTCTCCCAAATTTCCAGAAGACTCGCCAGCAGATGCCCGTCTCTCGTTTCTGCCTCGTATATTTTCACACTGACTCCTCCTACAATTTATACTCGTACCACTCGCTATCAGTTTGCTCAAATCCCACCGACAGAAACATGCGCCTGCTCTGCCTTTTTATTCTACCATCTTTCTTCTTTTTCCATTAGGTTTTACCGCCTCATGTGATGGGTAACGGTACTTTTCTCTGTCAACCATCACATCTTACCGTTTTCGTGTAATGGCTAGCGACGTTTTTCCACGTCAACCATCACACCTTACTGTTTTCATGTGATGGCTAGCGATGTTTTTCCACGTCAACCATCACATCTTACTGTTTTCGTGTGATGGCTAGCGACATTTTTCCACGTCAGCCATCACACCTTACTGTTTTCGTGTGAATAAAGTAAAATACGGAACATCCCCAAAAAGGGTATATGCTCCGTGTCTTTCCTGATCATATAAAATTTACGCTTCCCGCCATTCCTTCAGCGCAGCCGAAAGCCTTCTGTCAATGTCTTTTCTGGTTGCCTCGCATTCGTTTGGATAGTCCTTTGTGGCTTTAAATACAAATCGCAGCACCAATTTAAGCCCTACCGGCAATGCCTTGCGAAGCAGGGATTCCGGAAGTACAAAATGAGTTCCGTGTTCATACACAAGCGGTACATACTCGCAGGTGTGCGGACGCTCCTTCAGGCTTTTGTCCATGCGGCGGATATACTTTCCCGCTTCCCAGAAGGAATCATCATCGGCTCCCACCAGAAACAGCTTTCCCTTTATATTCTCCACCTTGATCATTTCCTCTTCCGTATGCTCTCTTGCCTTCTCGGAATCGATAAACAAACAGGTGCTGCGCTCGATATCGCCGGAGCCTTTCGTCTCCTCCTCGACCTTCTGCCAATATACCGGATGCTCATACACAAACGGCATGTACGCGAGCGGCTTTCCTTCCCAGGAAAGGGTGGACGTGCCCGGAACGGGCCATTCTTTGCATCCGTCTTTTTCGCCCTGCTCGAAGCCCTGCCATACAAAATCGCTTGGGGTAAGTCCGAACGTCAGTGTAATATCCGGGAAAAGGGATGCTGCAACAAGCGAATCCATACCCGCCGTACTCATTCCCATTATTCCGACCTTGCAGTTTCCGTTGTTCATCAGCCATTTAATCGCTGTTTCAATCCGTTCCAACGGATAATTTACATGACTGTAATTTTTCTTACCGGGAGACATGCAAAGGGCATTCACACCATTTTTATGCAGCCACTTTGCGCCGCATTTTGCCATATAATCATTGGGATCATCTCCAAATAAACCAATGACAACGCAGTCTGAGCCTTTCGGATTCTCGTAGTAGGTTCCGTAAAAACCGTCTTTTTCGGTCTCGAAAAACTGTTTCTTCATAGTTCTTCCTCCCCAGCTTCCATCATAGGATTCTTGCATCCTTATGTTAGCCAAGACTAACTATGTTGTCAACCTGTTCCAGCTTTTCTATAAAGAACTACGATGTTTTATACGACAATGAACGCGCAATATTCAAGTAAACTTACAAAACGCAGGATGACGTAAACATTCCCTCATCCTGCGTTTCCTTTTATTTCTGCTTTTTTCTACTCTTTCCTTGCATTCATTCGTGATTCCTCATCACAAACCAATGGGCGCTCCTTGTGCCAAAGGGCTATGGGCGTGTCAAAAGGAACGTCCCCACGGTCTGCTGGATCGCGCGTGCCTGCTCGTCGGTGATTGCGCCGCCGGGCATCCCGGATGTATGGGAGACCGGGATACCCAATCCTTCCGGGCTTTCGCCAAAGACGTATGCGTATAACAGACATGCGGCAATATAATTTCCTATATTGTTCTGATGTCCATAGTCCCCGCCTTTCTCCGGCGATATGTATGGATTGATCGAAAGTCCGTATCGCTTTCTAAGCTCTGCGTATGCCAGGCAGACCGGCAGCATATCGGTATCTGCCCCAAGCTCATCTGCCATCTGCCGATACCACTTTGCATTCGCCTCCGCCATCATCTCTGATGTCATAGTCAGCGTGTATTCCTGCACATCCTTGCGGTAAATGTCTCCAACATTTCCCTGTCTCCAAGGCTTCGGCCACATTCTCCGGAAAAATCCGTATTGATAAGCATGTGGCGCCCAGAGAAGCATTTGCCCGGCTTTTCCCTTTATCTTGCCGTGCAGCAGCTTCGCACCCTCAAGCATGAGTGGTCTTTGCTTATAATCGGTTGCCCCGATCCTGCTGGAACAGGTTTCGACAGCTTCATCGCTGTTTCCTGCCACGATAAAAAAGTCGTAATACTCATTTCCGTTTATCAGCTTTTCGCACTGCGCTGCCCGTTCTTCGCAGTCTTCCACCAGTCCGGCATAATGCGAGATCCCGGTTCCTCCCCAGTAGCTGTATGCCAGTCTGGCGTTCCAGCCACCCATTTTTGCCAGTTCCCGGAAATAGTAATAGGAGCTGTCCCACAGTCCTGTGAAGCTGTGTCCGCAAAATGCCATTTTCGGTCCTCTTGCGATAAAACGGATCGTTACCTCTACCGTATTGTCCTTAAGTAAAAAAGAAAGCTGCTTTTGCCATTTTTCATCGGGATCGGTGTCCTGCCATACCAGTGCATCATGCGGATCGCCATCATAAATTCCTGTTTCCTCATGGAAAAGGCTTGTATCTATCTTTTGAAGCTTCCCCTCATAATAGCCGAAGGATTGAAACTCCTGCCGCTTCGCCCCTGCGTTTTGCGGATATCGGCTCTCCGTCCATTCCGAAAAGCGCCCGATCGTATTTATATGATAAGAACGGCATCCCTGCTTTTCCGTGATCCGGACATCCAGATCATTCAGTTCAAAAGAATTTCCGTTGAAGATCACAATACTGTTTTGCGGTTCGACCAATCTTACCTGCAATCCATAACATTTACTTTTTTCTGTCATTTATTTAATGAATCCTACCTGCTTGCTGATAATCTCCACCTGCTCGTCTTTTTTCTTATTGTACTCGACCTTCTTCTCTTCAAAATAGTTCTTTCCATAAGAATCGATTGATACGATCAATGGTCCAAATTCTTTTACATGGCAATGCCATAAGGTCTCCGGCATTCCGAGATCCTTCCACTGTGCCTCCACAATCTCCTCGACCTCAACGGCTGCTACAACAGCATTTCCGGCAGGGAATACACAGTGAATGGCACCGAAATCCTTGCAGGCTCTCTCGGTATTCTCTTTCATTCCGCCTTTGCCGACGATCACGCGCACACCGGTGGTCTCTACAAATTCGTATTCAAACTTCTCCATTCTCATAGATGTGGTCGGACCGACGGAAACCATCTCATACTTCTCGTCTCCGAGTGGGCGAATGATCGGACCTGCATGCAGGATTGCCGCATCCCTTACATCTACCGGGATCTCTCTGCCTTCCTCTACTACACGGCGGTGTGCCACGTCACGACAGGTCGTGATATCTCCGGTCAGATATACAATATCACCAATATGGATATCCTTTAAATCCTCTGCGGATACCGGTGTCATCAGAATCTTCTTACCATCTTTTATTTCTACTGCCATTGTTATTCTCTCCCTTCCGTATTAGTTCTCTTCCTTGTATTCAAATCCGGTATGTGTATCTACCGTAAAGTTCAAGTCTTTGTCAAATACGATATGTCCCCTTCTGTGGCTCCAGCAGCCTACGTTTACAGCTACACCGATCGCAGACGGATGACGCGCGGTATTCTCAATGTTGACACCCATAACGGAATAATTGCCGCCCATTCCCTGTGGTCCGAGACCGATCGCATTGATACCGTCTTCCAGCAGTTTCTCCATCTTTGCAGCATTTGCATTGTCATTGTGGGAGCCGACCGGTCTCATCAGCGCTTTCTTGGAATTTAACGCTGCCGTCTCAACGGAAGTGCCGACACCGACACCTACCAGCAGGGGAGGGCAGGCATTCAGTCCGTATGTAGTCATTCTGTCCAGAACAAACTTGGTCACTCCCTCATATCCTTCGCCCGGCATCAAAACGGTTGCATTGCCCGGAAGTGTACAGCCGCCGCCAGCCATATAAGTATAGATCTCGCATTGGTCAGAGTTTGGAACGATATCCCACCATACCGTAGGCGTTCCTTTGCCGACATTCTTGCCGGTGTTGTACTCGTCGAAGGTCTCTACGGAATTGTGGCGCAGCGGAGTAGCAAAGGTCGCCTGTACCACAGCTTCTTTTAACAATGCTTCCAGATCATCGATCAGAGGAAACTTCGTACCACATTTTACCCAGAACTGCAATACTCCGGTATCCTGGCAGGATGGACGGTTCAGCTTCAGTGCCAGCTCCTGGTTGCGGAACATCGTATCATAGATAACCTTGGTCATCGGGGAATCTTCCTTATCCCTTAATTCCTGTAATTTTGCAATGACATCATCCGGCAGCTTCTTTGCTGTAAATCCTACAAACTGTGCCATGATATCGGTCAGTTTCTTTACTTGTGCTTCATTTGACATAATTTTTTCCTCCAAATTCTTATTAAGCTATTATTATGAATGACATTGATTCATATCCATTACGGATAGAACGGAAAAGCAATCGGTAAAATGATCATGCTGACAACGGTTGCTATAACGATCAGCGGCATTCCCGCCTTTACATAATCCATAAACTTGTAATTGCCGGCGCCGACCACCATTGTATTAGCCGGCATACCGATTGGTGTTGCATAAGCGCAGGAACCACCGATGACGCACGCCATCAGGACTGCTCTCGGATCTGCTCCCATTCCCTGTGCGATGGAGACGCAGATAGGCGCCATCAGCGCTGTTGTTGCTGTATTTGACATAAAATTCGTCATGATGCAGCACAGGATAAACACAACAAACGTGAATAATACCGGTGACGGATTTTCTCCCAAAGCTCCGATCACCTTATCAGCGATCAGTTCTCCGGCTCCCGTAACCTCAAGCGCTTTTGCCAGCGAGAGCGTACCTCCGAACAGAAAGATCGTTTTCAGATCGATGGACTTCAGCGCATCTTTTTCAGAGATAACTCCGGTAACGATCAGCAGGATTGCACCAACACATCCGGTAATGCAAAGCTTTACGCCGATCTTTTCCTCAAAGATCATGCCGATCAGTGTGACGATCAGGATCACTAAAGACAATACTTTTTTCCACTTCGGAACCTTGCTAAAATCCTGTGACTCATCAAAAATGGAATCTTCCGTATCTACGGTGTCGTGGTGCGGCAGGATCTTAAATCCGATCGTGGCGTAGAACAAAATTCCGACGATCAGGATCGGCACACCTACGATCGCATATTCAAAAAAGCCAAATTTCAATCCCAGTGGTTCCAGCGCCGACTGTGCGATCATATTGCCCGGAGCACCGATCAGGGACAGATTGCCGCCCATTGCTGCCGCAAATACCAGCGGCATCAAAAGTCTTGATCTCTTATAGCCGGATTTTTCTGCGATTCCGATTACCACCGGGATCAGGACTGCTGCTGTTCCGGTGTTGGATAAAAATCCACTCATAACTCCCACGATCACCATGATCGCTACGATCAGCCCACGTTCCGTTCTGGCAAATTTTGTTACCAGACTTCCGATCTCATTTGCCATTCCTGTCTCGAACAATGCTCCTCCTACAATGAACATCGCCACAAACAGGATCACATTGCTGTTGATAAACCCACTGAAAGCGTCATTTACGCTCAACACACCGGTAATCACAAGACCAATACAGACAATCATGGATGTCAGTCCGAGCGGAATCTTTTCCGTGACAAACATAACGATGGCAAATGCCAGAAAAATCAATGTAATGGCTGCAGGACTCATAAAAACCCTCCTTATATCTCTTCTTTTCTGTAAAAGTGACATGGCCGTGTCGGTTTTCTTTGTAACTACATCATAGACCATTTCCAGTATAATGTACAATTCATATACTTGACGTCAGCATAGGTTTTTCCTATACTGAAATTGCCGGATGAAATTTTAGGTAATGGAGGTATTTAGCCTATGACACTTACTCAATTGGAATACTTTTGCATGGTATGCCGCTACCACAGTATTACAAGAGCTGCAGAGGCGCTCTATGTATCACAGCCAACAGTCTCCACTTCCATCCGCGATCTGGAGAACGAATTTCATCTGAAGCTCTTTAATCACGGGAAAAACCGGATCTCCCTCACCCAGGAGGGGGAAGCCTTCTATCAGAAGGCAGAATATATCTTAAAGCAGACGCAGAAGCTGTATAGCGATTTTTCAAATATTGAGGAAAACCGCCACCCTCTGCGCATTGGGATTCCCCCTATGATCAGTACCATATTTTTCCCAAGGGTTACGGATCAGTTTCAGGGTCTGTACAATATCCCGATCCAGCTTCTGGAATACGGTTCCATCCGTGCCCGCACCTTAGTGGACAATGAGCAGTTGGATGTGGCAATGGCAAATATGGATTTTTACAATCTGGATAAATACAACAGTTATGTGATGATGGAGGACAGGTATATTTATTGTGTCTCCAAAACGCACCGATATGCCGGTGAAAAAGAAATTACAATGGAAATGTTAAAGGATGAGCCTATTATCTTGTTTAATACGGATTCCGTCCAGACACAGACAGTAATTTCCCGCTTCCGTTCCGCGGGAATTACCCCCAATGTCCGCATGTATTGCAGTCAGCTCGTCACCGTCCTAAACTTTGTCCGCGGCGGTAAATGTGGCGCTTTTCTATATTCATCGATCGCTACCAATCCAAGGGATTTTGTGGAAATTCCCGTCACCCCGGAGATCACCAGCAAGTTCGGTATTATATGGAAAAAAGGCATCTTTGTTTCAGACCAGCTGACCAAATTTATAGATTTTATAAAGAATTATGATGTGACACCTTATCTGCCAAAATAGCCTGCATCAGTGCATAATTGCACCGATGCAGGCCAATGGGCGCTCCTTGTGTCAAAGGGCTATGGGCGTGCCAAAAGGAACGTCCCTACAATTCTATCCCGGTAAGCTCGACTTCATTGCCGGAGTCGGTTGGATTTCCCTCCACACCGCAGTCCGGACATTCGTACTGGAGCAGCTTCTTCTCGAAAAGTCTGCCGCACTGCGGGCATTTGAGCAGGCAGCGGGTGATTGTCACGTCAAAGCGTGCGCCCTCACAGGCTGTCCCTGCCGCAGCCTCGTCAAAATAGTTCTTGATTACCTCCGGAGAATAGTCGGAAGCCTCCCCAATCGTAACCTTAAGTGCGGTTATCTTGGAAGCGTTTTTTGCAGCGGCTTCTGCGTTCGCCTTCTCTAACCACTCTATTGCTTTATGGTATTCATGCATCTTTTCTATTCTCCTTCTACTTTCCCTCTTCCACAGCCGCCGGCTCCTGTGCCTTCGGTTCTGTAGCTGCCGGGGCAACCGGCTTCGGAGCCTCCTCCACGACCGGCTTTACAACCGTGTCAACGGACTTCTCCGGCTGCGGCTCCTGATAGCCCGGAACGATGGAAAGACATTTCTTCGGGCATTTTTCTACGCAATATCCACATTGGATGCAGTCAAACCGGTTGATGCTCCATGTGTTCTCCGCACGCTTTACCTCGATGGCTCCCGGCGGGCAGCTCCGCATACACATACCGCACATGATGCAGTTGTCGATGTTGATCTCCACATGTCCGCGCGTGCGCTCCGGGTACTCCCTCGGCGCTGCCGGGTAGGAGGTTGTCGCCGGTTTGGAGAAAAGATTTTTCATAACCGTTTTTGCAAATCCAAAAAATTGTGCCATGTTTTCTCCCTCCTTAACGCTCGGTGCAGCTGATACATGGGTCAATGGTCAGGATCAGAAGCGGAACATCCGCAAACTGGCAGCCCTGCAGGATCTGTGTCAGCGCCGGAAGATTTGCGAAGGTAGGCGTACGGACTCTCATTCTGTCTAAGAACTTGGTTCCGTTCGCACGGACATAATAGTAAGCCTCGCCTCTCGGCTGCTCAAAGCGTACAAATGCTTCCCCATTCGGGAATCCCTTGACTGCTGCCGCAATCTCGGTATCCGGGATCTTTGCCACAGCCTGACGGATCAGCGCGATCGACTGGAAGATCTCCTCAATACGCACCTTGCATCTTGCATAGCTGTCACAATCCTTGCTGGTAATGATCTCAAAATCAAGGTCGTCATATGCTGCATATCCGGTCTTTCTCATATCGATCGCAAGTCCGCTGGCACGCATCATCGGTCCGACCGCACCACGGCGTATCGCATCCTCCTCGGTGAGGATTCCGACACCGACCAGACGGCTCTTTACGGTGTAATCATCCATAAAGATCTGGGTTGTCTCGCGCAGCTCCTTTTCCATTCCGTCTAAGATGGAAACGAACTGGTTCAGCATCTCCTTCGGCATATCCTTCAGCACGCCGCCGATCTTGTTGACAGAAAAGATAACGCGTCCTCCGGTGGAAATCTCAAACATGTCGAGGATCTTTTCCCTCATTCTCCACGACTGCATGAACAGTGATTCAAACCCAAACGCATCGGCAAGCAGTCCGAGCCACAGCAGATGGCTGTGGATACGGGACATTTCCGCCCAGATGGTTCGAAGATATTCGGCTCTTCTCGGCACCTCGACATTCATGATCTGCTCTACGGCGTTGCAATAGCCCATGCCATGCATAAAGGAACAGATGCCGCAGATACGCTCGGTAACGTATACCATCTCGTTAAAATCTTTTTTCTGGACAAGGCTTTCCAGCCCTCTGTGAACATACCCGATAGATGGAATCGCCTCCACAACATGCTCATCCTCGAGCACAAGGTCAAGATGGATCGGCTCCGGAAGTACCGGATGCTGCGGTCCAAATGGAACAACACTTCTCTTCGGCATTTATTTGTCCTCCTTTTTCAGGAATGGAGTCTCTTCGTCAATGCGGTATAAGGTGTTGTTCATATCCACCTTCATGTGCTCCACATTCAGCCCGAACAATTCTCTCATTTCATTTTCATAGAAGATCGCTGACTTGTATACACGGGAAATACTCGGTACCGGCTCGTCTTTTCCCACGATCAGACGATAGTTTGCAATATCGTAATCATGCCCGAAGGAATAGGTCACTTCGTAGCTTCCGTCCACAAACGCACAGCAGATCTGAACCAGTCTCCACATATCATTTTTCTTTTCCATGATGATTGGGAAGAGCTCTACCTGCTCGATTTTGTATATATCCTTCTGAAGTTCTACCATTACTTGCTCTCCTTCCCATTCTCTTCGAGAAGCTTCTGTTCATGCTTCTTCTGGAACAATGCGACCGCCTTTACCACGCCATCGATGATGGATTCCGGTCTTGCCGCGCATCCCGGAACGTAGATGTCAACCGGGATCACCGTGTCCACACCGCCTTTGATGTTATAACACTCTTTAAAAATTCCTCCGGTGCAGGCACACGTTCCGACTGCAACAACGACCTTCGGATTCGGCATCTGCTCGTAAATCTGGCGCACAACCTCCTCGTTCTGGCTGTTGATTCCGCCCGTTACCAGAAAAATGTCCGCATGCATCGGATTACCGGTATTTACAACACCAAACCGCTCCACGTCATACACAGGAGTGGCGCAGGCCAATACTTCAATGTCACAGCCGTTGCAGCTTGATCCGTCATAGTGGAGCAGCCACGGCGATTTATGTATGTTTTTCATTGTCTTTCCCTCCTATTAACGCTTGATCAGTTCCAGAATGAACAGGTTGAGTCCCCCGGTCACAAGGGTAACTCCCCACGCCATCTTAAGCATCAGCTGCCATTTTACACGGGCAGATGTGTTGTCGATGAGGATCTCGATGAAAAATACCACAAGGACTGCGACTGCTGCCACAAGGTAACTGATCGGATTGGAGTTGATGAAAAACAGAGCAACTACTCCAAGCAAAAATACATTTTCGTACCATTCGGTCACGGTCGTTACCGCGTACTCGATTCCGACCATCTCCGTCGTAACACCCTTTACAACCTCCTGGTGTGCATGGTGCGTCGTACTGAGGTCAAACGGCGATTTGCGGAATTTGATTGTCAACACAAAGATAAATCCGATGAAAAATCCCGGTGCAAACATGATCGCAGGATATTTTGCCTGTACGATGTCGCTCACCGCAAAAGTACCGGTTGCAAGGTAAAATCCGACTGCCGTCAAAAGCTCCATCGGCTCATAGGACATCATCTGCGCCATCTCACGGTGTGTTCCGATCGTGGAAAACGGAGAGTGCGTGGAGGTTGACGCGAGAATCAAAAACATAGCCGCTGTTGACAGGGAGAAAAAGCACATCAGGATGTCAAATCCTCCGAAGAACAGCACACCGGACAAAATTACAAAAAACAGATACGACATGACCATCAGAAGCTGGAACTTATTCACTGCCAGAAGCTGTTTCTGTGTCAGCTTCGCCACATCGTAAAATGGCTGAAGAATGCTCGGTCCTTTTCTTCCCTGCATTCTCGCGGAGATCTTGCGGTCAAGACCATCGAGCAGTCCACCAATAATCGGAGCTCCCACTATATAGAGCAACATTGCGATAAAACGTATTCCCTGTTCCGTCATCAGATGGCACCTCCAATCACTACACACATAAAGATCACAATGATCAGCACTCCGACAATAATGGCAGGCTTAAAGAGTTTGTCCTCCCCGAACCAGTTTGTCATATACCAGTTGGATACCTGCAATTCCTTGGATTCGCCGGCTGCATCGATAAAGTTCTTGTTATCGCCGGTGTTCGCGCCACCCATGTAAACCATGACCGTCTTGTCGTTGCGGTTCTTGGTAAGAAGATAGTTGATAGAAGGCACGATAAAGATCGCGCAGATCATGATGACCATGATCGCTATATTTCCCTCTGAGATAACCGCGTTGGAAAATCCGTACATATCCTTCATCAGAGGCTCGATCACATACTTGGAGATAAACGGGAAGCCTACGCAGAGTGCGATCAGAAGCACTGCATGGAAGTACATGGAAATGTACTCGTTCGGCTTCGTGATGTCACGGCCTTTGCTCGCATGGATTCCAAGGATCTTTGCAAACCACTTCGTCCAATAAAACATGGTGGTTGAACTACCAAATACGATAAAGAGAACCATGAGTGTACTTGGCGCGTCAACGAATGCCTTGAGTGCCGCCCACTTGGAAACAAGCATACCAAACGGAGCTAGGAACATGCCCGCAATGCCGACCATCAGGATAAACGCCAGCTTCGGATAACGCACGGCAAGTCCTTCCATATCCTCAATGTCACGGCTGCCGGTCGTGTTTTCGATCGCGCCGACACACTGGAACAGCATGGACTTGGAAACTGCGTGGAACATGATCAAAAATACTGCTGCCCAGATGGTTTCCTGATATCCGGCTCCGGCACAGGCAACGATCAGACCGAGATTGGAGATCGTCGAATATGCAAGCACCTTTTTTCCATCGCTCTGCGAGATCGCAAGGCAGGACGCAACAAAGAAAGTAAAGCCGCCGCACAGATATACCATCTGTCCGACATAGTTGCCATTCATTGCAAGTGAGAGACGTACCAGTAAATAAACGCCCGCTTTCACCATCGTCGCACTGTGCAAAAGTGCTGAAGAAGGTGTCGGTGCAACCATCGCTCCGAGCAGCCATCCGGAAAACGGGAACTGTGCGGATTTGGTCAATGCTGCAAATGCAAGCATGGCGATTGGAAGAAGAGCTGCACTTCCCTGTCCGCCGAGGATTGCCAGATCAATCACATCATATAAGTTCACGGTTCCCTGCACGCAGATTGCGTAAGCGATCGCAACTGCAATTCCAAGTCCGCCGAGCAGATTCATCCACAACGCCTTGAAGGAATTGTCAATCGCTTCCTGTGTTCCGGTATATCCGATCAGAAGGAACGAACATACGCTTGTGATCTCCCAGAAGAAATAAAGCCAGATCAGGCTCATTGAGAGAACCAGGCCAAACATTGCTCCGTAAAAAACAAAGATCATGGCGAAGAAAAAGCTTCTGTGGTCCGGTACCTCCTTGTGGTGGTGGATATGATAACCATGCATATATCCAACTGCATAGATGCCGATCGCTACGCCGATGACGCCAATTATTAAAATCATGATAAAGGTGAGCCAATCGATTCTGATATGTAAGGTGTCAGCCGCTTCCGGTCCGAACAGTTCAATTCCCGCTACCAAAAACGTCTGAACAATAGATAAAAGACTTATGATTGCTTTGTGGTGCCTGATCGACAGATAGATGATCAAAAACATCAGCAAAAAGTCTCCTATTAAGATGATCTTGTCAAATACTCCCGTATATGGCAAGTCGAATGTGATTGCCGTTCCACCATTCATAAACCACATTCCCGCGGTGATAACTGCAAGTACGGCAACGATCGCTCCACAGATATAAACGATCGTGCTGCGGACCTTGCTGACTTTGATCACTGCCGGAAAAATAGCCATGACAAATGGAAGACAGATCAGGGCTGTCGCTAATAATGCTAGTGTGTCCATTATACAATTCCTCCTCATAAAATAAAAACCCATCTTTAGTTATAGCATTTAAGTGGAGAATTGTTAATAGAATTTCTCATTTTCGTTAAAAATGTAACATTTTAAGGGAGTTATCCACAATTTTCACTTCATACTTTCGTACAAAGTGCATATCTGCTTGATCGTCAGATCATCTGCATACATTTCATTCAATACGGATTCCTCTGTTTTGTGTGTGATAAATTTGTGAAATATTGTCGAAACGACAGACTAGTAGTTTTGCGCAGTAAGATACTGTTCAAACTCCTCGATGGAAGTTGCTCTTGCTGCTTTCTTAGTAAGATCTTTAAGAACCTCAAGATCGTTGATAGACGCAATCCTACTCTCAAGATCATCGGAAACTGGTGCCAGATCAGATAAAAAGTCAACAATAGCACTAACTAAAGCTTCTATTCCTTCAGCCTTTCCAGCATTATATTCTTCTTTCATCAATTCTTCAACTAACATATAACGCCTCCCAAATTCCCGATCAAATTTGATCTTCTCAACAGATTTTTGCAAGCGGCTGACAAATTCGTCGGAATAGCTTTTCCTGCTTTCCTCCAAACCAGCTCCTGCATACTTTAGAAAATTTACGAGGCCTTCTGATACCTCGTCCCCATTCTCTCCAACCGTACTTAAAAATACTGTGTGACTACCATCCGTATACGGATACTCTCGATCCTCCTGTATATACTGTTTGATGGTGTACTTATACTTCTTTAATCCGATCGATCAAAATCACAGATAAAAATGACATACGCTTCAGGTAAGCTCTCATAGTCAATCCCTGCCCCCAACAGTTCCATATCAATCTGACTATGATAATACCTTGACCTCTTTACAATCGAATGGTTTGCGACCTGCATCTCCACATCAAAATGTGTATTCTTATCATCCTTGAGATATACGTCCAGCCGGATGCCTTTATACTCCGGATTGTAGACGATGCTCTTTTCGTATGAAATAACAAGATGGTCGATCACAATGTCAAGCGCCCGCTCCAAAAATCCCTTGGCGTTCTCCTCATCCATCATAACCGCCGCAAACATGAAATTGTCCTTGAAGGTCAATTCCTGCAATGTCTTTCTGTTTTTCTTCTCCTGCATTAAATTCCTCCTTGTAATGTGTGAGGAATCCGCGACTACATTATACTATGCGGAAATTTTCAATTAAAAGCTTGTCTGCGGATAAATTTTCTCCTACTGCAATACATTATTTTTCGAGGCAATCCGGATTGAGAAGAAAATCGTAAATATCGATTGTAAGGATTCCATATTCATCGTAATACGGTTGAACGACATCTTTGGTAATAACGATTTTCTTGAAGGAGTCATCGATCTTTCTAAATGGTCTGATTTCCTGAATGCGCTTTGCTTCATCTGGCAGTGAATATGCCGACTGGATATAGTATCTGGCAGAACCCATATTACAAACAAAATCAACTTCCAACTGCTTACGAGTCACTTTCCCATCCTTGTCTTTTTCTGCAATCGGCATAACACCTACATCTACGCTGTAACCTCTCATACGCAGCTCATTGTAAATTACATTCTCCATAGAATGAGTCTGCTCAAACTGACGAAAGTTAATTCTTGCATTGCGAAGTCCAAGATCAGAGAAATAGTATTTCTTTGGAGTTTCAATGTATGCCTTACCCTTGATGTCATAACGTTGCGCAGATTCAATCAAAAAAGAATCTTCAAAGTAATCCAGATATTTTTTTATGGTTGCAGAAGTAATTCTGGATTTTTTTACGGTCTTAAAGGTATTTTTCAGCTTTTCAGGATTGGTCAGTGAGCCAATCGCAGATGAGATGATATTCAGCAGGTCCTCCAACTCTCCAATATTTTTAACATGATTTCTCTTGGTAATATCCTGAATATAAATTTCATTGAATAAATTCTGCAATGCAACTGCCTTATCATTCGCGCCTTCGCGAAGGACAATCAGAGGAATACCACCATATAACATATACTCTGAAAGCCCCATATATTTGTCGCCATTGTAAACGTCCATAAACTCTGCAAAGCTCAAAGGGTACATGTGAATCTCATCACCACGACCAGCAAATTCAGTAGCAATATCTTTTGACAGAAGCTTTGCATTGCTTCCTGTTACAAATATATCCATATTATCTTTTCGCAGATACCCATTCAGAACCGCTTCAAAGCAATCAAGCATCTGAATCTCATCAAGAAGCAGGTAGTACATTCCGTCATCAACAACTTTGGAGCGGATATAAGCCATGAACTTTTCAGGGTCAATTCCACGCTTTTCTTTTTCAATCTGAATCAGACTTTCACCAATCAGATAAAGATCATCGGCAGAATCAAAGGCAAAACGGATGATATGATCAGCATTCACACCATTATTCAGCAAATAATGGTAAAAAAGATTATTCAGTAAATAAGACTTGCCACATCTGCGAATACC
>JALEKN010000010.1 GCA_022769125.1 Agathobacter sp.
TATTCTTTTGCTGTAACGGATATCATCGCCGCACTCTGTGGATTGATACTAATGAAAAAGCAGCTTTGAAGAAATGACTACTAAAGTTGCAGATTGATCGAACACGACAGAGATAAGAACAATATTTGCAGAATACAATCCCAGATATAACAGTATGGATATTTACAGTTTTGCTGGTTATATACTTCGCATTGATTGCTGGAAAGCAAAAAAAATTTTAAGAGGGAATGTCTAAAAAGTGTGTAAGTAAATTGCCTGACAATTAGAAAGATATTTCGGCAAACTAGAAGTTGTCGGGATGCATTCTCTCTATTTTTCACAAGTACAACGCCATTTACCTGTGCATACACAAAGTTATGCTAATTTCAAAATTCGTTTTATATCGTCGAGATTTTCGACAAAATAAATTCCTTCCTGTCGTTCTTTGGATGACAGCCCTTTTTCAATCATATGATTCAGAAGTGATTTCAAATCATCGTAGTAACCATTCAGGTTATAGAGAATGCAAGGGTTATCTAGTTGTTTTAAAGATACCTTTGACATTACCTCTGCAATTTCCTCCAATGTTCCGGTACCACCAGGGAAGGCAATAAAAGCTTCCCCCAACTCAATCATTTTATTTTTGCGCTCCGTCATATCTTTTGTCACGATTAACTTGGTTAAGCCGTCATGCTGATATTCATTTTCAATAAAAAAATTCGGCTCAACCCCTGTTACTTCACCTCCAGCGTTCAAAACACTGTCCGCAATTGCACCCATCAGTCCAGATTCGGAGCCACCATATATTAGCGCATTTCCGCTGTTTCCTATCCATGTTCCCAATTCCTCAACTGCTTTTCGTAAGCATGGGTCATTTCCTTCGTTTGCGCCAAGATAAACTGTAATATTCATTAAAAATTTCCTCCACAACTTCCAATTTATCAAATTCATTTTATGTACCATCTTCTTGCCCTTACGGACAAGAAGCATCCCTCGCTTTCAGCTCGGTCAATCCCGATTTACCATCTTCTAGTATGCTTTATGGCTTTCCTGTGATGGCTGGTGTACATTTTCTCGCTTAGCCATCACACCTTGCGGCTCTCTTGTGATGGCTAATACGCATTTTCTCTTATAGCCATCACACTTTGCGGTTTTCCTGTGATGGCTATTGCGCTTTTTCACGTTCAGCCATCACACTTTGCGGCTTTCTTGTGATGGCTATTGCACATTTTCCCTTACAGCCATCACACCTTGCGGCTTTCTTGTGATGGCTATTGTACATTTTCTCGTTCAGCCATCACACTTTGTGGTTTTCCTGTGATGGCTGGTGCGCATTTTTTCTTATAGCCATCACATCTTCTTATTTTGCCGAGTTGAGGAGCTTACCAGCGCTTCATATTCTTTTCAAATTTGGTCACATACGCTTCTTTGAGTTCTTCCTCGCTGATCCCATAGCAAAGAAGGACATCATTGTAATACATCAGGACATCCGCCATCTCTTCAATCAGGTGTTTGCGCAGGTCAACATCTTCAACTGCCTTCGTATCGCCGTTTTTCTTAATGATGTCTATAACCTCGCCTATCTCGCCGATCATCCAAAGCAGCTTGTGCTTGCCTGCTTCCGGGCAGATTTGCTCTTATTATGGATGCACTCACTATCTTCCGACGCGTGCCAATGGGCGCTCCGCGTGTCAAAAAGAACGTCCCTACTGTTCGATGGTGATGATGTCCTGCAGGACGTAGTGGAAGGTCGGGGCGGAGGAGTCTGCATTCTCCCGGTAGCCGGTGCTCAGGTCAATGGTGTCGGATGGATCGTCGGGGTTGATGCCGGTGTAGTTGCCCTTGAATACCTCGCGGTCTCCGGATATAAACTGCTGCTTTAGGGTGTCAAGCTGCGTCTGCGTGCCATCTGCGGCAAGCAGTTCGTTCAGTTCGAGCATCTGCACCCAGCCCTGCGCAAAGCCGCAGCCGATATCGTTGCCGTTGACGTTGCCCTGCACATAGCTCTCGATGTCTTTATCTTTTAGGACCGCGGTGGTGGCAGAAACGACATATGGTTCCCAATTGATACGGCAGCTGATCAGGGAGGTCGTCGGCGCGACGCTCAGCATGCTCTGATTGTAGCCGGCGTGGATGATCCTGCGGTAGGTGGAGGCTTCTTCACAGGCAACCGCCGGGCCGGTGGTGTCGGAATGCTGCGATATGACAACACAGCCCTCGTCGATCAGCTCTTTGGCGACGTTTTTCTCTGCATAGTAAGAGCTCCAGGTATTTGCGTAGCGCACGCGCATGGTCGCTTCCGGGACTACCTCACGGACGCCAAGCAGAAAGGCGGTATAGCCGGAGATAACTTCCGCGTATGGATAGGCTGCGACATATCCGATCACAGCCTCCTCCGGTTGGATGATGCCGTCATTGATCCACTCCTTCAGCTTCATTCCAACTGCGTAGCCGGACAGGTACCTGCCCTGATAGATTTCACCCATGAATGTGTGGTAATTCTCATAAACCGGATCTGTGTTGGCATTGTTTCCCGTTGCCTGGCAAAATTCGATATCTGGATACTGTGCAGCAATTTCCTTTGCTACATCCTGATATCCGTAGCTGATGGAAAAAATGATATCACAATCTGCATCCGCAAGTTCCCGAAAAGCCTCTTCCTCCTGTCCCTCCGGGACATTATTCTTTACATATATCTGCACACTGTCTCCGAGCTTGGATTTTAACGCATTTTCTGCCTTGATAAAGTTCTCGGTGTATGGCGTACTTTCATCTCCTACATATACAAATCCGACCGTCACCGTCCGGTCCATGAAATGCTGTGCACGAAGCCAGCTGCCAATGCCTGCTGCCAGCGCAATCATATAAAGAGCTGTGATTATTGTTGTCAGATAACGTCTTCCTCTACTCATTGCCGGCCTCCTTCTCCTGCACCCGGGCATCTTCCTTCGGATACAGGGATTCGAGATTTATTTTCCCCTCCCGGATCAGATCCAGCAGGATATCCACGATTGCCGGGTCAAACTGCGTTCCGCGGCCTTTTTCCAGCTCTCCCACCACATAGGTAATATTCATTTTCTTGCGGTACACACGGTTTGCAGTCATCGCATCGAACGCATCTGCCACACCGATGATCCGCCCGTAAAGCGGAATCTCCTCGCCCTTTAGGCCGCTGGCATAACCGGTTCCATCATACCGCTCATGGTGGTACAGCGCGCCATCGATGATATGGTCGACCATCGTAAAGTCCTTCAGAATTTCCGCACCCTTTACGACATGCGATTTCATGATCTCATATTCTTCATCCGTCAGCCGGCTCGGCTTATTCAGGACGTTGTCTGAGATACCGATCTTTCCGATATCATGCAGAAGTGCCGCTTTTCGGAGGTTTTCCTGTTCCTCCTCGGAAAAACCAAGCCGTTTGCCGATAAGGAGCGAATACTCCGATACACGCTGGGAGTGCTGGCTGGTATTTTCGTCCTTTGCATCCACGGTTCGCGCGATCGCAATGATCGCCTCGTTGGTGACCTTGATCTGGTTCTTTGCCATTTCCAGCTCTTTTTTCTGGAAATTTAAGGTGCGCTGGATCTGTGTCCGCGCGATAAACCACGTCAGCCAGATGATCGCGAGCATGAATACAAACACCATGTACACGGCAAACCAGTCGTTTTCATAGAACTGCTTCTCTTTAACAAATTCGTACTTGCTCTCCTCAAATACCTTGCCGGTGCGGCTGTCGATGACCGACATATGGAACACGTAGCTTCCGGTCGGAAGATTCGTGTATACAATACTTGATAGCTCGCTCTGCGGGATCATCGTCTGTGTCCGGTCAAAGCCCTCCAGATAGTAGGATACATACGGATCATCTGTCGTATAGTTGATAACCTCCGGGAAAATCTCCACCTTGTTCGTGCCGCTTGGAATCAAAAAGGTCTCCCCACGCTCGACAGCTTCCGTTGTCTCATCAAGTTTTATCGTGGAAACCATCATACGGTATGACTTGCTCTGCACGCTGTATTTTGACATATTAAAGCTGAACACACCGGAATCACAGGATAGATACAGCTGTCCGTTTTCATCACAGTAATTCCATGAGTTTGCTGTGAGTGCCGCACCAAGTCCGCTTTTTGCATCGAGGACGCGGTATTCCATATCCTCTTCATCCGCGATAAGCTCCCGCCCGTTTACAACGTAGATTCCGGCACTTCCAAGTATAAACATCTGGTCATTGTCATTCTGCCAGATATCGTAATTGTTAAAATACGGGAAATTCTCCAATGGGCGGATTGCCCCGTTTTCATCCACATAACACAGGCGGTTGCTGGTTACAACAAACACGCCGCTGCCGCGCTTGTCCCGGATGGTCCGCAGTACGACACCCGAGCTTAGTCCGTCCTCCCGGGTCAGATGTGTGACAACCGCATCCTCCTGTATGATGACGATCCCGTCACCGTCGGTTCCCGCCCACAGGCTTCCGTCCGGTGCTTCCATCAGGCTTAATATCATGGCGTTGGACAGATCTTCCCCATAGCGGAATGTCTTTATGATCTTTTTATCGCGGATAAGAGAGATTCCCGTGTCTCCTGCAACCACGATTGTTCCGTCCGAATGCTCAAGCATTACGCGGGCGCGGTCACCAAAGGTGCCGTCCTTGCTGCTATAGGTGTCTATTGTTCCGTCCGGTGACACTTCCAGCAACCCCTTGCCGTAAGTACAGATCCACAGATGATCCTTGGAATCGGTCCGTATACATCGGATGCGCACGCCCGTCAGCTCATTCACCAGATCGCTTTCCACCGCACTTCCTGTCTGCGGGTCGATCACATCAAGGCCGTTATCGGTTCCGACATACAGTTTTCCGTCCCACTCATTCACCGTATTTACAACCTTCTGTTGCATGCCGAATTGCTTATACATATCGGTAAAAGGAGAGTAGCACAGGCGCAAAAGCCCCTTTCTTGAGGAGGTAAACCAGAAATTTTCCTGGTAATCGACCGTCATGTTGTCGATGGAGCTTGCAAAATCCGGGCTGTTGAGCAAGGTTAGTACTCCGGACGTATCAAAATAGCCAATTCCATTGTCCGCACAAATGAATGTCTCGCCTTTTTCCGTAAAATAAATCCGGTTGATTCCATACAGATCCCCACAGGAAACTGTCTCTTTTTCTTCTAGTTCCTGGTTGCGGATCTCATAAACCCAATAATCGTTCTCGGAGGTTCCAACGTACAACAAACCATTTTTATCGAAGCTGCAGCTCGTAAACTGCCCGTCCCCCTCTGGCATGCGGATCGTATCGGTTATCCCGTCCTCATTTAGCAGATACAGCTCGCCGCTTGTCGTGACAGCTGCCACGTTGCCGTTTAAGTCTGCGGAAATGCTCTCTGTATAGTTGATCTCCGGGAATTCATCGATGATCTTCAGTCCGCCATTTAAGGTCATGGTCATCATGCTTCCTGAGGTTCCGATATAGTAAAGGCCGTTCGAGCTTTCCGTGATGCATCTGACGGAGTTGGATGCCAGCCCGTGTTCCTCGTCCACGACGTTGGCGATCTCCTCCTTGATCATAATGGCAACGCCGTTGTCATTCGTTCCGATCCAGAGGCGGCCTTCCTCGTCTACATACAGACAGTTGACATTGTATACAGAATCTAAAGAGTCCATCCAGCGGAATTCACTTCCGCCATAGCGGTACAATCCGGCGTAGGTTCCGATCCATAGGATTCCGTCCGGCGTCTGCACGATGTCGTTTGCCTCGCCACAGTTTAAACCGTTACTGCTGCTATATACGGTCTGGATATAGGTGGCGTAGGATTCCTGCTGCTCCTCCTGATCCCCCACATACACAGAAAGGGCCGTATCCGCAGAAACCGAAACCGGACAGATCAAAAACAGCACTGCTGCCAGAAGAAGGCTTCTGACACCCTTGCTCTTTTTCCTGCCGGACGGCTTCCTTCTGCGAAACGCTCTTACAATCTTGATGTTACAATATAACACAAATAATATGATTACTTTGTCCAGAAAATCCACGTAAAACTCGCCCGCGACAGCACAAAACAGGTACGGAACCTTTCGCCCGCCAAGGAAAGCGATCGCGCCATCTCCCCAGATGTTACCGGTTGCGCCGTTGTATAGCCAAAAGTTGAGCGGTGCAGACATCAATACGGAAAATGCCGTGACAATTACGCTTGAGGTCAGCACCCCGAACAGATTGTCAAACATGCGCTTCTTGGCGAGCAGACCGACAATGATTCCGATTCCCGTATTCACCAGGCAATACTCAAAAGAGCCGCTGGTCAGCAGGCTGTACACGATATTCCCGCTAAATCCGACAACCGCACCACACACCGGCCCGAGCAGGTACGCTGTATAGATGGTTCCGACCGCATCCAGCCAGATTGGCAGCTTAAGATACACGGCAAGATTTTTTCCCACCACATTCACAATTATGCTGCATGCTATTAACAGGACAACCTGATACGCCTTCTTTTCTCTCATGTAAAATCCCCTTATTTTCATAACCTGCGGCCCGACGGCCTGCCTCTATGCCGACTTACGCCTTTTGCGGCACAATCTGCGCTCTAACATTTCACTTGCGCTCATTGTACCATTAAATGGGACAAAAATAAATAAAAAGTTGCCCGCCATACTTAAAAAGCACCTGAACCCTACAATGTCCAGGTGCTGTGTAAACTGTAATTACCAGGCAACTTCTGTGACTCCATCAGGAATCAGTTTCTCATTTTTATATGACTTTTTATTTATCTCGAGCGTCATATTACATGCATCAGCTTCATCACGCCGATTGTAAAAGTACTTGAAGAACAGCTGGAACGATGTTTCCGTTATATCATTTCCCTTGAACTTCATGTAGATTGTCTCATCCTCCTGGAGGAAAAGATATAATCCCTTCCTTGCCTCAATATAGTTCTTTCCATCATAACTGATCTCTGTCAGTTTCATAGGATTTGCGACCGCCTGCTTTTTTGTGATAAAATCGCTGTTTATCATAAGCGGGGCATCTCCCTTTTTGTTCTTAAGCCGGACAAGAAACGTATTGCCCTTTTTGTTATGAGTTACCTTTACATCGCAGGATGGAATACGGTTATAAGATGCTAAGGTGTAGGTGTTCGCCCACTTGGAATAAACCTTTTTTTCATTTAAGATAATATATGGTTTAAAGGTATATTCATAGACTTGTCCCGGTTTTACGGTATCATCTGTATAGATAAAATTATATTCCGGATAACTCTTGACCCGAGTCTTTTCGATGTCTTCCCATTTTAATTTAAATTTTTTCTCGGCGCTTGTTAATTTATTGACACGTATTATCTCAATATATTCCGGCGGTATCATCATATCAGTACATGATAGTTCAATAGAAATGCTTTTTTCGAGGTATTTATCTGATCTACTGATTTCATATATCTAAAAACATTTGATACCGTTATTCTGCAGAAGAAGTCAGAATAGTAAGTTCTTATTAACTCTCCATCAACAGCTTTGTATGCATAAATAATATAATCGTATCTCTTACCATATTCCAAATTAGAAACAACATACTTATAATCTCCATCGTCAACGGAAAGAAGCAATTCTTCTTTTCCGTCTTCATAACAACGATAAAGCTCATAGTATGGGCATTCTTTAAGCTTATTCCATGTAAAGGTGGCCGCGAACAGGTTATTTTCCTGTTTCGTTATATCCAATTTTATCCCCATATCTTTTCTATGCACGGAAGTCTTTGCTGCATAGATTTCAGTTGGTATTGCAAGACAGATACCGAACAGCAACAGTAAAATGAAGATAAATGCTCTCTTGGAAATAGGTTTCATTATGGCCTCCCTTTTCTATTGTTCTTTCATTATATTTCTAATGACATCCGTAAACAATTCACATTATTTACAATTCAAGGGGTCGACTTTCGTATATTTTTAATAATGTGTATTTAGAACCTTATAGAAAAATTATATAATCCAAAAAGACCAACTATCCTCTCGGATAATTGGTCTATTTCTTAAAGTCTTGTGTCAGCACACAACGCTCACGCGCGATCCCCTGGTCTTTCAGGATTTATTCGCAAACGTATGGCATAAGTGCTACGTGACGTGCTCTCTTGATTGCAACAGTAAGAGCTCTCTGATGCTTTGCACAGTTGCCTGTGATACGGCGAGGAAGAATCTTTCCTCTCTCAGAGATGTATCTCTTTAACTTATTGGTATCCTTATAATCAATGACATTGTCCTTGCCACAGAATACACAAACCTTTTTTCTTCTGCGCATTGGTCTTCTCTTCATAGAAGCGCCATCGCCAGCCGTTTTATTGAAAGCCATGTTTTTTACCTCCTAAATATTTGCCTTGCGGCATCTGTTAGTTGAATGGTAACTCTTCATCGATTCCGTCCGGAATGTTCATAAAGCCGTCGCCTGCTGCTCCACTCGGTGATGGTCTGTCTGCCGGAGCAAATCCTCCGTTGCCGCCATCGCTCTGGCCTTTGCTCTCAGCGAACTCAACGTTCTCTGCCACAACGTCTGTTGTGTAAACTCTCTGGCCATCCTTGTTGGTGTAGCTGCCGGTCTGGATACGACCTTCTAATATAAACTTAGTTCCTTTACGACCGAATCTCTCCAGAAATTCTGCAGTTCTGTTAAATGCGACACAACTGATGAAATCAGCGGTCTGTGAATCGTTATTGTTCGCATCACGACGCACACGGCGGTCTACTGCCAATGTAAATCTTGCGACTGCTGTTGAAGCATCCCCCTGTGAATAACGAATCTCTGCATCTCTGGTTAAACGTCCCATGAGTATTACTTTGTTCATACGATCTCCTTCAGGCTTATCTTAAGCCTCGTCTTTTCTTACGCATAAGAAACGAAGAACATTGTCCATGATACGAACGTCCTGCTCAACTTCTGCTGGAACAGTTGCGTCTGCATCGAACTGGATGAAGTAGTAGAATGCGTCAGACATATGCTGAATGTCGTAAGCTAACTTCTTCTTACCCCATTCTTCTACTTCTGTAACAGTACCGCCGGCACGGGTGATGTACTCCTTTGCCTTCTCTACGGTTGCTGTTCTCGCATCGTCTTCGATCTTTGCACTAACAACGAGTGCCAATTCATACTTATTCATGCGATTTTACCTCCTTTTGGTCTCTGGCCCGCGATCTGACGCGAGCAAGGAATTAATATACCACGAGGTTAGATTTTATCATGGATGATGGGGATTTTCAAGCATTTTTTTAATTTTTTGTGGGTTTCTTATAGTAATGCCTCCACGTCCTTCCGCAAAAACTGATAATTCCTTGCGGAACTGTCCACCGGTATCAGCCTGCCGCGGCTGACCAGATCATTCACATTCTGGCGTGTGCATTTTAGTAAGGTCATGACTTCCTGTGTTGTCATGCGGTTACCGCTTGCAAATTTCTGCAATGTGTCCTCCGTAAAGGGCAGCCGCTTTGCGTGCGCGTATAGATAATCATACGATATTTTCCACTTGTCCGACCAGCTTACGCAGCTTCCCGCGCATTCCACTTTGGCTTCCGATAATAAATGTGCATACGCTAGCACCCGGTCGATCCACGCATAGTCCTTCCGGTAGTTATCCAGTCCGATCGTTGCGGCTGTTCCATCCGCAAATGTCAATAGGTAATCGTTTGCCCCATACGCAATCGCCAATATCAGCTTATGGCGCATCCGCGCTTGTATCTCCGGCGGAAGGTCGCTGTTTTTTATCCTTTTGATGCAGCAGCTATCCTGCGCACATCTTCCCTCCGCGATCAAAAACAGCTTGATCTCATCGTATTCTTCAAGCCCGCATTCCTTTAAGATCATCCCGATATTCTGCCGATCCGGTGGAATCACCCGCTGCTCGATCCACAATAATGTGTGGTAGGGATCAACGGTTCTTTGCCCTTTTCTCACAAAATGCTCCAGCACAAATGGCAGATCCCATTCGTCCACGTCATCGCGGATCTCGATGTAGCACTCGTTTATTTTCTCATAATATATAAAGTAGGCGAGTTCCTTACCCTCGTCCTCATCTATTATTGCGAATATCCTCATAGATCTCCGCCCTCCATTTCAACTGTTCCCACACTGTGTTGATCCACCGGTCGGTCACGATATTGTCCAAATCTGCAAAAAGCCGGTGTTTTATGTTCTCGTCAAACATTGGAAGTACCTTCATCTTTGATACCAGAATCAGGCTTAAATTGTCCCGCGCCGAGTTTAATCCGACAAAGCACTGAATCCGTGGTTCTTCAAATGCTTGCTGTTTGCTAAGACTCTCATCATCATGGCAGGAAAATACAAAGGACAGACCGTGGTCAAACAGGGGTGCCAGACGTATTGTTTTGTCCTTTTTGCTACGCAATACTTCCATATTCGCACCGTGCCTGTCGCGGTTTTGTATCAGGTGGTCGATCGTCAGCATATCCCAGATATAATCCGCCCATCCCATCCGCATACAAAAATCGAGTGGCTTTTCTCCCGGTTGTGCCTCCATATCGTAAAAGGCATCCAGCGCAATTTTGCTCCCGCCCTTTTCCTTAAAATCCTCCGATACGCACAAATATGTCTCATGTTCTGTTCCGCGAATCTGTATTCTCGCGTGTATCAGCTGATATGACAAGTGTTCTATATTTAAAATAGAAAGAAGGCGATCAGCGATGATTTCATTGATGCACTCATGTCCTACAATTCCTTGCACGGAGTCATAATCGGACAGCTTGTAATAGAGCTTTTTGCCGCCGCGCGTCTCAAACGCTTTTAGGAAAGAACCTGCCGTCCCCGATGAATGGCGTGTTTTTGTCCATTCCAGATATCTTAAGTCCTGTATCTGCTTTTCTATCTGTCCCATCTTCGCCCTCCTTTTTACAGTATCATGCTTGCGCTCATTATATTTTGTTTCTTGACATAAGTCAAGTTTTGTGTTTTATGTAATAAAAAAAGAAACGCCTCTATTGAAGCGCTTCCTTCTTTGTCAACCCTCTGTCATTTTTCTCGACGAGCTTGCGCGAGATCATGATCTGATGTCCGCATCCCATGCATTTTAGGCGGAAATCCGCGCCCACCCGCAGGATCTCCCACTCGCTGCTGCCACACGGATGCTGCTTTTTCATTTTTACAATATCACCGACTGCGTACTTGTCCATTTTTCTCCCTCATTCTCTATATATCTGCTTTTTCAATTTTGATGCGAGCAAACCTCGATACTCTTGCGCTCACGCGCTGCGCGCTTTTTGCTGACGGTTTACACCTCGATCTGCGAAAAGACGTTTCCGAGTCCGTCCTGTATGAGCAGATTGGCGCGGCTGTCCATCGGCGTGGTGGATTTGTTGATGAGCACAAGCTTATGTCCCCGGTAATAATCGATCAGCCCGGCTGCCGGGTATACCGCAAGTGATGTGCCACCGATGATCAGCACGTCGGCGTTACGGATATAGTACACTGCGTCCTCAAGCGTTTTCTGGTTCAAGCCCTCCTCGTAGAGCACCACATCCGGCTTGACCGGTCCTCCGCACGCTGCGCAGTGCGGCACTCCGGTCGAATGCAGGATCTCCTCCGCGCTCATAAATGCCCCACAGCGCTCGCAGTAATTGCGCAGGACGCTGCCATGCAGTTCCAGTACATTTTTACTTCCGGCTTTCTGATGCAGTCCGTCAATGTTCTGCGTCACGACCGCTTTTAGTTTTCCGGCGCGCTCAAGCTCTGCCAGCTTTTTGTGCGTGATATTCGGCTCCGCATCCAGACAGAGCATTTTGTCCCGGTAAAACCGGTAAAATTCCTCCGGCTTTCTCCGGTAAAAGGTATGGCTTAATATCGTCTCCGGCGGGTAGTCATACTTCTGATTATACAGTCCGTCCACACTTCTGAAGTCCGGTATCCCGCTCTCCGTTGATACTCCGGCTCCGCCGAAAAACACGATGTTGTCTGATTCTTTTACCATCTGCAAAAATTGCTCTACTGCCGTCATATATATCACTCCTTTGTAGGTGCTGCATCTTGCGCCGCTCCGTGCCGTCCGAGCGTTGCCGGTTGCTTCGCCGGCGTTGGCTGCTGCCTGCCAGCACTGCGTTGCAGCGCATTTTGTTTGTTGATAATCATACACGAATTGCTCCGTTGCCCTGCAACTCCCACAATTCTGCACACCATATACGATATACCGTTTTTCTGATTTTTTCAATTTGGTTTGTGTATTTTTGCTATAAAAAGGTGGCAATCCATACGCTTGCCGCAATTCCCGCCAAGGTTGCAAACAGCGCGCCCGCCAAAGTGTAGCGCGTTTTTTTGATGTGCACGGACATAAAATACACGGACATCGTGTAAAAAATCGTCTCCGTACTGCTCAGCAGGAGTGATGCCGCAAACCCTATGTAGGAGTCCGTCCCATATTCCTTGTACAGATCCAGCAGCAGCCCCGTCGCACCGGAGGATGAGAACAGCTTGACGATGCAAAGCGGAAGCAGCTCGGTCGGAAACTTGCAAAAGGACAGGCATTTTCCGAGCATCCCGGTAAACATTTCCAGAAATCCCGATGCGCGGAGTACCCCCACCGCCACCATGAGTCCGATCAGCGTCGGCATGATCTCCACGACTGTGCGGATGCCGCTTTTTGCACCGGTTAGAAATTCGTCATACACATTTTTCTTGCGCATAAGCGCCGTTGCCACAATATAAAAGATCAGGATCGGCACGATCGCCTGCGACAAAAACAGCACAAAACTCATACATGCCTCCTGACTGCCTGCCGCAATTTGATAAATACGACTGCTGCGAGCGTTGAAAGCATTGTCGCGACGATTGCCGGTCCGACGATGTAAGATGGGTTTACCGACCCGTATTGGCTGCGGTAGGCAATGATGCTGACCGGGATCAATTGCAACGATGAGATATTTAAGATCAGGAAGTCGCACATGGTGTCGGTTGCGATGTGGTCAGGCTCCTCATATCTCTCCGCATCCAGCGCTTTCATTGCCTCAAGTCCCGCCGGGGTTGCCGCCCATCCAAGCCCCAGCACATTCGCTACCATATTCGTAGCGATCGGTTTTCGTGCCGGATGATTTTTGGAAAGCGCCGGAAATAAAAATGAGATAACCGGGTCAAGCGCCTTCGCCGCCTGCCGGATGATCCCGGCGGAGTCCGCGATCTGCATCATTCCAACCCAGAATGCCATCACGCCTGCCATCGTGATGCATAGGCTTACCGCCTCTTTTGCGGAGGATAGCGCCTGCTCTGTCACCGCTTCGAGATTCCCGGTCAGCGCCCCATAAACCACGCCGATCAGCATCATGATTCCCCAAAGATAGTTCATATTCTGCTCCTGCAAATATGCTTTCGCTTCTAATATATGCTGCGGACGGCTGGTTGGTTTCCATTTGTTGCTGATTTATTCTGTGTATGCGTCTCTGATGATCTGTAGCTCGTTTTTTCCATAATGGCAGGAAGCGGCTTTTTCTGTATGCCTGATCGTGGCAGGTCTGTTTTGTTTGCATATTTGTTTTGCCTGCCCGCATACTATGGTAACAAGTTCTCCTACAAGGATTCGATATGAAAAAACGATACCTGATCCCTTCTCTGGCTGCGGCTGTTGCCGTTATTGCCGGTTGTCTGATCTATTTTCTTGTTCCGCGGCTGTCCGCATCTCCCGGCACCCACCTGAAATACACGGCTTTTTTGCAGGGATTTTTCCAACAGGAAATCACGAAAAGCACGCTTTCCATGCACTATACTGTCACCAATCCCAAGAGCTACGGCATTTCTTCGTATGATGTCTCGTTCGGGGACGTTTCCGCCAAGGGGAGGGAGCACAGCCTGCAGGAACTGAAAAATACCCGGAAAAGCCTGAAGGCGTTTTCTTATCACAAGCTTTCCAAGTCCGAGCAATTCCTCTATGACCTGCTCATGGATTCCCTAGATTCGGAAATCGCGCTTTCCGATTATGAGCTTTTTCAGGAGCCTTTTAAGCCGAACAACGGCATCCAGTCGCAGCTCCCGGTTCTTTTGGCGGAATACACCTTCTACTCCGCTTCCGATGTGGAGGATTACCTTGCACTGCTTGGCCAGATTGATGTGTATTTTTCGCAGCTTCTCGATTTCGAGGCGGAAAAGGCAGTTGCCGGCTATTTCATGAACGATTCGCAGTGCGCGCAGGTGCTTACCGCGTGCGAGCAGTTTCTTTCCGACCGCAACACGAATCTGCTGCTCACCTCCTTCGAAAACAGGATCCGATCGGTGGAGGGTCTGTCGGAGACTGAGCAGCTTTCTTATATAGAAAAGAACCGGGAGGTGTTTTGGAATCATGTATGCCCGGCTTACGAGTCTGTTGTTTATCGCATGAGCGCCTTGCTGGGCAGCGGCAGAAATGACGGTGGACTGTTTAATTATGAAAAGGGAAAAGATTACTATGAGCTGCTCGTTCATTCCGATACCGGCACAAGCGAGACGATGGATGAACTTTTTGACAAGATTTCTGCCGCGCGGGATGCGGATCTTGCCGTATGCGCCGATATTATTGCAAAACATCCGGAGTACGCGGATGGCTCATACGATGTCACATGGAATTTTGCAAATGAAACTGAAATGCTTGACGCGCTTTCCGATGCGATGTGCAGTGACTTTCCAGCGCTTTCCGATGCTTCGTACAGCGTCAGCTATGTGGAGGAGGCCCTAGAGGATTCGCTTGCGCCTGCGTTTTACATAACTGCTCCGATCGATGATTGTTCCACCAACCGGATCTACGTCAACCGCTCCAAAACGAGCACAGATCTCTCGTTTTTTACCACGCTCGCCCACGAAGGATTTCCGGGGCATCTGTACCAGACCGTGATGTCCTATCAGTACGGACAGAATCCGGTGCACGCGCTTTTGGATTATCCGGGCTATGTAGAGGGCTGGGCGACTTATGTGGAAATGCGGTCCTACCATTACGCCGGGCTGCCGGAGGAGCTTGCGACTTTGCTTTCATGCAACCAGTCGGCGACTTTAAGCCTGTATGCGACCTCGGATCTCGGCCTGCACTATTATGGCTGGGGTAAGGAGGAGCTGCGGGAGTTCTGGGCGGACTATGGCATCACGGATTCCGGCACCATCGACCGCATTGCGGAGCTTATCCTGTCCGATCCGGGCAATTATTTGAAATATTATGTGGGTTATTTGAAATTTGAGGAGCTTCGCGCTGAGATGGAGCGCAAGTACGGCGACAATTTTTCGGCGGTAAAATTCCATGAAGCGATCCTGCGCATGGGACCTGCGCCGTTTGATCTGTTGCAGAAGTATTTTCCGAGCTATTATAGCATAAGCGGTGAGTCGTGATACGTAGTGCGGGGCATAGCGGCAGGGAATTGATGCGCTGTGCCCCGGTGCCGGTGGGTGAGGGGGTATAGCGGCGATAAACTGGTGCGTTTTGCCCCGGCTCCGGCGGGCGTGGGGTATAATGGCGATCAAATGGTGCGCCTTGCCCCGCTGCCGGCGGGCGAGGGGGTATAGCGGTGATAAGCTTAGCAGAATACTGTATCTCCATCCTGCGTATAGAATACTTCACTGATTCCATCCGAGGTAAAAACCGGCAGCATTTCTTCAAAGCCATCGATAAGTTCCTTCGATTGTTGCAGTTCGGAAAGCGGATACCAGAACACATCGCCTTCAACGGATGATTTCAGCTTGCCCGAAAACCTGTTTGCCACATACAGGAAAACAATATACCGCTTCCCATCCTCCGTTTTATGAAATTCTTTAATCCCGCATAATTTCGGGTTTTCTATGGTCAATCCTGTTTCTTCTCCCATCTCGCGAATAACGGATGGTGTAACATATTCCCCTTTTTCAACGTGACCACCGGGGAAGTTCCATCCATGCCATGTGGGATGGTTTTTCTTGTTCTGGACAAGTACATTCCCCTTTCCATCACAAATCATGCACATATTGGTAAGTTCAACTTCTTCCGTTCTCGACATCTGTATTGCTCCTTGCTAAACTCAAATTTATCAGCTACATTCTAATAAATGATAATGCACCAATCTCATTTGTTGGCGTCAATCCAACAGACTTATAAAATGAAATTGTCTTTTCCGTATCATCTGTTAGTAATTCTATTTGATAAACATCCTTGTATTTCTCCATAGCCGACTTAATAAGTTTTGTGCCTATTCCCATCCTTTGATACTTAGGCAAAACGATAATATCTTGTATGAAAAGAATTGTTGCGTTATCTCCAACTGTGCGAAGAATGCCAGCAAGTTCCGTGTCCTTATATGCAGCAAGTACACATAGAGAATTCTTGTAGCCCTCTCTTAATCTTTCTGGATGTTCAACATAGTTTACCCATCCTACACTTTCATATAAATTAATAATCTCATTATGATTGTATTCTATATATTCTGAAATAACGATATCCATATACCATTTCCTTTCCATAATAAAATGTGTTTGTATTAGGCACATTAATAATTCAAAATTCCCATATTATTCCACAAACCTCCAATAAAATTTTGATACAAACCAAATAAATGCCGATTTTTCCCGCTTAACCATCACAGCTTGTGGCGTTCGTGTGATGGCTATTGTGTATTTTCTCGCTTAGCCATCACATCCTGCGGCATTCATGTGATGGTTATTACACTTTTTCGCTTCTAGCCATCACAGCTTGCGGCTTTCTTGTGATGGCTATTGCGCTCTTTCGTGTCTAGCCATTACAGCTTGCGGCTCTCTTGTGATGGCTATTGCGCTTTTTCCCGCTTAACCATTACTTTCCGCGCTATTCCATCTTCTCGCCCTTCGGGCAAGAAGTATCCCTTGCACTAAAGAGCTTCTTCAATTTCAATTTGCCACTTTGCCAAATTCTATAAACTGAAATTTGCTAATTTATCTATAATTACTTTCCATTGGCGATATCCCAGCAGTATTTCTAAAACTCCAAACTATCCGCATTTAGCAGAAAATACTTCATTCCCATGATCACAAAGCCTTCCTCATTTCTCCAAGGCTTTTTCGTTCCGTTTACTATCACGA
>JALEKN010000026.1 GCA_022769125.1 Agathobacter sp.
CCTGTCCGACCCGAATAAACAGTTGAGCCCGGATGAAATTGCGGCACTGTTTGCATCTATGACGGATGATGTTACGAACAGCACACCGGAACCAGCGGCAGAAGAACCGGCCCCGGTGGCAGAGCCACCAAAGACACCGGATGTTGATCTGTCCGACCCGAACCGGCAGTTAAGCCCGGATGAGATTGCCGCGCTCTTTTCATCCATGAGCTCATAATAATAGAAGAAGTCGGAGAATTCCAAGATCAGGAGGAAATATAATATGGATCGCGAAGCACTGATCAATCAGTTGCAGAGTTCGTTTGCGAAGGACAATCTTCCGGACGTTGATATGGAGTCAAAGATGTCTGTGCTGCAGACAGATACGCAGACGCTTGTATGTTTAAACGGAGTCACCAGCCAGAGCACAGATGTAGAGCAGGCAATCGAATATTTTATGCGTGCGGAGATCAAGCTGAAGAAGTCTTTGGATGAAGATTCCCAGAAAAAGGCGTTGTACTGTAAGCTGGCATACAGCGCGCTTACCGAAGTAATGAAGGATCACAAATAACCGGAAATGGTAAGAATTTCATTGACAAAAATCCAATATATATGCCTATAGGGTATATGCGGTTGACAACCAACATGAAACTGCAAAAATTAGGAGGCGTAGAGATGCGTCTCCTATTTTTTATAGAAAAGGGGAAATCTTGGGAGCATGAACTACAAAATCGCAATCTGTGATGATGATAAAGCTGACAGGCAATATATAGAAGCGCTTGTCGAAAAATGGGCAAAAAACGCAGGACATTCCGTGCAGGTTGCAGTATTTGAATCTGCGGAGAGTTTTTTGTTCCACTATGCGGCCGAGCAGGATTACGATATCCTGCTGCTGGATATCGAGATGGGAGAAATGGATGGCGTTACGATGGCAAAGATGCTGCGCAAGGACAATGACGCCATACAGATTGTCTTTATCACGGGATATTCAGATTATATCTCCGAGGGCTATGAGGTGGCGGCATTTCACTATCTGATGAAGCCGGTTAAGGAGGAAAAGCTCGCTGAGGTGCTTGCGCGCGCAGCAGAAAAACTTGCCAGAAATGAAAAGTGCCTGTATTTCGAGACGGCAGGAGAGACGGTGCGCATCCCGGTCTACCAGATCCGTTACGCGGATGTGATGGGCAACTACGTCACGATTCACGCTGCGGAGGATGTAAAGGTCAAGATGACTCTGGGAAATCTGGAAAAGGAGCTGGATGAGCGCTTTTTCCGCGTGGGACGGTCATCTATCGTGAATCTGACGCAGATTGCACGCGTGACCAAGACAGAGATCCGGCTAAGCGGCGGGGAGGCGATACCGCTCCCGAAGGGTGCCTACGAGGCCGTCAACCGGGCAATTATCAACATGAGGTAGAAGAATGAGCTTGTTATCCAAAAGAATCGATAAACAGATCGCATCGTATCAGCAGGAGCTGATCGAGACGCATTACCGCGAGGTCGACAACATGTACCGCCAGATCCGCGGGTGGCGGCATGACTACCGCAACCATATCCAGACGATGAAGGCGTATGCAGCGGCGGAGGACTGGGATGCGATACGGCGGTATCTGGATCTGCTCGATAAAGATCTGACAACGGTTGATACCGTGATCAAGACCGGAAATCCGATGGCGGATGCCATCCTCAATTCCAAGATCTCGCTCGCAAAGGCGAAGGGAATCCGTGTGGTAGCAGACGCACATATCCCGTACAAGCTCAAATCCTCCGAGATCGATCTGTGCTGCATCATCGGCAACCTGTTTGACAATGCGATTGAGGCGAGCGAAAAACTCCCGGAAGAGCAGCGCGTCATCCGCGTGTACATGGATATGAAAGGCACACAGCTTTACATCTCATTTACGAATTTTACGGCGGGCAAGAAGCTGAAGAAGGAAGGAAAGGTCTTTCGCAGTACGAAGGGCGAGGGACATGGCTTCGGGCTGGTACGCATTGACGCGATCGTGGAGCGGCTGGACGGATATATCAGCCGGAACAGCGAAGACGGGGCCTTCACAACGGAGATCCTGCTTCCGCAGGTGTAAGCAGTAACAATTCATCCCCCGAAATGAGCAATTCGTCCCCGGAATATCTCGGGGGCGTTTTTTTATAGTAGAGTATCCATAGCTGGTCGGGTACAGGACCGTTACGAGTATTCTCAGAAAGGATGGGACATAATTGTGGAGAAAGAAAAGAAGAGGGCGAATAAACCCAAATACAATATGGCGCAAAATGTGTGGTTTATGATAAAGACCGCATGGCAGTGCAAGGAAAAGAAAAATGTTTTTCTGGGGCTTGCATTCGTGGCATCCACGGTGGGACTGAATGTGGTCAACCTCTATGCCTCCCCGGCGGTTGTCGGCGCTTTGGAGCAGCATGCCTCCATGGCGGAGCTGGTAAAGACCATTCTGCTCATCTCGGCACTGATCATGGTTTTGACATCAGCGTGCCAATATATAGAAGGAAACCTGATATTTGGGCGGATCACGCAGCGACTTGCGCTGATCGGACAGATTAACCGGAAGGCGGCAACCACTTCATATCCGAATCTGGAGAACGAGAAGTTCAAGGAATTGCAGACAAAGGCATCGGAGAGCTGCAGCTCAAACGTGAGTGCAACGGAGGCAATCTGGGAGACGCTTACAACGATTCTGACCAATGTACTCGGGTTGATCATCTACGCTGGGCTGATGACAACAGCACAGCCGGTACTTATTGTTGTGATCCTCATAACCTCCGTAGTCAGCTATCTGATCTCAAACCGCCTGAATGAGTACGAGTACCGGCACCGGGACGAGGAGACGGAGATTGGACAGCATATATCATATCTGGATGGGCGTGCGCGTAGTGTGGAGGCTGCCAAGGACATCCGCATTTTCGGGCTTCGGCCGTGGCTGGAAAGCCTGTATGACAAGTCCCTTGAAGCGCATACGGCATTTCACCGCAAGGCGGAGGGGGTGTACATCTGGGCGGGAATCGTGGATCTTGTCCTGACGTTTGCACGGAACGCGATCGCGTATGCATATCTGCTGAAGCTGGTGCTGTATAACGGAATGAGCGTGGCGGAGTTCCTTCTGCTCTTTGGTGCGGTAGGCGGCTTTGCGCAGTGGGTGACCGGCGTCCTCGGCGGGTTTAACAAGCTGCATCGCCAATCACTGGATATTTCTTCGCTCCGTGAATACCTGGAGTATGAGGAGCCTTTTTTGTTTGGGAAGGGCAGGCATATCGCGGCAGAGCCTGACAAAATGTATGAGATCCGTATGGAAAATGTCTCGTTCCGCTATCCGGGTGCGGATAAGGATGCTCTTACAAACATCAATCTGACGCTGCATCCGGGTGAAAAGCTGGCGGTGGTTGGCTTAAACGGAGCGGGAAAGACAACGCTCGTCAAGCTGCTCTGTGGTTTTCTTGATCCGACAGAGGGGCGCGTACTGCTGGATGGCACAGATATACGGGTTTATAACCGTGCAGATTACTATACGATGTTTTCTGCCGTTTTTCAGGATTTATCCGTGCTGGCTGCATCAATCGCGGTAAATGTGGCCCAGACATTCAATTCACTTGATATGGAACGGGTGAAGGAGTGTATTGACAAGGCTGGATTGCGCAAAAAGATAGAGTCTCTGCCGGATCAGTATGAGACTTTTCTAAACCATGAGGTGTATGATGACGCGATACTCCTTTCCGGTGGCGAGACGCAGCGGTTGCTGCTGGCACGTGCGCTCTACAAGGATGCCCCATTCATCATGCTGGATGAGCCGACCGCAGCGCTTGACCCGATCGCGGAGGCAGACATCTACTCCAAATACAATGAGATGACGCGTGGAAGATCCTCCGTCTATATCTCGCACCGGCTGGCGTCCACACGGTTTTGCGACAGGATCATTATGATCGGTAATTCAAGCATCATCGAGGAAGGAACGCATGAGGAGCTGCTTGCGCGCGGTGGTGAGTACGCAAAGCTCTACGAGGTGCAGAGCAGATACTATAAGGAAGGAGCGGATGAAGATGGAGAAGAATAAAAAAACATCCTATAAACAGTCGCTGGCATACACGATCCGGGCAATCAAATTGCTGTATAAAGCATTTCCACAATTTGTCGTGTCTTTGCTGGCATATCAGACCTGGAACGCACTTACGCCTTACATCGGCATCTATTTTTCCGCACAGATCATTGCGGAACTGACCGGAGCAAAAGACCCGAAGCGCCTGGAACTGCTGGTGCTCCTCGCATTGGGGGCTGCCGCTGCCGCTTCCCTGATCACAGCGCTTTTAAAGAAATGGTACAGTACGCATGAGGCAGGATTCTGGTATTACAAGACAGGACGTATTTTTGCGGGGAAAATGCTCGATATGGATTTCGCGAATCTCGACCGGACGGAGACCTCGGATGCATTAAACACGATCCTGCAGAACCAGAACAATGCCGGCTGGGGGCTGACAAGAATAAAAATGAACATGGATACGGCTTGTTCGGCGATTGGAACAATCCTGGGAGGCATCGTGCTCTCAGTATCGCTGTTTGCAACCCGTGTGCCGGAGAGTGCAGGCGCATATACGGTGTTGAATAATCCAATCTTTGCGGTTCTCATGGTCGCTATAATGCTGCTGATCACATATATTTCGCAGGAATTATATCACAAGGTGGCAAAATATTGGGCAGAAAACGCAGATGCGCACCGGCTGGGAAACCGCCTCTTCAGCTTCTGGGGCTTCCTCGGTTTTAAGACGGAGATGGCGGCAGATATGCGTATGTATTCCCAGGAGAAAATGTGTGAGCGCTTTACCGGTGACAAAACAGGTGTTTTCAACTCAAATGGTATATTTGCCAAGTATTCAAGAGGAAAGGGTGGTTTCCTTACGATTGCATCCGCGGCGGTAGCCGTTGTCTATGTCGGAATTGTTTATGGATTTGTCTGCTTGAAGGCTTGGGCGGGCGCATTCGGACTCGGTGCAGTGACACAGTATATTGCGGCGATCACGCAGACCACAAGCGGTATTTCCTCGATTTTTTCTGTGGTCAGCGATACCCGCAACAATGCAGTTTTCCTGCAGCAGGTATTTGATTTCCTTGATATGCCGAATGAGATGTATCAGGGCAGCCTGACCGTGGAAAAGCGCCGCGACCGCAAATACGAGGTTGAATTCCGGGATGTGTCTTTCAAGTACCCGGGAAGCAGGACTTACGCGCTTTCCCATGTTAATATGAAATTCGAGATCGGCAAGCGAATGGCGGTCGTTGGAATGAACGGAAGCGGCAAGACCACGTTTATCAAGCTGCTCTGCCGCCTGTATGATCCGACGGAGGGCGAGATCCTGCTGAACGGAATCGATATCCGCAAGTATAATTATGCGGAATACATGATGATCTTTTCGGTCGTATTTCAGGATTTCTCCCTGTTTGCGCTGACGCTTGCAAAGAATGTTGCCGCAGGGGAGATCTATGATCGGGCGCGTGTGTTGGACTGCCTTGACAAGGCGGGTTTTTCCGACCGCTTAAATTCGCTGCCGGATGGCATCGATACTTACCTGTATAAGGATTACAACAAGGACGGTATCAACGTGTCGGGCGGTGAGGCGCAGAAGATCGCCATTGCCCGCACGCTATACAAGGATGCGCCGTTTATCATTCTCGATGAGCCGACAGCGGCACTTGATCCGATCGCGGAAGCCGAGATTTACGAGAAGTTCAATGAGATTGTCGGAGATAAGACGGCAATCTATATCAGCCATCGTCTTTCCTCCTGCAAGTTCTGTGATGAAATTTTAGTGTTTGACGAGGGCGCGGTGATCCAGCAGGGCTCACATGAAGCGCTGGTCGCTGACCACGGCGGAAAATACTATGAGCTGTGGCAGGCGAAGGCACAGTATTATACGGCGTAGAGTCGAGTTTAGGTAAGTTTGTGAAACATAAAAGAACCGCTGATCCGGCATGACATTGAGGTGTCTTGTGGATTAGCGGTTCTTTTATAGGATTTTGGTGTCAAAAGGTGGTTTTACGTTTTAGGATTGGAAAATTGCCTAAAGCTGAAACTTGTTTTGCTCCTATGTCCGAAATTTTTATGATAGCTTCACTCAGCAGGATGTGCCGCGAGCTCTTTGACGATTTTCACGGAGGTTTCCATGCCTTCGACTGTCACATGTTCATAAGGCCCGTGGAAACCATAGCCGCCTGCGCCGAGGTTCGGGCAGGGAAGTCCCATAAAGGACAGGCGTGCGCCGTCTGTGCCACCGCGGACAGGGCGTGAGATCGGCTCAAGACCGCAAGCGGAGATTGCTTCGCGTGCAAGATCGACAACGTATGGAACCTGCTCGATCACGCTCAACATATTCTCGTAGGAGTGACGGATATCGAGAGACACGGTTCCTGCACCGTATTTCTGGTTGATCTCTACCTCGATCGTGCGGAGACGGTTCAGACGGCTCTCGAAAATGTCCTTGTCGTGGTCGCGGATGATGTAGGACAGCTTTGCAGAGGCAACATCACCGGACATGTCGGTCAGATGGTAGAAGCCCTCGCGCCCACTGGTGTGCGCCGGGGTTTCCTCATCCGGAAGCATGGAGGCAATCTCACATGCGACAAGCGCTGCATTGATCATGATATCCTTTGCCTCGCCCGGATGCACATTTACGCCGGTAATCTCAAAAACGGCGCTTGCAGCGTTGAAATTCTCGTAGGCAACCTCGCCTTCGTAATCGCCGTCGATGGTGTAAGCGTAATCTGCTTTGAAGTAGTCCAGATCGAAGAGGTCAGCGCCCATTCCGACTTCCTCATCCGGCGTAAAGCCTACCCAGATATCCCCGTGTGGGATGTTCTCGGCAATGATCTGCTCGATCGCTGTCAGAATGACTGCGATTCCTGCTTTGTCGTCCGCTCCGAGCAGCGTTGTTCCATCGGTGGTGATCAGTGTGCGTCCTTTCAAGCCGGCAAGTGTCGAAAAATCGGACACTTTAAGATAAGCGCCGGAGCCTTTCAGCAGAACGTCTTTGCCATCGTAGTCCGGAATGACCTGCGGCTTGACGTTTTCACCGGAGTAATCCGGGGCAGTGTCCATGTGCGCGATAAAACCGATAGCCTTTTTGCTCTCCATGCCGGCGGTGGCAGGCAGCAGTCCGTACACATAGCAGTGGTCGGTCATCGTAACTTTGGAGAGTCCGAGAGAGACAAGTTCCTGCTCAAGCTCACGCGCGAGTGTGAATTCGCGATCGCTGGTCGGAATGTTTGTGTTATTTTCATCGGAGGTTGTCCAGTAGGAAATATATTTGAGTAAACGTTCTTCTACTTTCATAAGTAATGTCCTCAGCTTTCTTTTTATTGTTGCATCTGTGTTCATTATGTACCCCAAACTACAAAAAAACAAGTGCAAACCTGATTGAAGGGAATCCTAAACCCGCATATTTAGCGGCTTTCCGAACTTTTGAAAAATTTTTTGAAAAAATTGAAAAAAAGTGTTGCATTTTGGAAAAGTCTGCTATATAATAATCCTTGCGTTCGGGAAATGAACGAAAACAAAATACGCGCCACTAGCTCATCTGGTAGAGCACCTGACTCTTAATCAGGGTGTGCAGGGTTCGATCCCCTGGTGGCGCATTCATTATTATCTTATTTTTATAATAAAAGACAAAAGATCCTTGACGAACAAAATGATTCGTTGGGGGTTTTTTTTATTACATAAACATGAACAACAAAACAGCAGCGATACTGACAAATGCCCTATAACAGAATATTCCTTATGATCTAGCTTATAGGCGTAGCATCGGAAGGGAGTTTATTCAACGTTTTCGATGCGAAAAATAGTTCATTTTCGAGGAGCGAGCATCGGGATGAAATTTATTTAACGTTTTCGATGCAAAAAATAGCCAATTTCCGAGGAGGGAGCATCGGGATGGAATATTTTTAACGCTTCCGATGCAAAAAAATACATAGATGCAGAAAAAAAGCATCGAAAATAGATTGCAGAACGTGATTTCGATGCATGACGTAAAAAAAAGCATCGAATACCGTTGAAGTGAGCAAATTCGATGCACGCTATCCATTCCCAGAGCATTTCTGCGTCCCCTGTTTTGTATCCCTGATAGTTATTGTATATGCAAACATGGAAGGTGGGCATAGGCATCCAATGCATTCCCCCCATCTCTTATACATAAATGTAAAATTTTTTAGCTAAATGTAAATACTTAATTTAATAAAGTTGACATTCGTATATGGATGGTATATCATGTTACTATCTTTTTTTGGGGAGGAGAAATGTATGGACAAGGGAGATTCTGGCTATTCGAATAACGAAACAAAGGGGGAAGATGATAATCGGACAGACACAGACGCGAAGCCCTTTCGGGAGGCATTAACTTGTGAAATCAACAGCGCGTTGCTGTCGTCGGAGAATCACAGCACAGACAATATTTTTATTGATCCATGTTATCGCAGTATGGAGCGGATGCTTATGGAGTGCCATTTCGAGCCGGTGGGGATAAGCCGGAATGTGCCATTTAACAGGTATCGAGCGAATCAGATCGCATTTGTATACAGGTATGAAGATGAACTGTATTGGTGTCATATGCCGGAGGTCTGCTGGATAAGCTTTTTGCATGAAATCGGAAAAGCCAAAGAGGTATAATATGGATAGCGGTATATTGAATAAGAAGGATACGGATGAGAATGAATGGCCATTTCAATTATGAAATGACCCTTTTTTATTTCCTACAAACTTTCTATGAAATAAAAGCTGAGAAGATTGCTGCGATACCACGCAGCTTTTCTGGGATGTCTTGGGCTTTATATTATATGTGCAAAAAGGCAGCCTGACAGAGTGTGGCACACAATCATATGGAAAGTGCGGCTCTGTGCAGCTGCGCGTTTTATCGGTACATCATCCGGCCGTAACTGGGGCAGATAACCTGACCGGATTCATCTGCTGCGCTGGAAAGCTAGCGTGACGCAATGAGCTTACAGATCGGATTACCAATGCTTGAGAATTTTTCCTCGTATTCGGTCATGATATTGCCATCGTTTAAGACCGGATCATGGTGTAGGTCACGGGTAAAGGCGTCTAAATGCCATATCTCGGATGCGTTGATCTCATCAAGTGAGAAGGTAAACAGATCCTGATTGTCGGTTTTGAACTCGATCCGCCCGTCCGGTGCAAGAAACTTGTCGTAGCGTGCAAGAAACTCAGAGGATGTCAGACGGCGTTTGGCATGACGATCCTTTGGCCATGGATCGGAGAAGTTGAGGTAGATGCGTGCTACTTCGCCTTTGCCAAAAATCTCCGGCAGTGTTGCCGCGTCAATACAGAGAAAATGAACGTTTGGAAGCATAAGTTCCTCCATCTTCTGGACTGCACGCAGCAGAACGCTGGTGTAGCGCTCGATTCCGATATAATTTATGTCCGGATGAAGTGCGGCGAGCTCCATCAGAAAGCGGCCTTTTCCCATGCCGACTTCGATGTGGATCGGGTTGGAATTGCCGAGGAGTTCATTCCATTTTCCCTTATACTCCGTTGCATTCTGTATACAATATGGGCTGTTGCTTACAACTTCGTCAGCACCCGGGATGTTTCGTAATCTCATATCAGTAATTAACCTTTCTGTTGATTAAATTATTATTTCTGCAATTTAACCCTATTTTAGCGAAAACACAAGTGCGGCGCAAGCGTATCCCGGCATTTTCTGTAAACATGGTTCGCGGCATCATGCAAAGCTCCGTGCAACCCCGGTCCATGGCTGCATCCGCGCAAACGAAAAATTTGCTAATTTTGGCGGAAGCTGGGTAGAATATGAAGAAAGCCCTTGCGGGATAAATTGTCACAGTTTATACTTGAGGTTAAACGAACAAAAGCAAGTATACATTCAGGAGATACTATGAACAAAAGGAAAACGATTGCCCGCGTGCTGGCGTTTGCCATAAGCGCGGTCTGTGTGCTGCCGGCATTTAAGCCAACGGTAGTAAAGGCAGAGGATTATTGGCCGGAAGGTCCTTCCATCGAGTCCGCGAGTGCGGTGGTCATGGAAGTAAATACCGGCACGATCTTATATGAAAAGAATAGCCAGGAGAAGAAATATCCTGCCAGTATCACTAAGATCATGACAACGCTTCTCGCTCTTGAGAACAGCAGTCTTGATGAGACGGTCACATTTTCGAAGAATGCAGTATATCTGAATGAGGGAGACACCTCACACATTTCCCGCGATGTCGGGGAAGAGATGACCATGGAGCAGTGCCTGTATGCGGTCATGCTTGCTTCGGCGAATGAATGTGCATATGCGGTTGCGGAGCATGTCGGGGAGTCGCTCGGCGGAGATTACCGGACCTTTATTGATATGATGAATGAGCGTGCGGCTGCGCTTGGCGCAGTCAATACGCACTTCAACAATTGTAATGGACTGCCGGATACAGAGCATTGGACATGCGCCTATGATATGGGGCTGATCGCATGCGAGGCGTACAAGAATGAGAACTTCCGGATCATGACGGGAACATCGACTTATACAATCCCGCGCACGAACAAGCATAAGAATGATGAGACACCGCTGACGAACCATCATAAGATGCTTCATTATTATAAGACTGGCGACTATATTTACCCATATTGTACCGGGGGAAAAACCGGATACACGGACGCTTCGGGCAGTACGCTTGTCACATATGCGGAAAAGGACGGGATGACGCTTGCATGCGTTGTCATGGATGTAAAAGCACCGAGGCAGTTTACCGACACGAAGCTGCTTCTGGATTACTGTTTTGATAACTTCCAGCCATATAATATATCGGAAAATGAGACAAGCATTGCCGATACGATGGACAAGAATGTAGGTATTTTAAATACCAACGAGCCGTTTGTCACACTTGATACGGATGCATACATTATTCTGCCGAAGGCAGTTTCCTTTGCAGATGCGCAGGTGGTTCTTTCCACCGGGCAGGAGAATGAGCAGCTTGCAAAGTTCGAATACAGCTATGCAGGCCGGACGGTCGGGCATGTAGAGATTGTTGCGACGGGCGCAAAAGTCGCACAGCCGGATCTGAAGGAACCGCAGGACACGGAGTCCGAGGAGGAACAGGCCGAGGTGGTAGTCATTGAACCATGGACCATCGTGCTGAGCGTTTTGGCAGTAGTGGCACTCGCTATCGTTGTGTGGCTTGCACGCAGATTCTTCCGCGATTATTATGTTCGCAAGCATGACAGGGAGATCCGCAGAGAGCGGAGGAACCGTTTCCGGAGAATCAAGAGAAACAAGGGACATAGCCGCAGAAAACGTGACCGGATGTTCCGATAAACGACAAAAAAGACAATAATAACAGACGGAATAAAAAGAAATCGACAATTTTCCACGGAAGAAGATTGTCGATTTTTATGTATATGGACATTAGAAAATGACTATTGAATTGTCAGACTATTTAGCAATATGAGCAGCTGGTTCTTGTTTTGCGTGTAAATAAGGAGTCCGTTTGAAGTAGTGACGATAGTCAGAAACTTTCCCCGGAATGTCTCGGAGGTCTCAAGCACATGTGCCAGGTACTCGCGCATCGGAGCATCTGCGGAAAGAAAGACCGTCTCGTATGCTTCCATCGGGTCAACTGCTACATGGGCAGTAGAAAAAAGCTGAGTGATTTGCTTTTCCTGTTCAAGCTGGGCTGCTGTTTTGTTGACGATGAAAAAACCGTTTTCATCCTTTGGCATCTGAAGTGCCTTGACCGCACGCTGCACCTGCTTCGAGAGCGCATCGGATGCAGGGTAGAGAGATTCAAAGTATTTCATGAAATCCGCGGCGGAGCGGAAGTGCTTATTCGTTCCCTGCTCTAAAACCTCCGTCATGAGGATTCGTTTGATTACTTTCTCGCAGGATTCCCGGGAAGGGTTTTTGCGTGACGATGTATTTTCCATAATAGGCTCCTTATGTCGTGAATAATAAAATTAGACAATATATTATGTCTTTAGGCATATTATACGACAAATAAAACACGGTGGCAACGACAAAAAACATATTTGACGAAATCGGCGACTGGGAGTAAAATGTAATAAAATACCACAGATTTTATATTGGAGCGGAAAATGTCAACTTACAAACAGACAAAGGAATCCGACCGGATTCTCGCAAAAATCAAAGAGAAGATCGATGCGCAGGGCGGAATTGCAAAGAAAGAGGACTTAAGTGCACTTGGAATCGATTACCGGAGAATCCTTGACTTTGTCGAGGATGGAACCCTTATCCGGATCAAGAACGGTTATTACACAGATCGAATTGACCGCTTTAGCGAGGAAGAACTGATCGCGAAGCTGTTTCCGGATGCATTGCTTTGCATGGAGAGCGCACTCTATGCGTATGGGTATATTGTGGAAAAACCATACGGATGGAGACTGGCGGTGGACAAGAATACATCCAAATCGCGATTTCGCATGGAATATCCGAAGGTGATCCCGTGTTACACGGAGCCGGAAGTATTGCAGCTTGGTGCAAGCAGAATAGAGATAGATGGTAACTCTTTTGGTATCTATGATAAGGAGCGCATGATCTGCGACTGCCTGAAGTATGAGAGCAAAATGGACCGTGCGATTTTTAAAGAAGCAATCCAATCCTATATTAAGGATGAGGATAAAGACATTTCGCTTCTGCTTGAATATGCCGCCGAGCGTAAGGTGGTCAAGAAGGTACAGAGCCTGATCGGAGTGTGGTTGTAATGAAGGTGGGGATGGAGCCGGATGCATTCCTTTTGGAATATGCTGCGAGGGAATCCTTATCGTATGCCGATGCACTGCGTGGCTATGGGGTTGAGACGATGCTGCGCCGCATATGCAGATCTGCTTTCGGAGAATTTCTGTGGATGAAAAATCTTGATGTTATCGGGCCGGAGAATTACCGGAAGCCGAAGGAGATTTCCCTCGACTTTTTTTATGCGCAGAGCGAAAAGTATATTGCGCCGGACAAAGTGATCCCGGGTTCGGCATGGTCGAGGGAACTGGCGGCAATACTGCAGAAGGAACTGTTTGAAACAGCCCCGATGGAACTGGCTGCCCCGTGCCGCGAAGAAGGCAAGGGATTTCTATGGATACCTGAGGTTGTGTATCGGGAGATGCGGATACCGGTTGCAGTCCGGATTTTTCCATTACAGAAAAAGGGCATTGTCCCGGAACAGAAGGAGATTCCTCTGTCATCTGAGAACGGGCAGCCGCTTCTGGTGTATGTGTACTCTGCGGAGAACCGGCTGGCAGAAGATTTCTATAATATAATGAAGTTATTGGAACTGATCCCAGACATGGGAGCGTATGGGCGTGTCAATCAGATCTTAAAGACTGAGCCGATCAACGGACGGCACATCATGGAGATGCTGGAGGAACGAGCAGCTGCAGAGCCGAGACAGTTCCGCGAAAAGCGCATAGAGCAGCTCGCGGGTTACCGGGACTATGCGTATATGCGCAAGCGCTGGGAGCAGTATGAGCGCAGAAGCGGCGGGGAAAGTGAACCGTGGGGAGAGGTGGTGGACCGTATCGTGCGGTTTGCAGGGCCGGTCTGGGGCGCGATATGCCGCAAAGAAGTATTTTTTGATGACTGGATGCCGGAGCTGTCCCGCTTTTTGGGATAGTGCTTTTGAGGATAGAAAGAGGACAAATGTTAGACCAAAGGTTAGAGGAATATGCAAAATCGGATATCTATCCGTTCCATATGCCGGGACATAAGCGCAAATGGCGCGCTGCTGCAGACCCATATGCAATTGATATTACAGAGATTGACGGATTTGATAATCTGCATCATGCCGAGGAAGTCCTAAAGGATGCACAGGAGCGCGCTGCAGACCTGTATGGCTCAAAGCAGGCGTATTATCTGGTCAACGGGAGTACCTGTGGGCTGCTCGCGGCGATTGGAGCCACGTGCCGCAGAAGAGGCAGTATACTTGTAGCACGCAACTGTCACAAGGCGGTGTACCATGGAATTTATATGCAGGAACTGACAGCATATTATCTGTACCCAAAGATCAACGCGTATGGGATTGCCTGCGCGATCGCGCCGGAGCAGATCAAAAAAGAGCTTGAACAGCATCCGGATGTGGATGCGGTGCTGCTCACATCCCCGACCTACGAGGGAGTTGTGTCCGACATTACACAGATTGCAGAGCTTGTACATGCACACGGGATCCCACTTATCGTCGACGAGGCGCATGGCGCCCACTTCGGACTGGCAGAAGATGCAGCTGCATTTCCGGACAGTGCCGTTCATTGTGGAGCGGATCTTGTGGTGCAGAGCCTGCATAAGACGCTGCCTTCCTACACGCAGACGGCACTTTTGCATGTGTGCAGCGACCGTGTGCCCGAAGGGCGGGTAGCGCAATTTCTTGATATATACGAGACGAGTTCGCCATCCTATATCCTGATGGCAGGGATGGAGCGGTGCATCCGTTATATGCGGGAGTCAGGTGCGCAAAAGCTGTGCAGCTTCCGGGAGCGGCTGAACCGATTCAGCACCCGCATGACGGTGTTGCAGCGGCTCAAATTGATTGGAAGAGAGGGTTTTTCCAAAGAGCAGGCATTTGATTTCGATGCCTCGAAACTACTGATCTATACCGGGAATGCTGGATTTACCGGAAAAGTGCTGTATGATATGCTATTGCAGGATTATGGACTTCAGATGGAGATGGCAGCTGGCAATTATGTGCTTGCAATGACAAGCCTGATGGATACAGAGGACGGCTTTGAACGTCTGGCGGCAGCGCTCTTGGAGATTGATGCACAGCTTTCGCAGAAGTGTCCAGACAGCGAAAACACCCGGAGCAACGTGACCGCAGACTATGCTTCTGAAAATGTTTCTCAGTTTGCACACCTTTATACCCCGCAGGAGCAGGTCTGCACGATTGCAAAAGCACTCGATGGAATGCAGGAGACGGTGGAACTGAAGAATGCCACAGGGCGCATAGTGACGGACTATATTTACTTGTACCCGCCAGGAATCCCACTTCTCGCACCGGGAGAGCGGATCACGGAAAAGGCGGTCAAAGACATCTGCCTGTGCCTCGAAAGTGGTTTTACCGTGCATGGACTTTTGCCGGATGGGCAGATAGCGATTATGAAGTAAAAGTTGTCATTTTTTCACGACTATATTATACTAAAAGGATAACAAAAACTATGGGAAAGATATTTTGTCTGATCGGAAAAAGTTCGACCGGAAAGGACTCCATCTACAATGAGCTTTTCGCGCGTGGAAAGGCACCCGTGAGGAAGCTGATTCCGTATACGACCCGCCCAATCCGGGAGGGGGAGGAGGACGGAAGGGAGTACTTTTTCTGTACAGAAGAAGATGTCAGCCGTCTGGAGGCGGAAGGCAGGATCATCGAGCTTCGCGCTTATAATACCGTATACGGCATCTGGAAGTATTTTACCGTCTATGACGAACAGATCCAGCTTGCAGATAACAGCTATCTGCTGATCGGGACACTTGCCATGTACGAAAAAATCCGTGACTATTTTGGAGCGGAGCGGGTGCTTCCTATTTATATAGAGGTGGAGGACGGCGAGCGGCTGATCCGGGCAATCGGGCGTGAACGGACGCAGGACACACCGAAGTATGCGGAGATGTGCCGACGGTTTCTTGCCGACGATGCGGATTTCTCTGAGGACAAATTGCAGGCAGACCATATTGACATACGTTTTGAGAACACCAATCTTTCTGAGACGATCGAAAAGGTTGAAGCGTACATCAGACAGGAGGTAGAAGCCGATGCCAATCAGAGTCGGTGATGTGGGCGCCGTCAATCAGGTTACGGAAACACAAAAACCGGCAGCCGATGACGGGTCGTTTAAATTTACACTTTCCAGCGCCATCACAGACGCAGAGCTGCAGGCAAAGGTGGATGCACTCATGCAGGATATTACCCTGCAGGGCAACCGCATAGCCGAGCATATGGATATCCGTGATATGAAGCACTACCGGGCGTTGATCAAGGATTTTTTAAACGAAGTGGTATATCGTTCCCATAAGTTTTCCCGTGAGAATTTTCTTGACAGAAAAGGCCGTCACCGGGTATATGGAATCGTCAAACTGATCGACAGCAACCTCGATGAACTGGCACAGGCGCTTGTCAGCGATGAGAAGGACCACATCTCGATCCTCGCGAAGATCGGGGAGATCCGTGGATTGCTTCTGGATATTTTAACCTAGAGTATTGCGCCATAGAAGGAGTATATTATGCCGGGATTTGGACAAATCGTAGGTCATGAACAGATCATTGCGCATTTACAGAATGCGATCACGATGGATAAGGTGTCCCATGCCTATATCATCAACGGACCGAAAGAATCCGGAAAGATGATGCTGGCGGAGGCATTTGCGATGGCATTGCAGTGTGAGAGAGGCGGCCCGGAGGGCTGCATGGAGTGCCATTCCTGCAAGCAGGCGATCGGACGTAACCAGCCGGACATTATTTACGTTATACACGAAAAGCCCAATATCATCGGAGTTGATGATATCCGCGACCAGCTCAATAATGATATTGTGATCAAGCCGTACAGCAGCAAATATAAGATATACATCATAGATGAAGCTGAGAAAATGAACCCGCAGGCACAGAACGCGCTCCTCAAGACAATCGAGGAACCGCCGGCATACGGGATCATCCTGCTGCTGACCACCAATGCGGATAAGTTTTTGCAGACGATCCGCTCCCGCTGCATTACGCTTGACATCAAGGCGGTCCGGGACGAAGAAATCCGCAGTTTTCTGCTGGAGAATTACCATATTCCGGATTACTATGCGGATGTATGCACCGCGTTTGCGCAGGGCAATGTCGGAAAAGCAATCCAGCTCGTATCGTCCGATGACTTTAACGAACTAAAGGCAGCGGTTGTGCAGCTGATGAAGCGCCTTTCGGATATCGATTTTTACGAGATGGGCTCCGCGGTCAAGCAGATCAGTGACTTCAAACTCCAGATCGAGGATTACTTTGATCTGATGACGGTCTGGTTCCGGGATGTGTTATACTTTAAGGCGACAGGCGATGTAAACGGCCTCATTTTCAAGGATGAGGTCTATGACATAAAAAGACAGGCAGCACGAAGATCCTATCAGGGGATTGAGGCAATCCTTGAAGCGCTTGAAAAAGCGAAGGTGCGCATACAGGCAAACGTCAACTTTGACCTCGTTATCGAATTGCTGTTACTGACAATTAAGGAGAATTAATAACATGATAAAAGTAGTAGGAGTACGTTTCCGACAGGCCGGCAAGATTTACTATTTTGATCCGGCAGACCTGGATCTGGAAATGAGCATGCACGTAATCGTTGAGACTGCAAGAGGTGTGGAGCTTGGAACAGTATTGATCCCGCCGAAGGAAGTGGAGGATGACAAGGTAATCCAGCCACTTAAGCCGGTTATCCGTATCGCGACCGATGATGACGAGCGCGTGTATGAGAAGAACCGTGAACGCGAAAAGGAAGCATTTGCGATCTGCAAGGAGAAGATCCTTAAGCATGATCTGCAGATGAAGCTGGTGGGAGCGGAGTATACCTTTGATAACAATAAACTGCTGTTCTATTTTACCGCGGACGGAAGAGTTGATTTCCGTGATCTGGTAAAAGACCTTGCAGCAGTGTTCCGCACACGTATTGAACTGCGTCAGATCGGAGTGCGTGATGAGACAAAGCTGATGGGCGGCGTTGGAATCTGTGGACGGCCGTTGTGCTGTGCAACGTATCTGTCCGATTTTGTCCCGGTATCCATCAAGATGGCAAAGGAGCAGAATCTTTCCCTGAACCCGATGAAGATTTCCGGAGTGTGCGGACGGCTGATGTGCTGCTTAAAGAATGAGCAGGAGACTTACGAGTACTTAAACAGCCGACTGCCATCCATCGGTGATTACGTTACTGCAAACGACGGAACGAAGGGCGAAGTCACCGGAGTAAATGTGCTGCGCCAGCTGGTAAAGGTTGTCGTTGACAACGGGGACGAGAAGGAACTTAAGGAATACAAGGTGGATGACCTCCGCTTCAAACCGCGCAGACGCAAGGACTACAAGCTGACCAAAGAAGAGATGAAAGAGCTTGAAGGACTTGAGGAGGATAAAGAGGAAGACATCCTCGACGAGCCGGAGCAGAAGGAACAGAGAGAGCCGCGCCCGCAGCGCAACCGCAGAAACCGCAATAACAACCGCGGCGAGCGCGGGGAGCGTGGCAATAATGGTGCAGAGCGCGGTAACAATGGCGCGGATAACAACCGTGGCGAGCGCAGAGGCAACTACAACCGCAACGAGCGCGGCAATAATGGCGGCGCAGGCGAGAACCAGTAAGACAGGAGAATTTGGATGGAACAGGATGCACTTGTGCTCCCGCATGAGCGGGTAGACGATCTGCAGAGAAATCACTATCGGATCATTCAGGATCCGGGGCGTTTCTGCTTCGGAATGGATGCGGTACTCCTCTCCGGATTTGCCAATGTTAAGCCGGGGGAGCATGTACTTGATCTTGGAACGGGAACCGGTATCATCCCAATCCTCCTTGAAGCAAAGACAAAAGGAGAGCATTTCACCGGGCTTGAGATCCAGCCGGAAAGCGCCGATATGGCAAAGCGCAGCGTGAAGCTCAACGGGCTTACCGAACGGATCAATATTGTAACAGGCGACATCAAGGAGGCATCAAGTATATTTGGTGCCTCTTCCTTTGAGGTTGTGACGACCAACCCGCCGTACATGATCGGACAGCACGGCATCTCCAACCCGGAGGACGCAAAAGCGATCGCCCGCCATGAGATCCTCTGCGATCTGGATGATATTTTGCGGGAGAGCGCCCGCCTGCTGAAGCCGCAGGGACGCTTTTACATGGTTCACCGCCCGTTCCGGCTCGCGGAGATTTTCTCGAAGATGATCGAGTACCACATCGAGCCAAAGCGCATGAAGCTGGTGTATCCCTTTGTCGATAAGGAGCCAAACATGGTACTCATAGAGGGACTGCGTGGCGGCAGATCCCGCCTTACCGTGGAAAAACCGCTGATTGTATACAAGGAGCCGGGCGTGTACACGGACGAGATATATGATATTTATGGGTATTAGTACATATCGCTAATTTTAAATGCAGTATGAGTCAGGAGGAAGATATGTCAGGAACATTATATCTGTGTGCGACACCGATCGGAAATCTGGAGGACATCACGTTCCGCGTGCTGCGCACCTTAAAGGAAGTGGATCTGATCGCAGCGGAGGACACCAGAAATTCCATCAAGCTGCTCAATCATTTCGAGATCAAGACTCCGATGACCAGCTACCACGAGTTCAACAAGATCGACAAGGCATATCAACTGGTTGCCAAGCTGAAGGAGGGGCAGAACATCGCCCTTATTACGGACGCAGGCACACCGGGCATCTCCGATCCGGGCGAGGATATCGTCCGCATCTGCTATGAGGAAGGCGTTCCGGTCACTTCACTTCCGGGCGCGGCAGCCTGCATCACGGCACTTACCATGTCGGGCAGACCGACGCGGCGCTTTGCATTTGAAGCCTTTTTGCCGAGAGACAAGAAGGAGCGGGCAGCAGTTCTCGAAGAACTAAAGAACGAGATCCGCACGATCATTCTGTATGAAGCTCCGCATCATTTGGTAAAAACTGTCACAGAGCTTCTTGAAGCACTCGGAGACCGCGAACTCACCGTCTGCAAGGAACTTACGAAAAAACATGAGACAAAGATGCAGACCACGTTTTCAGCGCTGCTCTCGTACTGCGAAGAAAACGAGCCGCGCGGCGAGTACGTCCTGATCATCTGCGGACGCTCACGCGAGGAACTAAAACGCGAGGAGCAGGCAAGCTGGGAAAGCTTGTCCATACAGGAACACATGGCACACTACGAGGAGCAGGGCATCGATCACAAGGAAGCAATGAAGCTTGTGGCAAAAGACCGCGGTGTCAGCAAAAGAGATATTTATCAGGCGCTTTTATAAGCGCCTGTTTTTACTTGTAGTCACAAGTATCGTTCTGCAATTTATGCCGGATGTCATACCTATGCATTATGATCTGGAGGGAAACACCGACAGATGGGGAAGCAAGACAGAAAGCCTTATTTTCCCGATAAGCATTTTGCTAATTACGCTATTCTGGCATCTGCTGATCCGCCTTTTTGAAAAGAAATCAATAAAAGCGGAAACGGAAAAAGAACAGATGGAAGCCAGATCTTCCGCAAAAGTATTGTGCGTGGTAGGAATTTCGCAGGCGGTGATGGCTAAGCGGGAAAAAGCACAATAACCATCACACGAAAGTTGCAGGATGTAATGGCTAAGCGGGAAAAAGCACAATAGCCATCACACGAAAGTCGCAATATGTGATGGCTAGACGGAAAAAAGCACAACAACCATCACACGAAAGCCAAAAAATGTAATGGCTAGACGCGAAAAAGCACAATAACCATCACACGAACGCCGCAAGCTGTAATGGCTAGACGGGAAAAAGCACAATAGCCATCACACGAACGCCACAAGCTGTGATGGTTAAGCGGGAAAAATCAGAATATATGGAGGAAAAAACAATGACAGAACTCGAAAAACTGGAAGCAGGACTAGAATACTGCTACGATGATCCGGAGGTCGAGACATGAAAGGAAAACGCCGTGCTCCAATGCAAAAAGTACAACGCAATCGATGACACAGATTATGATGCACAACGCGCGCAGCTAAAAGCCATGTTGGGAAGTGTCGGCGAGAAAGTCTGGATCGGCAAGACCTTCAACTGCGACAACGGCAAAAAGATTTTTATCGGCGACAATTTTACCGGCAATTACAACCTGACCATTCTCGATATCCGGGAAGTATATATTGGCGATAACGTAATGATCGGACCGAACACGCTGATTTCCACCGTAGGGCATCCGCTCTCCCCGATGGGACGCCGCAAGCACTTTGGCATTGCAAAGCCGATCCGCATCGGTAACGACGTATGGATTGGTGGCAATGTCACGATCCTGCCGGGCGTTACGATCGGCAACAATGTCGTGATTGCTGCCGGAGCGGTTGTAACCAAGGACATCCCTGACAACACCCTCGTCGGCGGTGTACCCGCAAAGAAGATCAAAGATATTGAAAATGACACCCTGTAAGGATATGTAAGTATCAGTAAGCCGGAACTGACCGAATTTTAGAGCGAGGGATGCTTCTTGTCCGAAGGGCAAGAAGATGGAAAAGAAAACATGGGATACATTCAGCACGTATTGGATGTTAAAGGTGAATTTTCCGGGAAAGGGCTATACTTTTAAAACGGCATTTGCACAGGTAAGAAAGACATTTGTATGGAAATTAAGGAATGGAAATATGAGAAATATCCATCTTTTGATGAATATGTGGACAGAGCGGTAAGAAATGTGGTTTTGTCCGTTCGCATATCATCTCAAATTTTTTTACAGATAATTACGACTATCCAATATACGAAGATGGAATATAATTGGTGGATATGGTATATTTGCAAAGACAGCTATAAAGAAAAATAAGGAAAAACTATGGATATTATTTTAAGAAAGAATGAAGCTGAAATAAATGAAAGTGTTGCAAAAGGACTCTTGATTGTTTTTGCTTGCGTATTTTTGACTGTATTGTTGTGCTGGGTGGGGATATTTGATATTCGATTCAGCATGACAATTATAATGCTCGGCGTCTCGGTGGTGACTTTGCTCGTTCCGTCGATTTTGATTTTGAAGTTTCACATATACCATATAATCATGAAATATTACATAGTAGTAGCATTGGCAGTTATGACAGGGACAGTTTATGTTCTGTTTACGTTTCAGGCAATCCTTGTCTTTGTTGTATCGTCGATAATTGCTGCGTTCTACCTGAACAGGAAATTGCTATATTTTTCGGGGATATTAACAGTGATTGTCCTTTTTATTTCGCATGGGATTACCAGTATTTATATGTTTATACCGTGGTTGGAGCCTTTTCAGAGCATGTCGGATATCATGCGGTATGGAGCGTTGCCAAGGTGTCTGCAATACTGTGGTTGCTTTTTCTTGATTTTATTTATGATGGAAAGATATAAAAAATTATTGGTACAATTTGGAATAAATGATAATTCTGAGGAGATATACGAGGCAGAAAATAAAGAGGAAAAAGAATTTGAAGCAATGCTGGGAGCATTGACAGAACGGGAAAGATCAGTATTTCTGCTCATGATAGGTGGTTATACAAATATGCAGATTGCGGATAAGCTGTGTTTATCCAATGGAACAGTTAAAAATTATATATCTGTTATCTACGAAAAGCTTGGCACGAAGGAGAGAAATGCATTGATTCTGAAATATAGCAGGTTTTCACAAGAAAATGACTAAAGTCACATAGGGAAATGACCAGAGTAACTTCCATTTTTATAAGCAATTTTATACATTGAAGAAAAAACGGAGGTTCTCTGTATGAAGAAAAAATGTGTAAGACGTGTAGTGGTTGCGTTATGTGTATTGATCTTAATTACTATTGTGAATTTTATACCTACATCATCTCTCAAGACAAATAAGATGACTCGGTTGGATGGGAAATGGATAGATGTATATTATGAAATAGAAGCAGAAGCTGCAAAAGATGTATACGAATATGCAGAGCAGGAAACAGCAGCGCTTGCGGAAAGATTTAGCTTTTCGGAAGCACCGGAAGTGAATGTATACATATATGATCATCAGGCAACCATGCAAACGAAAAAGTATGGATTGATTGCACCGTTATTATGCCTGGATTGGTATATCGGTGATAACATTGGTACAGATGTAATTTTGACATCGCCCGCGAATCCAGGAAAGGTACATACCTATGACAATAATAAATGCGCGGTATTACATGAAATTGTGCATGCATATGTTAGTGTGTTAAATGAGGATGTCGATTTGTGGTTGACGGAGGGCTGTGCTCTGTATTTGACGAATGGAGAACCATTTTATAAAGAGTATATAGATCAAATGGGGATTCCTGCATATAAGGAAACATGTTCTAATAATCCGTTGACATTTTCAAATTGTGGTGGGTATACATATGCACATACTTATATTGAGTACATAGAAGTAACCTATGGTTGGAACTCTGTTTTGAACATTATAGAGAGCGGGGATTATGAAGCGGTTTTCGGAAAATCGAAACGGGATATATACAGTGAATGGGTAGCATATATTAATGGATATTATCAATGATGTAATTGACAATTTACAGTCTGACAGACGGATGATTTACAGAAAATAATATCAGAATAGATAAACGGCAGGTGGTCATGTAACAAGACAACCTGCTTTTCTATGAAAGGATAGTTAATTGGTTATGCTTCGTCTTTTTTGTGATTATCCACTACATAGAAATGTGAAAATACACATAAAATAGTAATGGATATTGATTAAATAAATCCTGGATGATATAATTCAATTACTAAAAAGTGTGTCAATTCACAAAAACAAGGAGTTAAACTCATGGAGATTAAAAGAGATGCATACCTTGAACAGTTAAAGATAAGAAAAGATAATGGGATGATAAAGATTATCACGGGAATCAGGAGATGTGGGAAATCATTCCTGTTATTTGTATTGTTTAAGAAATATTTATTGG
>JALEKN010000034.1 GCA_022769125.1 Agathobacter sp.
AGGCAATATATCCGGAAGTCTTGATAATGCAGGAGGAACAGTCAGTGGCTCCACGCTTGCAGAGGGAACAACAGCAAGTGGCGGATCTTATGAGGATGTGACCAATAAAGGAAGCATCTCTGACGGTAAGATCAGCGGTGATTCTACGAACCATGGAACCATAACAGACAGTGAGATCAGCGGCAAGCTTGATAATACCGATGGAAAGGTAGACGGCAAGACAAAGAATGAAGGAACCATCACTGGAGGAAGTTTATCCGGAAATACCACTAATAATGGAACCATTTCCGGAAGCAATATATCCGGAAGTCTTGATAATGCAGACGGAACAGTCAGCGGCTCCACCATTGCAGAGGGAACAACGGCAAGCGGCGGATCTTATGAGAATGTAACCAATAACGGAACAATCTCCGGTGGAACCGTAGGTGGAAATACAACGAATGGTGGAACGATATCCGGAAGCAGTATCAGTGGAACAACCAGTAATAATGGAACAATTTTTGGTGGAACTGTTGATGGAACGTTAAATAACACAAACGGAACCGTAAGTGGTTCAACGATTGCAGCTGGAACGAATGCAAATGGCGGAAAATACGAGAATGTAACCAATAACGGTGCAATCTCAGGTGGTGCCATTAGTGGAACTACAGTAAATGGAGGAACAATCTCCGAAAGCAGTATCAGTGGAACCACAACTAACAATGGAACAATTTCCGGCGGAACTGTTAATGGAACGTTGAGTAATACAAACGGAACCGTAAAGGATGCAACTATCGCGGAGGGAACGAAAGCGACAGGAGGAAAGTATGAGAGCGTAACCAATAATGGAAGCATCACAAGTGGAACCATAAGTGGAACTACTACCAATAACGGAGCTATCACAAAGAGTAACATAAGTGGAACCACCAACAACAATGGAACCATTAAGGGCAGCACCATTGGTGGAACTACCAACAATAACGGAACAATCTCCGGTGGAACTCTCGGTGGTAAGCTAAATAATGCAAATGGAACCGTAAACGGGACAACAATTGCATCCGGGACAACAGCAGCCGGAGGAAAATATGACAGCATAACCAACAATGGATCAATTTCTGATGGTACAGTCAGCGGAAATTCTGTAAATAACGGAACAATCAAGCAGAGTACGGTAAAGGGTTCACTTACGAATAATGGTCTGCTTAGCAACAGTACAATCCGGGCAAGCGTCGATAATGTAAATGGAACAATTACCGGAGGTGTTATTGGTAAGAATGCAACTATAAATGGTGGCAATCTAGGCGATGATGTTATAATAAGAGGAACTGTCATCAAGGATAAGGATGACGATACTGAGAAGAATCCGAAAAAAGATAAGGACAATTCGGGTAAAAAGAATACTTCAGATTCAGATAAAAAGAATACTTCAGATTCGGATAATAAGGAAGCATCAGATTCTGACAGTAAGAAAGATGACAATTCCAAAAATGAAACATCGGTAGGGACAGATGACACGGAGCAGTCCTCTGATACGGAGAAGAATCGGACAAAGGATAGCACTGATACAGCATCAGCCGAACCAAGTGGACATCAGGAAAACACATCCACAGAAGGCACTGCGCAGGATAGTGCTTCCGATAATAATGATGAAGAGGAAAGCAGCTCAGATGTAGTAGATACTCCATCAAATGATGAGGCATCCGCGGATGAAACAGAGACAGATGATGATATTGAGCACATTGTCTATGAAGAAAATCCTACTGCCAGCATCCGGAAGAACACGTTGGTTGAATATGGAACCGGACAGATCAAAGTTGTTCTCGAAGCAACGAACGATAAGGATGAGCCGGAAGGTGATGTCCTTAAAGGCGTTCTACTTTCCAGCACAGATAATGTAATAAGTGCATGTCTGGACGATGAAGAGAAAGCGGCTGTAAAAAAGGGAAGCAATATAGAGGTTCGCGTTACTGTGAAGAAATGCAAGAGCACAGTAGATCAGACAGCAGAGTCTCTTATCGCTGAAAAGGTTGATGAACTTAAAACGCAGATGGAAGGACTTACGATTGGAGGATACTTTGACATTGACGTTCAAAAGAAAGTCGGAGAGGCCGAATGGAAGAAACTTTCAGAACTTAATGATGAAATTGAAATCTGTGTTGATATTCCGGAAGAAATCTATGCAGAAAACAGAAAATATGCGGTAATCCGTGAACATGAGGGAACATGCGAACTGCTAGAGGATCATGATGATGTGAGCAGAACATTTACCGTGAGAAGCCGCTTCTTTTCAACATATGCGTTTGTGTATTCAGAAGAAGGTGATTTGCGGGAAGATGCCACTTTGGCAACAGTAAAGACATCATGTTTCTGGCACCTGCTGATATGGCTTGTGGCAATCTGCGGAGCAATTTTGTCTATTCTGTTAAGCAGGAGCAAAAAGGCACAGTATATCGTGATTGCTTCAGAGATAATTGCAACTGCAATATTTGCAATTCTGGGCAGCTGCATTTGGGATATCGTTGCCTGTGCGGCAGTGATTGTTGTTGCTTTATTGCAATGGCTGTTGTTTATTAGATCAGCTGAAAAAGAAAATATAAAATAAATATAAAATAGCACCGGGGTGTTGACAAAGAATACCCATGGTGCTATTTTAATTACAGATGTTAGCACTCCTATTAAATGAGTGCTAATAAATCGAAGCGAATCAACGCAAGAACAAAGAGCAGGTGAGAGATTGTGGGAGCCCTTGATGAGGAATTAAGTGAACGCAAAATAAAAATCTTAGATGCCATTATCCGTAACTATTTGGAGACAGGTGAGCCGGTTGGGTCACGAACGATTTCCAAATACACAGATTTGAATCTGAGTTCGGCGACAATTCGTAATGAGATGTCGGATCTCGAAGAATTAGGTTACATCGTTCAGCCACACACGTCGGCAGGACGTATCCCTTCCGATAAAGGATACCGTTTATATGTAGATCATCTGATGGCAGAGAAGGATCGCGAGGTCACCGAGATGAAGGAATTCGTCATTGAGAAGACCGAGAAGATGGAACGGGTATTAAAACAGGTTGCCAAGGTACTTGCAAACAATACCAATTATGCAACACTCGTTACAGCCTCTTCCACGAACCGGATCAAGTTCATCCAGTTATCACAGGTGGTAGACGATCAGATCCTTGCAGTGGTTGTGATGAACAACAATATTGTTAAGAATCAGATCATTCATGTGACGGATACGATCGACAATGAGACGCTTTTGAAGCTGAATATCCTATTGAACACAAGCCTTAACGGGCAGGCAATACAGGATATCAACCTTGCTACCATCACCAAGCTGAAGGAGCAGGCGGGCAACCATAGTGTGATCGTTGGAGAGGTGATCGATGCATTGGCAGAGATTTTAAGTGAGGATGAGGATCTTGAGATCTATACCAGTGGAGCAACCAATATTTTAAAGTATCCGGAATTATCCGATTCCGAGCAGGCGACGAACTTGTTATCTGCATTTGAGGAAAAGGAAGAATTAGCTAGTCTGGTCTCTGAATCCCTGAGCAATGAGGAAACAGGTATTCAGGTTTATATAGGAAATGAAGCTCCCGTTCAGACCATGAAGGATTGCAGTGTTGTGACAGCAACCTACGAATTGGGAGAGGGCGTTAAGGGCACGATAGGTATTATCGGACCGAAACGAATGGATTACGAAAAAGTCATGGACAATCTGAGACATCTAAAGAACCAGTTGGATGGAATCTTTGATAAATCGGATGAGAGTTCATAGAAAGGTGGGAATAAAGTGGCAGAAGACAAACAGCAGGATATCGCAGAAGAGCTCGAGGAAACTGTCTCAGAAGAAAATGAGGATTTAGCGGAAGCATCCGAAACAGAGGAGGAGAGCACAGAAAGTGCTAAGAACCCTGAAGAGGAGGCTGAAGATACAGAAACAGCGGAAGGAGAAGAGACATCCGATAAAAAGGAAGGTTTCTTCAAAAAGAAAAAGAAGGACAAAAAGGACGAACAGATCGAAGAATTAAACGATCGGTTGAGACGTCAGATGGCCGAATTTGATAACTTCCGCAAGCGTACCGAGAAAGAAAAATCACAGATGTTCGATATGGGAGCAAGAACCATCGTCGAGAAGATCCTTCCGGTTGTTGACAACTTCGAGAGAGGTTTTACAACGGTCGATGAGGAGGACAAAGAGGACGCTTTCGTTTTAGGTATGGATAAGGTTTACAAGCAGCTTATGACAGAGCTTGAAGCGATGGGGGTTACCCCGATCGAGTGCGTCGGCAAAGAATTTAATCCGGATTTCCACAACGCAGTGATGCAGGTGGAGAGTGAGGAGTACGAGTCAGGAATCGTCGCACAGGAACTTTTAAAGGGTTACATGTACAAAGATACCGTGGTTCGCCACAGTATGGTTGCAGTTGTATCTTAGTGCTGCAGAATTGAGAATGGAAATTCTCACAACAATTTGCTATCAATTTATTTCATATATAGGAGGAAAAAACAATGGGCAAAATTATTGGTATTGATTTAGGAACAACAAATAGCTGTGTAGCAGTAATGGAAGGTGGAAAGCCTACCGTCATCGCAAACCAGGAAGGTGCCAGAACAACACCATCCGTTGTAGCTTTTACAAAGACAGGCGAGAGACTTGTCGGTGAGCCTGCAAAGCGTCAGGCAGTAACTAACGCAGAAAAGACAATTTCATCCATTAAGAGACATATGGGCGAGGATTACAAGGTATCTATCGATGATAAACAGTATTCTCCACAGCAGATCTCTGCAATGGTTCTTCAGAAATTAAAGGCAGATGCAGAGAGCTACCTTGGTGAGAAGGTAACAGAGGCTGTTATCACAGTTCCTGCTTACTTTAACGACTCACAGCGTCAGGCAACCAAGGATGCTGGCAAGATCGCAGGACTTGATGTAAAACGTATCATCAACGAGCCTACCGCAGCAGCATTGGCTTACGGACTTGACAATGAGCATGAACAGAAGATCATGGTATATGACCTTGGTGGTGGTACATTCGATGTTTCCATCATTGAGATTGGTGATGGTGTCATCGAAGTATTATCTACAAATGGTGATACACACCTTGGTGGTGATGACTTCGATAACAAGATCACACAGTGGATGATCGATGAATTTAAGAGAACAGAGGGCGTAGATCTTTCAACTGATAAGATGGCTCTCCAGAGATTAAAGGAAGCTGCTGAGAAGGCAAAGAAGGAGCTTTCTTCCGCAACTACCACCAACATCAACCTCCCGTTCATCACTGCAACCGCAGAGGGACCGAAGCACTTTGATGTAAATCTTACAAGAGCTAAATTCGATGAGTTGACACATGATCTCGTAGAGAGAACCGCAGTTCCGGTTCAGAACGCTATGAGAGATGCAGGAATTACCAACGCTGACCTTGGTCAGGTACTTCTTGTTGGTGGATCTACTCGTATCCCGGCTGTACAGGATAAGGTAAAGCAGTTAACCGGAAAAGAGCCAAGCAAGTCATTGAACCCGGATGAGTGCGTAGCAATCGGTGCTTCTATCCAGGGTGGTAAGCTTGCAGGAGATGCCGGCGCTGGTGAGATCTTACTTCTCGATGTAACTCCGCTTTCACTTTCTATCGAGACAATGGGTGGTGTTGCTACAAGACTTATCGAGAGAAATACTACGATCCCGACCAAGAAGAGCCAGGTATTCTCTACCGCAGCAGATAACCAGACCGCAGTAGATATCAACGTAGTACAGGGTGAGCGACAGTTCGCCAGAGATAATAAGTCCCTTGGACAGTTCCGTCTGGATGGAATCCCGCCAGCACGTCGTGGTGTTCCACAGATCGAAGTTACCTTCGATATCGATGCAAACGGTATCGTAAATGTATCCGCTAAGGATCTTGGAACCGGAAAAGAGCAGCACATTACCATCACTTCCGGAACTTCTATGTCCGATGATGAGATCGATAAGGCAGTTAAGGAAGCCGCTGAGTTCGAGGCACAGGATAAGAAGAGAAAGGAAGCAATCGACACTAGAAACGATGCTGACTCCTTCGTATTCCAGACACAGCAGGCTCTTGATCAGGTTGGATCACAGATCGACGCAAACGACAAGGCAGCAGTTGAGGCTGACTTGAATGCAGTAAAGGCTATCCTTGATGCACATCCGGAAGCTGACCAGATGACCGATTCTGATATCGCAGATCTTAAGGCTGCACAGGAGAAGCTCACACAGAGTGCTCAGAAGGTATTCGCAAAGATGTATGAGCAGGCACAGGCAGCGCAGGGTGCACAGGGCGCAGCAGGAGCTGGTCCTGACATGAGCGGATTCGCAGGTGGTGCACAGAATGCAAATACATCTTCATCCGCAGATGATGATGTTATTGACGCAGATTTCAAGGAAGTATAATTTGGACTCATGCCGGATGCGGCATAGGAACAGTACTTCTTAAAGTAAAAATGGTGGGGTTTCCGGGAGTTTCCCGGAAGCCCTATACGCGAATATAAAGGTAAACATAAAATGGCTGATAAGAGAGATTATTACGAAGTCCTCGGAGTGTCAAAGACTGCTACCGAGGAGGAAATTAAGAAAGCGTTCCGGCAGACTGCCAAGAAGTACCACCCGGATATGCATCCGGACGATCCGGATTGTGAAGCAAAATTCAAGGAGGCTCAGGAAGCGTATGCGGTGCTGAGCGACCCGGAAAAGAGAAAACAGTACGACCAGTTTGGTCATGCGGCATTTGATGGCAGCATGGGCGGCGGTGGCGGCTTCGATTTTTCCGGCATGGATTTCAGCGATATTTTTGGAGATCTGTTTGGCGACTTTTTTGGCGGTGGCGGAAGACGTGGCGGCGGCAACAGCGGTCCGATGAAGGGCTCCAATGTTCGTATGAGCATTCGGATCTCATTCGAGGAAGCGGTGTTTGGCTGCTCTAAGGAACTTGAATTTAACTACAAGGAAGAATGTGCAACCTGCCACGGAACGGGTGCTAAGCTGGGAACCAGCCCGGAGACCTGTACGAAATGTGGCGGCAAGGGTAAAGTTGTTTACTCTACACAGTCACTGTTTGGTATGATGCAGAACGTACAGACCTGTCCGGAGTGTGGTGGCAAGGGCAAGGTTGTCCGGGATAAATGTCCGGATTGCCGTGGAACCGGATATATCACAAAGAAGGTTCGCAAGACCGTTGAGATTCCGGCAGGAATTGATAATGGACAGTGCGTAAGAGTGCGTGACTACGGAGAACCGGGTTCGAACGGAGGACCAAGAGGCGATCTTTTGGTTGAGGTGATCGTTGGAAGAAATCCTGCGTTTGAGCGTCAGGATATGAACATTTTCTCCAACGCATCCATCTCTTATGCGATCGCGGCGCTTGGCGGCGATGTCCGCATCAAGACCGTAGACGGCGACATCATCTATACGGTTGCTCCGGGAACCCAGACCGGCACGCGCATCCGCTTAAAGGGCAAGGGAGTTCCATCCCTTCGCAACAAGGCGACCAGAGGCGATCATTATGTTACACTGATCGTTTCCACACCGACCAACCTGTCCAAGGAGGCAAAGGAGCTGCTTCGCAAGTTTGACGAAGTAACCGGAGGCTCCCTGACCAAGGAAGGCGGGGCAAGTACATCTCCAAAGTCCGAGAAGAAAAAGGGCTTTATGGACAAAATAAAAGAATCTTTGGATGATCTGTAAAAGATGATCTGCGAAAAGCTGTTGTACGATGTGATACAGAATATATTCTGTAAAGCACCGGCAACAGCTTTTTTGATTTTTTTATTTCCTTTAAAGTTCGTTTAAGGTTTCTCCGGTATGATGTGTTTAAAGAAAGGAAATACATTACAAGGAGGAAACAACTATGAAATATAAAAAATGTAAATTGATATGTGGTTTATTGATCGGCTCTCTGACGATCGCGGGGATGACCGCGTGTGGAACAGCAGGCACGGACACTGGCGCAACATCCGAGGCAGCGGATACAGAAAGCGCTTCTGCCGGCAATGATGGAACAGAGGCATCCGGGTCAAATGAATTTTCTTACACGGACGAGGAAGCGGAGGCTCCAACATCTACAACGCTCATGGCGAGGGTTGAGAGCGTAGATGGAAACGAGATCACGTTAGGAATGGCACAGGGCATGGGCGAAGCACCAAGTGGAGAAAAGCCAAGCGGAGAAGCCCCGAGTGGCGAGGCTCCAAGTGGAGACGCACCAAGTGGTGATGCTCCGAGCGGCGATGCACCAAGTGGGGATGCTTCAACTGGAGATGCAACAAGTGACGTACCAAGCGGTGTTCCTAGCGATATGCCAAGTGGTTCTGCACCGGGAGGAATGTCACAGGCGAGTGCGGTTTTGACGATCAACGATACTTCCGTTATCGCGGTACAGGGAACAGATGACACAACAACCGAAGGAAGTTTAAGTGACATTACCGAGGGCGTAATGCTCCAGATCACATTTGATGAAAATGGTGCGATCACACAGATTCTGGTATCACAGGGTATGGACAGTGGCATGGCAGGCGGACCGCAGGGCGGCGGAGCCGGGAATCAGTCGGGCGGACAGCCGGGACAGAGCGCATCCGGTGTAGATAGCTATGATTCTGTGACAAACTATACAGAGGACACCTCCGCGAGCGGGGAGACGTATACCTCAACCGGAACCGATGAAAATGCAATACTTGTCTCTGACGGGGCGACCGTGCAGTTGAGCGACATCACCGTTGACCGGACATCCAGCGACAGCACCGGAGGTGACAATTCCAGCTTCTATGGCGCAGGTGCGGCAGTGCTTACAACCGACGGAACCTCCTACATTAAAAACGCGAAGATCACAACCGACGCGGCAGGCGGTGCGGGTGTATTTGCTTACGGAGACGGAACGGTGTATGTTGCGGATTCGGATATTTCAACCGAGCAGAATACATCCGGAGGCATCCATGTAGCCGGTGGCGGAACCTTGTATGCATGGGATCTGAATGTGGAAACAGATGGAGAATCCGCAGCAGCAATCCGGAGTGATCGTGGCGGCGGAACAATGGTTGTGGATGGCGGCAGCTATACCAGCAATGGTGTCGGTTCACCGGCAGTCTATTGTACCGCAGATATTGCGGTCAATAATGCAACTCTGACAGCGACCGGTTCTGAGGCAATCTGCATGGAGGGACTTAATACCATTCATCTTTTTGACTGCGATATTACCGGAAATATGCAGGATCTAAGCCAGAACGATACGACATGGACAATCATTGTATACCAGAGCATGTCCGGTGATTCCGAGGTCGGCAACAGCACCATGCAGATCGTAGGAGGAAGCATCACATCCGAAAACGGCGGACTGATTTACACCACGAATACAGAGGCGAACATTCTATTATCTGATGTGGATATCACCTACGCGGAGGACAGTGAGTTCTTCCTGATGTGTACCGGAAATGCAAATGAGCGCGGATGGGGAAGTACCGGATCAAACGGATCTGACTGCACCTTTACCGCAGATGCACAGGAAATGGAGGGAAATGTTGTGTGGGATAGCATCAGCCGGCTTGATTTCTACATGGAAAATGGAAGCTCTTTAAAGGGCGCGATCGTGGATGACGAGACTTATGCGGGAGAAGGCGGCAGCGGCTATTGCAACGTCTATATCAGCAGTGACTCCGTATGGACAGTGACCGGAGACAGCACCGTGACGAACCTTTACAATGAGGGAACTATTATGGACGCGGATGGCAACCTCGTATCCATAGTCGGAACAGACGGAACGGTCTATGTCAGCGGAAGCAGCGCATATACGATCACCGTGACAAGTTACAGTGATTCCGCAGACTTTAGCGGTGCAGCAGTTGCAGATACCTGGTCAGCACACGAGGTTGAAAAGCCACAGGCATTGGCATAGAAACAACGCAGATATAGTATATATTACCCATAGACGCATAGCCACTAAATATTGTATTATTGCATTAAATAGGGGCTATGTGTCCCTACATCTTGTAACATGATTTGGATACAATTTTCATTGGGATGAGGGATAATGCGATGACGCTGGAAGAAGAACGCAGAGCATTGGATGAACAAAGACGCATATTGGAACGCGAGCGGGAGGCATTCAGCCGCAAGGTGGAGATCGAGGACCGGCGTTTGGAACAGCAGCAGAAGCTGTTTGATATGAAGTTTAAGATCCTTGAGGAGGAACTGGTCAAGCTTGCAACCGAAAAGCAGCATGTAGAGCGGCAGAAGGAGTTTTACAGCAGAGTCAAGGATTTTGAATATCAAAATTCCGCACCGCGCCATGCCGATTCCATGGTGGTCAAGGGCGAGCTGTTCTTTACGGGGGTTGGCAGCAAGCAGTCGCTTCGGAAGCGCTATAAGGATCTGATTAAGATCTACCATCCGGACAATCTCGATGGAGACAACCGCACCGTGCAGGAGATCAATCGTGAGTACGATCAGCTCTGCAAGGTGCTGATATAATATGATGAAATTGTGAAAGGAACTATCACAGGCAAAAGTGGTAGTTCCTTTTGTTTTGTGGAAAACATAGCGGTTCAACCTTGCAACTATTCCATTTTTCTTTTATACTAAAAGGTAATCTATAAAAGATGTTTCGTCGTCTGACGAAGGGGAAGGTGGGGAACAATATGGAGATACAATTTATCGGAGCTGACCGTGAGGTCACGGGAAGCTGCCATTATGTCACCTGTAACGGAGTACATTTTCTGGTGGACTGCGGTATGGAGCAGGGACCGGATCTGTATGAGAACCAGAAAATCCCGGTGAACCCGTCCACGATCGATTTCGTGCTGGTCACACACGCACACATCGATCATTCCGGGTTGCTGCCGCTTCTTTATAATCACGGCTTCCGAGGACAGGTATATGCGACGAAGGCGACCTGCGAGCTGTGCAACATCATGCTCAAAGACTCCGCACATATCCAGGAGTTTGAAGCGGAGTGGAAGAACCGTAAGGCACGCCGTGCCGGGCGTCCGGAGATTACACCTCTGTACGATATGAACGATGCGATGGGCGTTTTGGAGCATTTCGAGGCGCTAAGCTACGATAAGAAGATTGAGTTGACGGATGGAATCACGGTGCGCTTTAACGATGCGGGGCATCTGCTGGGATCTGCATCAATAGAGATCTGGCTGAAGGAGAACGGCACGGAGCGCAAGATCGTATTTTCCGGTGATATCGGAAATGGCGGCAGACCGCTCATCAAGGATCCGGTCATGTTAAAAGAAGCAGACTATGTGGTCATGGAGTCCACCTACGGCAACCGCAACCACGACACGCCGCCGGATTACGCCAAGCTGCTCGCAGAGGTGATCCGCGATACCTTCCAGAGAGGGGGCAATCTTGTGATCCCGGCGTTTGCGGTCGGCAGAACACAGGAGATGCTGTACTTTATAAGACGGATCAAGACGGAAAATCTGCTGCCGGAGTTCCCGGACTTTGAGGTATATATCGATAGCCCGCTTGCCGTGGAGGCAACGAACATCTTCCACAAGAACGTGGCGGAATGCTTTGACGATACGACGCTGGCACTGATCGAGTCCGGCGTGAACCCGATCCGGTTTGACGGACTGAAAGTGGCGGTAACCAGCGACGAGTCAAAGATGATCAATTTTATCGAGAAGCCGAAGGTGATCATTTCAGCATCCGGCATGTGTGAAGCAGGACGTATCCGCCACCACCTGAAGCATAATCTGTGGCGCAGCGATTCCACCGTACTGTTTGTCGGATATCAGGTGGAGGGAACGCTTGGCAATGCGCTGTTAAATGGTGTCAAGGAAGTGAAGCTGTTCGGTGAGACTGTGGAGGTCAAGGCTAAGATCGTCAACCTTCCGGGTATCAGCGGTCATGCGGATAAGGATCATCTGACGAAGTGGATCTCCTCATTTGAGAGCAATGTACAGAAGGCATTTGTGGTACATGGTGAGGAGAGCACCGCGGTATCCTTTGCGGAGCATGTGCAGGAGGTGACCGGCTTTTCAGCGACGGCACCGTACAGTGGTGATGCGTATGATCTGATTACAGGAGCCTGTGTGGCGGAGGGTGACCGCAAGCTGTCAGAGAAGAAATCGGCCAAGGCAAAGAGTGCTGCCAATACGGTGTTCGACCGTCTTGTGGCAGCAGGCGCACGTCTGGTGGCTGTTATCCAGAAGTGCAAGGGCATGTCCAACAAGGATCTCGGCAAGTTTGCGGACCAGATCAACGGGCTTGCAGACAAGTGGGATCGCTAATTCTAATAGAAATTTCGGAGGAAAACACACAACATGAAGTGGAAAAAATACACCATTGAGACGACAACACAGGCAGAGGATTACATGGCAGGCATGTTGGGAGACCTTGGCATTGAGGGAATCGAGATTGAAGATAATATCCCATTATCCAAGGAGGATCAGGCGGATATGTTCATCGACTTTTTGCCGGAACTTCCGCCGGATGAGGGAATCAGCCATGTAAGTTTCTATGTTGAGGATGACGGAAGCGACCAGGCAGAACTGCTTAAGAACGTCAAGAAAGGCCTTGAAGAACTTCGCGGCATGGTTGAGGTCGGAAGCGGTGTGATCTCTTCCTCCGAGACGGAGGATCTGGACTGGATCAACAATTGGAAGAAGTATTTTTCTTCCTTTACGATCGAGGATATTCTGATCAAGCCAACATGGGAAGAGTTAAAGGAAGAAGATAAGGACAAATTCCTGATCGAGATCGATCCGGGAATCTCTTTCGGTACGGGCAAGCATGAGACAACACAGCTTTGCATCCGCCAACTTCTCAAATATATCCGTGGCAATGCGGACTACACGCCGCAGAACAGGGCTCCGAAGGTGCTTGATGTCGGCTGTGGAAGCGGAATCCTTTCCATCGTTGCGCTAAAGCTTGGCGCAAGTGAAGTGGTCGGTACGGATCTGGATGCGGATTGCATGATCTCCACCAGAGAGAATATGGAGGTGAACCATCTGGACGCCTCTCTCGGCACGTTCTATGTTGGCAATCTGATTGACGATGAAGAATTGCAGCAGAAGGTCGGCAACGAGGAGTACGATATCGTGGTTGCCAATATCCTTGCGGATGTCATTATCCCGATGGCTCCGGTCATTCCGGCGCGTATGAAAAAGGGAGGCTATTTTATTACCTCCGGTATCATCGATTTCAAGGAGCAGGAGGTCGTGGATGCAATTCGTGAGGCTGGGCTTGAAGTAGTGGAGGTCAACCATCAGGGAGAGTGGGTCAATGTTACGGCAAGGAAGAATTAAGCATGTATCAATTTTTTGTAGAGAGCACGCAGGTGCAGGGCGATGAGATCGTCATTACAGGCAGTGATGTCAACCATATCGGCAATGTGCTTCGGATGAAGGCGGGGGAGAAAATCCGCGTCAGCGATTCCGCAGGAAAGTCCTACTTCTGTGGGATTAAGGAGATCACACCGGATATGGTGCGGGCAGGAATCGACCGGGAGGATGAGCTTGGAACGGAGCTTTCCAACCGGATCGTGCTGTTTCAGGGACTGCCGAAGGCAGACAAGATGGAGCTTATCATTCAAAAGGCGGTAGAGCTTGGCGCAAGCGAGATCATTCCGGTCGCCATGAAGAACTGTGTGGTAAAGCTGGATGACAAGAAGGCTGCCGCAAAAGTAAGCCGCTGGCAGAGCATTGCAGAGAGCGCCGCAAAGCAGTCAAAACGAACGCTTATCCCGACCGTGAAGATGCCGGTTTCGTGGAAGGAAGCATTGAATTTAGCAAAAGAGCTTGACATTACGCTTGTTCCGTATGAAAATGAGCGGGGCATGCAGGCAACCAGAGAAATCATCGGAGGCATTGATAAGCAGGATTCCATCGGCGTTATGATTGGGCCGGAGGGCGGCTTTTCGGATGCGGAGATTGCAATGGTAGATGAGACACATGCCGATTGCGGCAGTTTCCACCGGATCAGCCTGGGAAGACGCATTTTGCGTACGGAGACGGCAGGGCTTGCAACGCTTGCCATGCTTGTCTATCAACTGGATATATAAAGAGAAGCTTTGCACAGTATGCGCGGTGGCTTCTGAAGTGTTATAAAAGGAAGTATTATGGAAGCATATTTGGACAATTCTGCGACTACGTTCTGCCTGCCAGAAGCGGCAGAACTGATGATGGATCTTCTGACGAAGGATTATGGAAATCCGTCTTCTTTGCATATGAAGGGCGTGGAAGCAGAGAACTTCATCAACGAAGCAAAAAAGAAAATCGCAAAGACACTCAAGGTACAGGAGAAGGAGATCTGTTTTACATCAGGTGGAACGGAGTCGAACAACCTTGCGATCCTTGGAAGTACGGAGGCAAATAAGCGTGCGGGCATGCATGTGATCACGACCTGCGTGGAGCATGCCTCCGTTGCCAATCCGTTTGCGTATCTTGCGGAGAACGGATACGAGGTGACCTATCTGCCGGTCAATGCGTATGGAGAGATCAGTCTGGATGATCTGGCGCAGGCAATCCGACCGGACACGATCTTAGTGTCTCTCATGCAGGTCAACAACGAGATCGGAGCGGTGGAACCGATCGAGGAGGCGGGGCGCATCATCAAGGAGAAAAATCCGAACACGCTGTTTCATGTGGATGCGATCCAGTCCTACGGCAAATACCGCATTTATCCAAAGAAGATGAATATTGATCTGCTCTCGGTCAGCGGACACAAGATCCACGGACCGAAGGGAAGCGGATTTTTATATATCAAGGACAAGACCAAGATAAAGCCGTTAGTCTATGGTGGCGGACAGCAGAAGGGTATGCGCTCCGGAACGGAGAATGTGCCTGCGATTGCCGGACTCGGCGTGGCGGCAGAAGCGATCTATACGGATTTTGATGCAAAGATCGAGCATCTGTATGCACTCCGGAATCATTTTATCCAGGGTGTTACCGCAATCGAGGGCGTGTCCGTAAACGGCAGGACAGACCGGAATGCTGCACCTCATATCGTAAGCGTCAGCATTGATGGTGTGCGTGCGGAGGTCATGCTTCACACGCTGGAGAATGAAGGAATCTATGTCTCAGCGGGAAGCGCCTGCTCCTCCAACAAGCCATCGGTTAGCCACACGCTAAAGAGCATCGGACTGAAGGAATCACTTTTGGATTCCACCATCCGGTTCAGCTTCTGCGCAGAGACAACGATGGAGGAGATCGACTATGCAATCGGTGTGATGGCAAAGCACATCCCGGTTTTACAGAGATATACCAGAAGATAGATTAACAAGGACAGAAACGGAGAATACTATGTATAAAGCATTTTTAATCAAATATGCGGAGATCGCGATCAAGGGAAAGAACCGCTACCTTTTCGAGGATGCACTAGTTCACAATATCGCTTACCAGCTTAAGAATGTGGAGGGAACCTTCCATGTGCGCAAGGAGAGTGGACGCATCTATGTGGAGACGGAGGGCGAATATGATTTCGATGAGGCGGTTTCGGCATTGCAGAGAGTGTTCGGTATCGTGGAAATCTGCCCGGTCATCCTGACGGAGGATGAGGGCTTTGACGCACTCGTTGAGACGGTGCTTAAGCATATCGAGGTTGCTTATGCGGACAAGCATTTTACCTTTAAGGTGGAGACCAGACGCGCGAGAAAGAATTACCCGATGACTTCCATGGAGCTTAGCGCTGCCCTCGGAGAAAAGATTCTAGATGCATTTCCGGAAACCAAAGTGGATGTACATCATCCGCAGGTGACGATCAACATTGAGATCCGCCCGCTTATTAACGTATATTCTGTAAGAATACCGGGACCGGCAGGGATGCCGCTCGGAACAGCGGGAAAGGCGATGCTTCTTCTCTCAGGCGGAATCGACAGCCCGGTTGCCGGATATATGATCTCAAAGCGTGGCGTTACCATCGAGGCAACCTATTTCCATGCACCGCCATACACCAGCGAGCGTGCAAAGCAGAAGGTTGTGGATCTCGCAAAGAAGATCGCACGCTACACAGGACCAATCAAACTTCATGTGGTCAACTTTACAGACATCCAGCTCTATATTTATGAAAAGTGTCCACACGATGAGCTTACGATCATCATGCGTCGTTATATGATGAAGATTGCAGAACATTTTGCGCAGGAGAACAAGTGCCTTGGCCTGATCACAGGCGAGAGCATCGGACAGGTGGCAAGCCAGACGATGCAGTCACTTGCAGCGACAAATGAGGTATGTACGATGCCGGTGTACCGCCCGCTGATCGCAATGGACAAGCAGGATATTGTAACGATTGCGGAGAAAATCGATACCTACGAGACTTCAATCCTGCCATATGAGGATTGCTGTACGATCTTTGTTGCAAAGCATCCGGTGACAAAACCAAATATTGAGTATATCAAGAAGTCAGAGCAGAATCTGGCAGAGAAGATTGACGAACTTGTAAAGAATGCCATTGATACAACGGAAGTGATAATGGTAGACGCAGAATAATTATCTATAAAGTAAAAAAGGAGCAGCCGTTTCTGCGGCTGCTCGAAAAATCTTTGTTACTCGATGATGTATGGCTTTAATACTTCCATGATCTCATCGAGATCATTCTCTGTATGAATTGCAAGATCAATCGGCTTGGAAAGATCAAGACTGAAGATTCCCATGATGGACTTTGCATCAATAACATAACGTCCGGAGATCAAATCGAAATCAAAATCAAACTGAGAAATTGCATTAACGAAAGATTTTACTTTTCCGATTGAATTTAAAGAAATCTGAACTGTTTTCATAAGAACACCTCCTCAACTGTTAAAGTAGTATTTAAGATGATAGTAATGTTTTTTATGAGAAAAGTCAATTGTAATAGGAGTGAAAAATGAAAAAAGCGGCATTACATAATTTAGGCTGCAAGGTAAATGCATATGAGACAGAGGCGATGCAGGTGCTTCTGGAAGAGGCAGGGTATGAGATTGTCCCATTTTCGGAGTATGCAGATGTATATGTGATTAATACCTGTTCGGTTACCAATATGGCAGACCGCAAGTCACGGCAGATGCTGCATCGGGCCAAGAAACAGAATCCGGATGCAATCGTGGTCGGAGCCGGCTGCTATATCCAGACCAAGGAGGAAGAGGCTAAGAATGATCCGGCAATCGATATTATACTTGGAAATAACAAAAAAAATGAACTTGTACCAAAGATAGAAGAGTATGCAAAAAACAAAGGAATGACAACGCTGTGCGATGTTGTGGATATCAATGACGGTACGCAGCCATTTGAAAATATGGTCCTTTCAAAGACGGCTGAGCACACGAGAGCTTTTATCAAAGTTCAGGATGGCTGCAACCAGTTTTGCAGCTATTGTATTATCCCGTATGCAAGGGGAAGGGTCAGAAGCCGTGCACGTTTGGAAGTGCTTGACGAAGTGCGGGGACTGGCAGCACAAGGATACAAGGAGATTGTCCTGACTGGTATACATCTAAGCTCATATGGAATTGACTGCGACGATACGCTCCTGCATCTTATTCAGGAAGTGCATGCAATTGAAGGGGTGGAGCGTATAAGACTTGGTTCCTTAGAACCCCGGCTTGTCACAGAAGAGTTCGCGAGAGAACTGTCACAATTACAAAAAGTATGTCCGCATTTCCATCTGTCGCTGCAGAGTGGATGTGATGCTACTCTAAAGCGGATGAACCGCAAATACACGACGGAGGAATATGAAAATGGATGCAGGCTGCTCCGTGCGTATTTTGAACATCCGGCAATCACAACGGACGTGATCGTGGGATTCCCGGGGGAGACCGAGGAAGAGTTTGCGGTTACAAAACAATTTTTAAAGCAAATTCATTTTTATGAGATGCATATTTTTAAGTATTCCAAACGTCAGGGAACGCGTGCTGCTGTGATGGAGAATCAGATTCCGGAGGAGATAAAGACAAAGCGAAGTGCCGAACTTATCACGCTTGAAGAACAGATGTCGCAGGAATTCCGGAGTGCATATCTTAAAACAACACAGACTGTACTCTTTGAAGAACTTGTAAATATTCAGGGAAGAATGCTGTATGTCGGCTACACAAGAGAATACGTCAAGGTTGCAGCCGAGTCGGAAGAAAATCTTGTAAATCGCATGATAACGGGATTTATCACGGATAAGATTGCTGATGATCTGTTGTATATGGAAATACAGAAATAAGATAAAGGTTGTATTTTTCGGACGAGTAGTTTACAATAGAAAAAAGTGAAGGCAAGGGCGTGAGAATATGCAGGATTTAAAGAACACACAATATTTTACAGTAGAAAAGGAGCCGGAGCTTCAGGTAAAGGATGTTCTACGGGTAGTGTATCAGTCACTCAGTGAAAAGGGATACAACCCGGTGAACCAGATTGTAGGCTATATTATGTCAGGTGATCCGACTTACATTACCAGTCATAATAATGCGCGAAGCCTTATTATGAAGGTGGAACGGGACGAGCTGGTAGAGGAAATCTTAAAATCTTACATCAGCAACGGTTCATGGAATTAACAGGTAGGTAGTATGCGGATTTTAGGATTGGATTATGGGTCGAAGACGGTCGGAGTGGCAGTAAGTGATGAACTTTTACTGACTGCACAGGGAGTAGAGATCATTCGAAGGAAGGCGCCGACAAAGCTTAGGCAGACTTTGGCGCGGATAGAAGAACTTTCCGAGCAGTATGGTGTTGACCGGATCGTTTTGGGATATCCCAAGAACATGAACAACACAGAGGGTGAGCGCTGTGAGCGGACAAAGGAATTCAAGGAGATGCTGGAGCGTCGGACGGGACTTGAAGTAATTCTTTGGGATGAGCGGCTTACCACTGTGGCAGCAGATATGTCTATGATGGAGATGGGAATCCGAAGAGAGAATCGTAAGGAATATGTAGATGAGATTGCGGCTATATTAATCCTGCAAGGCTATCTGGATTATTTGCGTAATCAATCTTAAGATGAGAGGGCAGCAGCTATTTCTGACACAGGATGGATTTTTCGCCAAAGAAATAGAGTGGTGCCCTCTGATTATGGACAGAGAGGTTTATTAATCATGGAAAAAATTATTTTTACAGACCCACAGACAGGGGAAGAGACTGCGTTCGCGGTTGAGGAAGAAACACAGCTGAATGGATCAAAATATCTTCTTGTATCCGACGGATCGGAAGAGGGAGATAGTGATGCATATATTTTAAAGGAAGTTCGCACGGAAGATGAGGAAGTACTTTACGAGATGGTGGAGGACGATACAGAATTTGCTGCACTTGCAAAGGTATTTTCTGAGCTTGCCGATGACGAAGTGACGGTAACATATTAATAGAACGGAACAAAATATATTTGGAGGTAATCATTTGAAAAAGGAAAAACAACAGAATAACACACAGAAGCTGAAGATCATTCCGCTTGGAGGCTTGGAACAGATCGGAATGAATATCACTGCTTTTGAATATGATGATAGTATCATCGTAGTAGATTGCGGATTGGCATTCCCGGAGGATGATATGTTGGGAATCGATCTTGTAATCCCGGATATCACATATTTAAAGGACAACATCGACAGGGTAAAGGGCTTCTTTATCACGCACGGCCACGAGGATCATATCGGGGCTTTACCTTACGTGCTTCGGGAGATCAATGTGCCGATTTATGCAACAAAGCTTACGATTGGTATCATAGAGCATAAGCTCGAAGAACATGATATGTTAAACAGCACAAAACGCAAGGTAGTAAAATATGGCCAGCATATCAATCTGGGATGCTTCCGTGTTGAATTTATCAAGACAAATCACAGTATTCAGGATGCCGCAGCACTTGCTATCTATTCTCCGGCAGGAATTGTTGTGCATACCGGAGACTTTAAGGTTGATTACACACCGGTATTCGGAGATGCTATTGATCTGCAACGGTTTGGAGAGATCGGAAAGAAGGGGGTGCTTGCACTTTTGTGCGACAGTACCAATGCTGAGCGGCCGGGCTTTACACTTTCTGAAAAGTCCGTTGGCAAGACGTTGGACAATATTTTTGCTGAACATAAGACCACACGTATTATTATTGCAACCTTTGCTTCCAATGTGGACCGTGTACAACAGATCATCAATTCTGCCGATAGATTTGGGCGTAAGGTGGCTATCGAGGGGCGGAGCATGGTTAATATCATTTCCATTGCTTCCCAGCTTGGATATCTGACATTACCGGATAATATTCTGATTGATGTCGACCAGTTAAAGAGCTATCCGGATGAGCAGACGGTTATTATCACAACCGGAAGCCAGGGAGAGTCAATGGCAGCACTTTCACGTATGGCAAACGGCATGCACAGAAAGATCAGCATCAAGCCGAATGATACGATTGTATTCAGCTCCAATCCGATTCCGGGTAATGAGAAGTCCGTTACCAGCATCATCAATGAATTGATGCGCAAGGGGGCGGATGTTATCTTCCAGGATGTCCATGTTTCCGGACATGCATGTAAGGAGGATATCAAGCTGATCTATTCTTTGGTGAATCCGAAATATTCCATCCCGGTTCACGGCGAGTACAAGCATCTGGTAGCACAGGCGAAGATTGCAGAGGAACTTGGATATGACAAGGATCATATCAAGATCTTGTCTTCCGGTGATGTGCTTGAGATTGATGAGAATGGCGCAGAGGTAACCGGAAGAGTACAGGTTGGCAATATTTTTGTAGATGGTCTTGGAGTCGGAGATGTCGGTAACATTGTTTTGCGCGACCGACAGAGACTTGCGGAGGATGGAATCATTGTTGTTGTGCTGACGCTGGAGAACGGATCCGGACAGATACTTGCAGGACCAGATATTGTGTCAAGAGGTTTTGTATATGTCCGCAATTCCGAGAGTCTTATGGACGAGGCAAAGTCTGTGCTGAATGCAACCATGGATTATTGTATGGAGCATAATATAACTGATTGGAGCAAGATCAAGAATGAAATCAAGGATTCTTTGGGCGATTTCGTATGGAAAGAGACGAAGCGGCGTCCAATGATCATGCCAATCATTATGGAAGTATAAGTAAGCTACATTAGGAGTGTCAAAGATGGAGAAGAACAAAGCACTTTTTTCTTTCATTCGAATAGGAATCAGCGTAATTGTTATATTGGTTGTCGTATATCTGGGCGTGAAGCTGTCACTTGTGGCATATGATTTTGGCTACCGCGTATTTACGGAGACTGCTGTGGATGAGGCCCCGGGCCGGGATGCATTGATCCAGGTCAAGGAGGATATGTCAGAACACGACATTGCCAAGCTGTTAGAGGAAAAAGGGATGGTACGGGATGCCAATTTGTTCTATCTCCAGCTTAAACTGTCTATCTATTCCGGGAAAGAAGTTCCCGGTGTATACACGGTTAATTCATCTATGACACCAAAGGAAATCATGGCAGCAATTTCACCGGAGCAGGAGACGGAAACACTAGAGACAGAAAGTACTTCCGCGATCATTGATACAGAAAATACGCAGACCGGGCAGGAGGATTATTCAGCGGATGATGATTTCCCGGCTGATGAGAGTGATGCGGCAGCAGAAGATAATGCGGATGCTGCGGGAGAGGAATAAATATGATAGTAGATGAACGTCTGGTAACCTATATCAATTCTCTTGATACGGGGAATACTCCGATCCTTGACGCCATCGAGAGAGAAGCTCTGGACTCTTATGTGCCGATCATTCGGAAGGAGATGCAGAGCTTTTTGAAACTTCTTCTTGCCATGAAACGGCCGAAGCGCATTCTTGAGGTTGGTGCGGCAGTTGGTTTTTCATCTATCTTGATGGCAGAATATACAGGTGCCGACTGTAAGATTACGACCATAGAAAATTATGAGAAGCGTATCCCAATCGCAAAAGCAAATTTTGCGCGCGCAGGGATGCAGGACCGCATTACACTGCTTGAGGGAGATGCACAGGAAATTCTTCCGACGCTTACGGAGCCGTTTGACCTGATCTTTATGGATGCGGCGAAAGGACAGTACATCAACTTCATGCCGGAGGTGCTAAGGCTGCTGGCGCCGCAGGGAGTGCTTGTTTCCGATAATGTGCTGCAGGATGGTGATATTATCGAATCACATTATATTGTGGAACGGAGAAACCGCACGATCTACAAGCGTATGCGGGAATACCTGTATGAGCTGACACACAATGAAGAACTTGTGACAGCGGTTCTTCCGGTTGGGGATGGGATAACGGTATCCAGCCGGAAATAAATGATACAGGCTATCGTGTAGGGCTGAATGACAGGCACAAGGCGTGTATATCAGGAAAAGAGAGGAACTGTGTTGATATGAGAAAGATTGAGTTGCTGGTTCCTGCCAGCAGTTTGGAAGTGTTGAAAATCGCGGTGATTTTTGGCGCTGACGCGGTGTATATCGGTGGAGAAGCTTTTGGGCTGCGCGCAAAGGCAAAAAACTTTTCAATGGAAGAGATGGCAGAAGGAATCGCGTTTGCTCATGCGCATGGGGTAAAAGTGTATGTGACTGCCAATATTTTAGCACACAACTATGATCTGGATGGTGTGCGGGAATATTTTGAAGAACTAAATGAGATGAAACCGGATCGACCGGATGCACTTATCATTTCTGATCCGGGTGTGTTCCAGATCGCAAAGGAGGTTTGTCCGCAGATTGAGCGCCATGTCAGTACGCAGGCGAACAATACCAATTACGGGACCTACCTGTTCTGGTATGGACAAGGAGCCTCACGTGTGGTTACGGCGAGGGAATTGTCACTAAAGGAGATCAAAGAGATACGCGATCGTATTCCGGATGATCTGGAGATTGAGACATTTGTGCATGGCGCAATGTGTATTTCGTATTCCGGGAGATGCCTGCTTTCAAACTATTTTACCGGGCGAGATGCAAATAAAGGTGCCTGCACACATCCGTGCCGTTGGAAATATGCAGTTGTGGAAGAACAAAGACCGGGACAGTATCTGCCGGTATATGAGAATGAAAGGGGAACTTACATTTTCAATTCGAAGGATCTTTGCATGATTGAGCATATCCCGGATCTGGTCGATGCCGGAATTGACAGCTATAAGATCGAGGGAAGAATGAAGACTGCGCTGTATGTTGCGACAGTTGCGCGTACTTACAGAAAGGCAATTAACGACTATCTGGAATCTCCGGAAAAATACAAGCAGAACATGCCATGGTACTTAGAACAGATTAAGAGCTGTACTTACCGGCAGTTTACGACAGGATTCTTTTACGGAAAACCTTCGGATGAAGCTCAGATTTATGATAGCAATACCTACGAGAAGGGTTACACCTACCTTGGAATTGTAGGAAAGAAAAATGCCGATGGAATGTACCGGATTGAGCAGAGAAATAAGTTCTCTGCCGGAGAACAGATTGAGGTCATGAAGCCAAATGGTGATAATGTGCTTGCAACAGTAAAGCGGCTTGTAGACGAAGATGGCAACGAAATGGAATCCTGCCCACACCCGAAGCAGGTATTTTATGTGGATCTTGGAATGGAGCTGGACGAGTACGATATTTTGCGCCGGGAGGAAGAGGATGGTGCAATCGCACTGGAATAGATACTGATAACAAAAAGATAGAACAAAATGAATATTGAATTTTGATGGTTGTGGGACACGGAGGGAGAAATCTTTTCGTGTCCCATAATGCTTTGCGTATATGTGCTATACAGACAGATGGTATTTTTCCATCCAGTAATTGAGCTGGATAAAGTATGCCATAAGCTGAGGACCTGCCATAAGCTGACCGAACCATGGCCGGCCATATTCCTTTGGAGCCTGCATGAAGCGGATGGCCTTCTGACGGTCAATAAGCGGAGCAATCGGGGCATTTTTATCGTTGATAATAGCGGAGAGCCTTTGGATAAGAAGCCTTTCGTATCCGGGATGGTACGTTTTCGGGTAAGGACTTTTCTTTCTTGTAAGAAGTTCCTTTGGGAGAAGATCTTTGGCAGCATCACGAAGTAATGTTTTTTCTATTCCATTCTGGTATTTCATTTCCCATGGCACATTAAATACATATTCGACGATGCGATGATCTGCAAAAGGAACGCGGGCTTCCAAACCGGAATACATGCTTGTGCGGTCCATGCGGTCAAGCAAGGTCTGCATGAACCATTTGATATTAAGGTATGCGATACGGCGGCGCGTTTTTTCTTCTTCGGTCTCCCCGGGGAGAATGGGGGCCTTTGCAACAGATGCGAGGTACTTCTCGTGAGAGTAATCATAGAGATCTAGTTTTTGTACAACATCATCTTTTAAAAAGAGTGTGCGGGCTGTTATATCTGCTGACCAGGGGAAACCGTCACGATTCATAAGTTCCGGACGATAAAACCAAGGATAGCCGCCGAAGATTTCGTCCGCACATTCTCCGGTCAGAGTTACCTTGTTTTTACGTTTTACAAGTGCACAGAAATAGAGCAGGGAGGCATCCACATCCGTCATGCCGGGGTAGTCCTTGGCGTCAGTTGCAGCATAGAGTGCATCTGCCAGATGTACCTCATCGCATTCCAGATATGTGTGATTGCATGGATAGTGTTCAAGCATGATATTGACGTATGGGAGATCCCGTTCCGGCTGGAAACTGTTGGAGCAAAAAAAATAATCGTTTCCTTTAAAGTCGAAAGAAAAGGTGTTTAAGGTCTCACCCTTTTCCTGCAGATACTGGTATGCAAGTGCTGTGACGATGGATGAGTCAATTCCACCGGAGAGAAAGGTGCACACAGGAACATCGGAGATCATCTGCCGTTTTACAGAATCACGGACGAGAAAAGAAACTTTTTCTACGGTTTGTTCATACGTATCCGTGTGCTCGGCAGCAAAAAGATCCCAATAGGTTGTGTCATGACAGCCGGTTTCATTGATCATAAGATAATGGCCGGGGAGTATCTCCGACATACCATCAAAAATACCAAAACCACTGGTGCGTGCCGGCCCGATGGAAAGGATCTCTTTTAGCCCGTCCGCTGACAATTTCGGTGTGATGTCCGGGTGACAGAACAGTCCCTTCGGTTCGGAGGCAAACGCATATCCGTTTGGAAGCGGATTATAAAAAAGTGGTTTTACGCCGAGACGATCACGGTAGAGATACAGCCGTTTTTGTGTGTTGTCCCAGATGGCAAATGCGAAGATCCCATTTAACTGTTTTACAAAATCAGGACCATCATGCAGGAATGCATATAAGATTACCTCCGTATCGGATGCTGTTTTAAATGAAAAGCCCGCCTTACGAAGCGGAGGAATCAGTTCATCTGTGTTGTAAATTTCTCCATTGTAGACAATGGCATATTCCTGACCCTGATAGTTTCTAACGATCGGCTGGTTACCGCCGGCAATGTCACGGATGGACAGCCTCGCATGCGCAAGCCCGGCATGCTGTCTTAAATAGCTTCCGAGATTATCATTTCCGCGATGCGATAGGGTAAGGTACATATCTTTCAGAATTTTTTCATGCGCTTCAGATGCTTTTAAAAGATCATTTTTGAAATCACAGAAGCCGGCAATTCCGCACATAAAAATCCTCCCTGTTTCATTTTGGATGAAGTCGTCTGTATAGTATATGCAGATTACTGCTTATGCAACACCCAAACATTATGCTGTATAGGTGTTTGTGAATGTGATATAGCGGATGCAGATGCATGGAAAATGAAACGGAAAAATAAGGATGCCTAGACGGAGCAGGGTGGATATGCTAAAATAAAACGGATTGTATAAGTGGGAGGCCGTATGTATATTAAGGAACTCGAAAGTGGAACAAGTATTAATATAGAAGCATCAAACGGATTTAAGACACTGACCTTTGAGACGAAGGTTGCTTACCCAAAGGACGAGGAAGACCTCAACATGCTTGAGGAGATTAAAAAAGTGAAGCCTTATGCGAAGTTTACGGTATTGGACCCGATACGCAGGGAGGATAAACTGGTTAACTTTGTGAGCGAATATGTCACAAGTAATCTTGTCGCGATGGTTGAGGGCAACAAACCATTTATCTGGAGAAATGTATCTATTGTGAATATGAGGCTGCCAAAGTATGGAAGTGTCCATATTGTGTTTAGTGTGCGCGAAGCAGTAAGCTATAATCGCCGCCAGCATTACCGGCTAACGTTGGATCGGGAAGGGGTTATAAGGATCCGCACAGCAGACCATGAGAATGTGTACAATGTGTTTGTAAAAGATATCAGCGAGTCGGGAATTGGATTTAGTATAAAAGGAACACAGGGACTTGAGCGTGGCTCCGGGTGCATTGTTGAGTTTTCTGACTCCGGACAGGATTTTCGTATCGATGTGGTAGTGATCAGAGTTCAGGATAACGGAAATGACAGATATACGATGGGATGCAAGATAAGACAGCGTTCGGCAATGGTTGCCAAATTTATCAATCAAAAGCAGAAGGACCGGATGAAAGGGGCAGAGGCATGATCAGAGGAAGGGCATTGACCGGGGCTATTATCTGTGCGATGGGGATTGCAGGCTTATGTGGCTGCGCGATGTCAGAAAATGAAGAAGAAAAGAACCCGATAGAATTTTCGGTGGAAAGCGGCTGTTATGAAGAAGCATTTGATCTTAAACTGACCACTGGGGACGGCGGTGCCATTTATTATACATTAGATGGGTCTGACCCGGCTGACAGTGCAACCAGAATCGAATACACAGAGAGTATCCATATTGAAGACCGCAGGGGTGCGGCAAATGTGGTTTCTGCGGTGGAACCGAATTTATTTGATACTGCTTTTGCATACTTTGATAAGAACACGGATTCCGTTGTATCGTATGCTACAGCTCCGTCAGACGATGCGGTGGATAAGTGTACGGTGGTAAGGGCAGTCAGCATTGCGGCGGATGGAGGCTGCTCCGATACGATGGGGAAGACATATTTTATAGGAGATATGACGGAACATATAATAGGAATCGAGGAAAGCTGTGAGGCTGCAACTGCACCGCTTGCAGTGATTTCAATTTCTATGGATTATGACGATCTGTTTGACGAAGAAAATGGAATCTATGTAAGAGGAAGCCGCTTCGAGAATGCCTTGACAGAATATCTGGCGGCCGGAGGAGAACGTTCCGATGACTGTGGACGCAAGCTGGACGCAAATTATTCCCAACGAGGCAGGGAGTGGGAAAGAGAAGCCCATATTGACTTCTTTGAGAGTGACGGAACTTCAACACAGGAGGTACTTTCCCAGAACTGTGGAATCCGGATTCAGGGGAATTATTCCAGATCGGATTTGCAGAAGGGATTTCGGCTGTATGCGCGTACAGAATATGGTGATAAGAGATTCCGGTATCCGATTTTCCCGGAGAAGACGGATGACAACGGAAAACCTGTTGAAACCTACAAGTCGTTTATTTTGCGTAACGGAGGTAACTGCGCATTCATTTCCAAGTTTAATGATACTTATTGGCAGTCCATGCTTGCGGAAATGGATTGCGATACGCAGAACTCGCGCCCGGCAGTTGTGTATCTGAACGGGGAATATTGGGGCCTATACATTTTACAGGAAGATTATTCGGATGAGTATTTTGAGGATACACACGGAGTGATATCGGATGATGTCGTTTTGTATAAAGGAGATGCGGAGAGGTATGCAAGCGGATTTAAGCTTGACCTCGGGAAACTGCCGGAGGGAGAGACGGATGAAAGATATTATTTTGCAGAACTTAACGACTTTTTTGTGACACATAAGGATTTGTCGGATGAGTCAGATTATGAGAAATTTTGTAAGCTGGTCGATAAAGATTCCTGCAGAGACTATTTCGCTGTGGAAAGCTGGATCAATAACAAATGGGACTGGCCGGGCAAGAATTGGGCTATGTGGAAAACTGTGAATGTGGATCCAGATAATCCATATGCAGACGGCAGATGGAGATTTAACTTCTACGATATTGAATTCGGTGGTATTTGCGGTGAGAGCGAGGCTTCTGCCAATACGATCCGTGAGGATAACTACACGAAGTACGGACTGCTTGATAAGGCAACGAGCAATCCGGCAGTGTTGTGCTTTGCGTATCTGATGACCAATGCAAAATTTCGGGAGGAGTTCTATCAGACATTAAATGACCTGGGTGAGAAACAGTTTTCCTATGAGAATGCCAATGCGGTACTCGAACAGTTTGAGGGCGTATATGGGCCTTTATATGAGCAATTTTTTGCGCGTTATCCGGGAACCGGAAGCAGGGAAGAAGCACTGTCCGGAGGATACGGAAGTGTAAAGTGTATTCGTGGATTCTTACAGAAAAGAAATTTGTATATTCAGAATATGATTGACTACTGCAAGGAACATTATGGGGAAATGTAAGGTGTTCCTGCAGGAATAAAGTGGGGACAGCGGGAATGGATGAAAAGCTAAAGCAGGCATATTTGTATGATTTTTACGGAGAATTGCTCAATGAGCATCAGCGCCGAATCTATGAGGACTTCCTGTTCAACGATCTCTCACTTGGCGAAATTGCCTCTGAGGAGGAAATCAGCAGGCAGGGGGTCGCGGATATGGTGAAGCGCTGTGGGAAAAAGCTGGAAGGATACGAGGCAAAGCTCCATCTGGTTGAAAAATTTCTGTCCGTCAAGGCGGATGTGGAGCAGATTCACTCCCTTGCCGAACAGTTCAAGGAAACAAGGGACGAGCATGTGATAGAGGAAATCGAGAATCTGTCAAACGATATCCTCAACATAGTGTAGGGAGGATAAAGGATGAAAAAAGGAATCTTAGTTTGGACCATTGCAGCAGTTCTGTGTATTCTATACGGAATTTGTGTGCTTGCAACAAATTCGGGAACGGGATTCTTTCTGATATGGATTTTTCTGGGAGTCATCTGTCTGTTTTTGGCGTTGGCATCAAAGCTTGGCTTATGGAAGAAGCTTCCCAAGAGGATAAAGAGGATTTGTTGGATTCTTATGTCTTTGGGGATGTTTGTTTTCCTGCTGACGGAGGGCTTTATACTTAGCGGATTTTCCGCAAAAGGGCAAAAGAATCTGGATTATGTGATTGTGCTGGGCGCCCAGGTATACGAGAACGGACCGAGTGCGGTATTAAAATACCGGCTGGATGCGGCATATGAGTATCTGGAAAATAATCCGGATACCATCTGCATCGTGTCCGGCGGACAGGGATATAATGAGCCGTTCCCGGAGGCGGAGGGCATGAAGAATTATCTGGTGAAAAAAGGGATCGCATCGGAACGGATTCTTGAGGAGAGTACGTCGAGAAATACGATTGAAAATATCTCAAACAGTATGCAGTTCCTTGACGCTGCAAATGATTCTGTCGGAATTGTCAGCAATAATTTCCATGTTTTCCGCGCAGTGGGAATCGCCAAAAAGCAGGGAATCGTTCATGCGGAAGGAGTTGCAGCGGATACCCATTGGTTCTATCTTCCCAATAATATGTTCCGTGAATTCTTCGGAGTAGTAAAGGACACGCTTAAGGGAAATATGGTGTGGTAGGAACGCAGAATAGGAGCAAATGGCAATGAGAAAAAGACTTATAGCGATTCTTGCAATTCTTGTTACATGTATTGCGCAACCGCATAATGTGTCGGCAGGCATTTACACAACCAAGGAGGTTGAAACCCTTGCCAAGATGAAGGAGTTTGACGAGGCCATGAATCCGGGCAAGAACGGTGTGTGTGAAGTCACTCTTTACGAGGGACAGAAAATCACCACATCCGGCACACAGGGAATGCTTCTTCCGGCAGGCTGTGTTGACGACGGAGGCTTCTGTATTGGAACACACCTTGAAGCGGAGGCAGAGAATGTCCCGTACGAGCCGTTGTATTCCACGGGACGAGACCTGCGTGAGGTTGATATCACGGATTCGGAAAAGAATTCGTTCTGCCGCGTGGCATATACGATGGATTTGAAGAATTATACATATACGACAGGAGATGACTACCGGTATGTGAATTTTGCAATCTATGGAATCAAGGCAGGAACCTATACGGTCACATATAAGCATTACAACAATGTGACAACGTATGAGGAGTATGAGGACGAAGAGGGATTTGAATGTGTAAGAGAAGTTGAGAGTAATGAAACTTTGGATTACACCTTTAAACTCATTATCCACGTACTGCCACAGGATGTCGAGAAACGCTACTACGTCCTTAAGCCGGGGGCGTCCTTGACGCCTAAGACACCGACTGCCGTTGATACACGCTATTATGTGTCAAGTGCGAACGATATCAAGGTCACGAGCAAGAAGCTCGCTTTGCATGAGTATGAGGAAGTTCTTACCATAAAGGAAAATAAGAACAACATCTTTACCCAAAAGGGTAAGAAAATCGTGGCCAAGAAAAGTAAGGCTGAATATGGTCAGTGGATATCCATGTATGCACCATACTACGACTTGGAAGGGAAATTCCAAGGTGTGTCGGAATATTCCAGATTCCATGTCACCGTGTCCAATACTAATCTAAATTACACCAAGAAGACCATGAAGGTCGGTGATACGATTCAAATTAAGATTAAGGACGGAACAACCTACTCCCGCATCGAGGCGTTCAAATACACCGATGAAGGAGAGGAAAGCTTTGCCTATGTATATTCTTCCGGGAAGACATATAAGGACAAGGTAAGCTACGCCGATAAGGGAAAACAGACGGTGAAATTTACTACGGAACAAAAAGGCTTCGACAAGAATGACCAAGCGTTCAAGTATGTAACCGTCAAGGCGACAAAGAAGGGAAAATGTCTCATCAAGGTATATCCTTACGAGGATGATAAAGATTACTTCTTCGTCTGCGAAATTACTGTAAAATAACGAATGAGACGATTTGGAGTAACATCTAAGTCGTCTTTTTTGTTTTTCTGCTTTTTAACACAAAAGATTTTGTGTTAAAAGCCTTTTCATTTCCTGCACAAACGCTAGTAATTTCCGTTGGTTTGTGCTATAATAGCCCTAACAAAGGATGTTCACTTGAGAAAATCCTTTGGGCTTTCTCGTAACTTTCATAAGAGAAAAAGAGGAAAAATAATTGCTAGAACAGTATTCAAAAGTAACACAGGAGACCGCTGAAAACCTTCGTATTATTGACGATGCGTTATTCAGACTCATAGCGGAAAAGAAAGAAGTTTGTCAAGAAATATTAAGAACTCTTCTTGATATGCCGAACCTTAAAGTCTTATCCGTTAAGGCACAACATCTTATTAAGAGCCTTCATCGGGAGATTACGCTCGATGCGCTTTGCATTCTTGATAATGGTTCTCTCGGTAATATTGAAATGCAGAAGGGTAACGCAAATGATGATATTGCAAGAACAAGGTTTCATGCATCTGCGATAACTGCACAGTATACTCCAAAAGGAACTGATTTTTCAGATATACCGGACATCACAATTCTGTATATTACGGAATATGATGCCCTTAGAAACAATCAGACTGTTACTCATGTTTCAAGGTGCATGAAGACGGAAAAGGGATATACTCCCGTAGATGACGGTGAAGACATCATTTTTGCAAACACGTATGTAAACGATGGAAGCGACAAGTCCGAGTTGCTACAACTAATGCTTAACAAGAAATCGTTTTACAACGAAAAATTCCCCGCTATCAGCAACGCGGTTAAATATTTTAAGGACACCGAAGGAGGTCGAGGCGAAGTGTGCAAATCCGTTGAAATTTATGCAAAAGAATATGCAAAAGAATATGCAAAAGAATATGCAAGAAAAATTCGTGAAGAAGATATCCAAAAGATGCTTCGTGCCGGAAAGACTGCAAGCCAGATTGCCGATTTTTGCGGATATGATTTGACGGAGGTTGAGGAAGCCGAGAAGGCACTTCTTTCAACTGCAGAATAAGAGAAAGCAAACAGGAGAGTCAACCGTAGGGTTGGCTCTTTTCCGTTTATATAAATTTACATAAAATTACATAAAAACAGCATGAGAGTAGACAGGATATATGTGAGACTTAATACTTAAGTTAAGTACATGTTTTAAATAAATATAGATAAATTTACATAAAACAAGCAAGAAGAGATAAGATTCAATAATTTTATCTAACTTTAGATAAAATCAGATAAATTTATGGAAGACATGCAGGCATGAGTAAAGTAAAGTAAAACTAGACATAAATACGCAAATATGCATAAAAATAGATAAAATAAACAGATTTATATAAATTTACATAAAATTACATAAAAAACAGAGGCAATGAAAAATTCATTGCCTCTGAGAGAGCTATCGGTAAACAACTTCACCATGTTGGTTGTAATAACGGATAGGAACATTCGTAGTATAACAAGTAATATGAGTAGATTGAGGAGCATTTATGTTGTAGACATTCATGCTCTCAAATTTCACATAGTTGCCGTCATAATCATATCCGCCTTTAATCTTATACTTCTCCTCGATATCAGAGCCATAGCGCGTAAAAACAAACATAGAACGGGTATTTGGATAAGAGTTCTCAATAGCCCAATAAAAACCAGTAGCAGGGTCGTTCCAATACCTTTCCCCATAAGTGCCGCCGCCGCAGGCAATAAAAGTCTTTCGGTCAGCAGAAACGTCGTAAATAACCTCATAATGAGTAGGATAGTAAATAATATCCCCCACATGAAGATTCGTAAAATCGGTATGTACCGTTACAGGCAAATCGCCAAAAATAAGACCCGACATAAAGATAGCCTGCCCGTTACACCCATCGCAACCATAAGAACCCTCACCAAAAAGTTCGGAGTTCGCATAGGTCTTTAAGATTTCACGTCCCTCGTCCTCAGAAAGAATCTCGTCATCATAATCATACTTATTCAGACCACAGTTCTTGCAGACGTAGGTATAAATCTTGTGATGAGGCTTCCAGTATTTACCATTTGATGCACCAAACTTGCAAGCGTTTGTCATATCCTCGGTTGGTTCTATGGTCAAGAATCCCTTTGCAAAAACACAGTTAGGAGTGAAAGAACGACGAGGATTCAAGTCAACAACGTTTCCGTCGCTATCCTTGTAGGTCATAAAAGCAGCAGCCGGAAGAGACTCTACAAGCTCCCACTTGTGAGCAGAACCACAGGAAGCGGTCACAAGAGTACTATATACCTTTCCCTTAGTGTCAGTACAGGAAATGACAGTAGTACCATAGCCAACACCCTTTAACTTGCCACCCTTATCAATCGTCGCAACCGAAGTGTCAGACGACTTCCAAGACTTCACCTTATTCTTTCCACTTAAAGACAAGGAATACGTCTTTTTAGAACTCAAGTTAATGTTTTTTGGTGTGCCCTTAATCTTATCATTTGTTACATATACCTTAAATTTACGGGTATAGCCAACTTCATCAAGGTCATTGCCTGCAAGAAACTTTACCGTAATAGTGGCAACACCGTTCTTTTTTGCAGTAATTTTTCCTTTCTTGCTTACCATTGCAACAGACTTATTGGATGAAGAAACCGTAAAATCCTTATAGCTTCTGTCATCTAAACCATCACATGTGTAATAGCCGAGAGTGTAAAATTTAAGAGAATACGTATCGCCTTTCTTTAAATTCATATCATACGCATTACCGTAAATAGTATCCATACCCTGCGAAACCATGTGTCTATATCTCATATCCGCAACGAAATAGTTATATTCATCTCTATCAATCTCCCCGCCAGCAAGCCAATCAAGTAATTCTTCTGCACTACTTCCACGCTTCTTTGCTGCCTCTACCGGCATAGCAGTAGCAGTAATAACCGTAGCGAACATAAGCAACGCTGCAATCATTCTAGTTACGTTCTTGTAAATCTTCTTTTTCATAATCAAAACCCTCCTTAACAGGTAATATTGTCAATATTTGGAAGTACAAAATGTACTTTTCTTCTAATCATATATTACCATATCTGCGTAGTAATATAAAAAATTTTTTACATTCGCGATTGAAAATAGAGCAATAAAAACAGCCGCCACTTGCAGTAGTGACGGCTGTTTGTAAAATAGTGGATTTTTTGCCTACGACTCCATATTCTTCCGAAATGTATCAACATCAACGCCTGCTTTTTGAGCTGCCTGTTCGATTGTTATGATTCCGTTTGAGACCAACTCTATAAGAATTGATTTCTTACCTTGCTCGATACCTTGCGCAATACCACGCTCGATTCCTCGTTGCTCCACACGGTCTCATACTTCACACATGGTGATTTTTCCTTCTTCTGCTATTAAGTCATTTTCCATTTTTTCAAATCGGTTATCATTCGTCAAAACGGACATTAATTTCAACACTTCATCAACATGGTGTATTACACAGTTCGTCTTCTTTCAGCAGGTGTTCTCCATGAAACAGGAGAACATTCACAATATTGGCAAATACATCATTGTAATCTGCCAGTATGGGCAATCTTTGGTACACGCCAAAGAGTTGCGCTTGATAAAAAAGAGCGGAATAGTTATTCCTCTTTTATATAGATTCTGAATGTGGTTTTCGCAATATACAAAAAATCGGAAAAAATTTTCTCTTACGCCCATACTAATAGCATGTATGAATTTGGACATCATGCATCTATTTCCCTTAAAAATGTTCAAAGTGGTAGAGGTGCTGCCTTTTTGTGTAAAGAAAAAATACTTGACACCGATGCGTATGTATGATAATCTAACCAAGGTCGTTAAAAAGAGCGAGGGTGAATTATGGCATTTGACAGCTTATCCGAAAAACTTCAGAATGTGTTCAAGAACCTTCGCAGCAAGGGCCGATTGACGGAGGAGGACGTGAAATCCGCCTTGAAAGAAGTCAAGATGGCACTGTTGGAAGCGGATGTTAATTTCCGCGTGGTGAAGCAGTTCGTAAAGGATGTCGAGGCACGGGCAATCGGTCAGGACGTTATGAACGGACTCAATCCCGGTCAGATGGTGATTAAGATCGTCAACGAAGAGATGGTCAGACTTATGGGATCGGAGACCACCGAGATTGCAATGCGCCCGGGCAAGGAGCTTACGATTATCATGATGGTAGGTCTTCAGGGAGCAGGTAAGACCACCACAACCGCAAAAATTGCGGGCAAGCTCAAGCAGAAGGGCAAGAAGACCTTGCTTGCCGCCTGTGACGTGTATCGTCCCGCAGCGATTGAACAGCTGCAGATTAACGGACAAAAGCAGGGCGTTGAGGTGTTCTCCCTGGGAGATAAGGAGAAGCCGGCGAATATTGCAAAAGCAGCCGTGCAGCACGCAGAGAAAAATGAATACAACGTGCTCATCATCGATACCGCGGGACGTCTCCATGTAGACGAAGACATGATGGCGGAGCTGGTGGAAATCAAAAATACGGTGGATGTTTTTCAGACGATTCTGGTGGTCGATGCCATGACCGGTCAGGATGCGGTGAACGTTGCCGGAACCTTTGAAGAGAAGATCGGAATTGACGGTGTAGTCCTTACGAAGCTCGACGGCGATACCAGAGGCGGCGCAGCACTTTCTATCCGCGCGGTGACCGGTAAGCCAATCCTGTACGCCGGCATGGGAGAGAAGCTGTCAGATCTTGAACAGTTCTATCCGGATCGTATGGCATCACGAATCCTTGGCATGGGCGATGTACTTACCATGATCGAGAAAGCGCAGGAGAATATTGACGAAGAAAAAGCCAAAGTCCTTGAGCAGAAGATGCGCAAGAATGAATTTGACTTTGAGATGTATTTAGAGTCCATGGGACAGATGAAAAAGTTAGGCGGTCTGTCCAGCCTGATGGGTATGATGCCGGGCATGGGACTCGGCGGCAAGATGCCGGACATGGATACGGATGCGATGGAGAAGAATATGGCGCGGACAGAGGCGATCATCTACTCTATGACTCCGAAGGAGCGGCGCAATCCGAACCTTCTGAACCCGAGCAGAAAGAACCGCATTGCAAAGGGCGCAGGTGTGGATATCGCAGAGGTCAACCGGCTGGTCAAGCAGTTTGAACAGACCAAGAAGCTCATGAAGCAGATGCCGGGAATGATGGGCGGTAAGAAGGGCAAAGGAAGAGGCTTTGGTAATATGTTTAAGGGACTTCCGTTTTAACAAGTGTTTTCAAAAGTTAATATGCTTTTGATATATATTTATGACAGAATCTTATGAGGAGGTGAAAAAGATGGCAGTAAAGATCAGATTAAGAAGAATGGGACAGAAGAAGGCTCCTTTCTATAGAATTATTGTTGCAGATTCCAGATCTCCAAGAGATGGAAGATGCATCGAAGAGATTGGAACTTATGATCCAACCAAGAATCCTACCGAGTATCATGTGAACGAAGAGCTGGCTAAGAAGTGGTTAGCAGACGGAGCACAGCCAACAGAGACCGTTGCTCGTATTTTCAAGAGCGCTGGTATCGAAAAGTAAGATCCCGGAGGTGGACGTAATGAAAGAATTAGTTGAAGTAATTGCAAAATCATTAGTCGATAATCCGGATGAGGTTGTTGTAACTGAAACCGAGAACGAGAAAGCAATTGTTTTGGAATTACGTGTTGCACAGTCTGACATGGGCAAAGTGATCGGCAAGCAGGGACGTATTGCAAAAGCAATTCGCTCTGTGGTAAAGGCCGCTGCCTCAAAAGAAGACAAAAAAGTTATTGTGGAAATTGCACAGTAGCGGACAAACCGTCCCGGGCTTTATGCTTAGGACGGTTTTTTACATTATATTCTAATACAGAAAGAGCGAAAAATGAGCGATTTATTACAGGTAGGTGTGATTACAAGCACACACGGAGTAAGAGGAGAAGTAAAGGTTTTTCCAACCACAGATGATCCTGCTCGCTTTAAAAAACTGAAAAAAGTGATTTTGGATGATGGAAAACAGCAGATAGATTTAGAGATTGCATCCGTTAAATTCTTTAAGAATATGGTCATCTTAAAGTTTAAGGGGATTGACAATATAAATGATGTAGAAAAATATCGGAGAGCAGCACTTCTTGTGACAAGAGAGGATGCTGTTCCGTTGGAAGAAAACGAATATTTTATTGCAGATCTGATCGGCCTTTTGGCGGTATCTGATGAAGGGGAAACACTTGGAACCATCACGGATGTGCTGCAGACCGGAGCAAATGATGTGTATGTTATTACTACACCGCAGAAGGACGAGATATTGGTTCCAGCGATCAGGGAGTGTATTCTCGCAGTTGATCTTGATGAACATAAGATGCAGATACATTTGCTTCCGGGGCTGCGCGATTAGTTTTTGACAGGAGAAGGAAAGCCTATGAATTTTCATATTTTAACACTGTTTCCGGATATGGTGGAACAGGGGCTTGCAAACAGCATTACGGGACGTGCAATAAAAGAAAATAAGATTAGTATCAATGCAGTCAACATTCGGGATTTCGCCAACAATAAACATAGAAAGGTAGATGACTATACCTATGGTGGGGGCGCAGGCATGCTTATGCAGCCCCAGCCGGTCTATGATGCGTGGAAGAGTGTCCAAAAGGATGATGCACCACATATCCGTACCATATATGTGACACCGCAGGGACATACGTTTAACCAGAAAATGGCTGAGGAGTTTGCCAAAGAGGATGAACTTGTAATTCTGTGTGGGCATTATGAAGGAATTGATGAGCGCGTACTTGAGGAAGTGGTAACGGATTATGTATCCATCGGAGATTACGTGTTGACAGGCGGTGAGCTTGCAGCAATGGTTATGGTGGACACAATTGCAAGATTGGTTCCGGGGGTGCTCAATAACGAGATTTCGGCTGAAATCGAGTCATTTCATGGTAATCTTCTGGAATATCCGCAGTATTCCAGACCTGAGGTGTGGCATGACAAGCCGGTGCCGAAGGTACTCTTATCCGGCAACCCAAGGGAGGTCAACGCGTGGCGGCTTGAACAGTCCGTTAAGCGGACAAAGGCACGCAGACCGGACTTGTATGAGAAATATTTTGAACTACAGGAATGCATGCAGCTTTTGCTCGAACAAAAGCTATTGCACATTGATATGATTGAGTGCATTCAAAGAGGCGGTGCAGAGCTGATCTACCGTAATGGACGGGAAATCCTGCTGCGGGATAAGGACAGTGATGTGTACATGCATACGAATCCGGAGGAAAACGGGGAATTCCTTGCAAAGCTTCCGCTTATTAAGATGGCAAAGATTCATTGCGTCGTCTTACATCAGGAGTGTTTTATCCCTTTGGCACAGGCATGTACCCGGGGAATGGCAGGGGGTGCCTGCCGGCAGGCTGTATATACAAGAAAAGAGAAGCTGCCGATCAGCGGACTTTACCGTGCGGACGGAAAACCAATGCCAAACGGACTTGTGATCCATGAACTGCGAGAAGAGGATGTCCAGACCGCGGGAGAAGCATATGCTGCTTACGGATACCTTTCCATGCAGGAAACCACAGAGAAGAAAAAGGAAGAGACGATTGCAGAGATGAGGGAGCGCTTCCTGGACAAAGCATTATTTGGTGCATACATCAGGACGGAGGATGGAACGGAGTCGTTTGCTGGCTTTGTTGGCAAACATGCAGAGGGAAGTGTCGGTATGCTTACCGTACTGCCGGAGTTCCGTGGACAAAAAATTGCGCTCGCATTGGAAACATATATGATCAACAAGGAACTAGAGCAGGGCTTTACCCCATATGGGCAGGTGCGTGAGGATAATGCAGCATCCATAAAACTGCAGCAGAAGGTCGGATTGTGTTTTTCTAAGACCCCCATTTTCTGGGTATGTTAAAAAAATTGTTGCAATACGGGGAAAGTTGTGATAGATTATTCATGTTGTGAATAAAAGGCGATGGTCCTCTGTTGCGAAAAATAGTAGCATTAAGAACGTCAAAATAATTAGGAGGTCACAAAATGAACGCAAGTGAGATTATTAAGAACATTGAAGCAGAGCAGTTAAAGGCAGAGGTTCCTGAGTTTTCCGTAGGAGATACTGTTAAGGTATACGGAAAGATCAAGGAAGGAAACCGCGAAAGAGTTCAGGTTTTCGAAGGAACCGTTATTAAGAAGCAGAACGGAAGCAACCGTACTACTTTTACCGTAAGAAAGGTTTCCAACGGAGTTGGAGTAGAGAAGACTTGGCCGTTACATTCTCCAAATGTAGAGAAGGTTGAAGTTGTTCGCCTTGGTAAGGTACGTCGTGCTAAGCTTTACTACTTAAGAGACCGCGTAGGAAAAGCTGCTAAGGTTAAAGAGTTAGTAAAATAATCGTAAGATGCAAGTTCAAAAAAAGGATCGGCTGTTGCCGGTCCTTTTTGTAAAAGAAGGTATAAGGCGGTAAGAACATGGGAAGAAGACGAAGAGGCGGTCTGAATTTCGGAAAGCAGCGCAAAAAATTTAACTTTCCACTATTTAAAGAAGTTATATCCTGGATTTTTGAAATCATCATTATTGTCGGTATCGCATATGTCATGGTAAGCTCATTCGGGTATCGGACGAGCGTGGTCGGTCCGGCAATGGAGCCGACATTGACAGCTGGGGAACAAGTCTTGATTGATAAGTTCATCTATGTTATGTCAAAGCCGAAGTCAGGAGATGTTATCGTATTCCTGCCAAACGGCAATGAAAAATCCCATTACTATGTCCGTCGTGTGATTGCTGTACCGGGAGATACTGTCTGGATCAAGGATGGTGCCGTCTATGTAAACGGAACGCTGCGCAACGAGGAGATTGATGTCTCCTCTGTTGATGATCCGGGTATGGCATCGGACGAGATTAAACTTGGCACAGACGAATATTTTGTACTAGGAGATAACCGCAACAATAGTGATGACAGCCGCTATGCCAATGTGGGTACGATACGTAAGAAGTACATCATAGGAAAGGCATGGATGTATTTCTCATCAATGCACTCCTTCGGGATCGTGCGCTAGCATTCCCTGTACCGTAGGTTGCATCCTCCTGCCTGCGTGGCACTTTTTTAAATGGGTGTATACGGACATAGTAAGATATATTAAAATAAGAATACGTACAATGTGCAGGCAGAGATGATGCAGTTACGCGTGCAGGGGATGCAAGCGGGCGTGATGGATAAGAAATGAGGTTAATATGAATTTTCAGTGGTATCCGGGACATATGACAAAAGCAAAACGTCAGATGCAGGAAGACATTAAGTTAATAGATCTGGTAATCGAGCTGGTGGATGCGAGAATTCCGCTCAGCAGCAGAAATCCGGATATTGATGAGCTAGGGAAGAATAAGTACCGGCTGATACTTATGAATAAGGCGGATCTTGCAGATCCGGCAGAATCGGATCGATGGGGAGCATTTTTCCGGGAGAAGGGTTACTATGTGGTGCAGCTGGATGCCAGAAAAAAGAACGGCATGAAGCAGATCACGGATGTGATCATGGAGGCATGTAAAGAGAAAATCGAGCGTGACCGAAAACGCGGAATCAAGAATCGTCCGGTCCGTGCGATGGTGGTTGGAATCCCCAATGTCGGGAAATCTACCTTCATTAATTCCTATGCCGGAAAAGCATGCGCAAAGACCGGGAATAAGCCGGGAGTTACAAAAGGAAAGCAGTGGATACGTCTAAACAAAGATGTGGAGCTTTTGGACACACCGGGAATTCTGTGGCCAAAGTTTGAGGATCAGATGGTGGGACTACGTCTTGCACTGATTGGTTCGATCAAGGATGAGATATTAAATACGGATGAGCTTGCACTTGAACTTATAAAGATTCTGGTTCAGATGTATCCGGGAATGTTGAACGACCGTTATCAGGTTGATGAGACAAAAGAGGCAGTTGAGATCCTTTATGGGATCGCGGATTACCGCAAGTGCGTTGCAAAGGGCGGAGAACTAGATTACAGCAAGGCAGCAGCGCTTCTGATTGATGAATTCCGAAGTGGAGCGCTCGGGAGGATCACACTAGAGAGCCCACAATAGAGGATGCAGACAGTAAAATGGCAGAGAACGCGTAAGCGGCAGCAGCAACACGGATGATAGCACAAGAGGAGAAATGATATATGCAGCAGAAGGCAATCGGAGCGGTAAAAGAAGAACTTGCGGCAATTGCGGTGGAGGATGAGGCCGCTTTGCAGGCATTTATTCTGGAAAATAGAGCGGATGAGCGGGCTGGAGTACAGAAAGTCGTAGATAGTGCTGCAAAGAAAATAGAAAAGCTGCATGCAGAGTATGATCGCATTGAAGCATTGAAGCAGTATGAGAGAGAATACGAGGCATGTGGGTATGTTTGCGGAATAGATGAGGTAGGAAGAGGACCGCTCGCAGGACCAGTTGTGGCGGGAGCTGTAATTCTTCCAAAGGATTGTCACATTTTATATATAAATGATTCCAAGAAATTGTCCGAAAAAAAACGTGAAGAGTTATATGATGTTATTATGGAGCAGGCTATTGCCTGCGGAATTGGAATGGTAGGTCCAGACAGGATTGATGAAATTAATATTTTACAGGCAACCTATGAGGCTATGCGCCAGGCAATTGGAAATCTGTCTGTGCAGCCGGATATTCTGCTGAATGATGCTGTTACGATTCCGAAGGTAGAGATACGTCAGGTCCCAATTATTAAGGGAGACGCAAAAAGTATATCCATCGGGGCTGCAAGCATTATTGCAAAGGTGACAAGGGACCGCCTTATGGAAGAATATGATAAGATCTTACCGGAATACGGCTTTGCATCAAACAAGGGCTATGGTTCGGCAGAACACATTGCTGCACTCAAAAAGTACGGACCATCTCCGATTCATCGAGCAACCTTTATCAAGAACTTTATCGGGTAACCGGGAAAGGGAAATATGCAGGTATCAGATCTGGTGCAACAATACAATAATGCAACGGCACGCCCGGAGATGACTGGAACAAAGGGTATCCGGAAGCTTGTCTCGACACTGCGGGATATGAAATCCGGCAATATTTTTGAGGGAACGGTCAATGCAGTCAAAGGAGGAAAGGTAACACTCGGACTTCCGAACGGGCAGGAGGTTACTGCACGAATGGACGGAAAAGTGCCGCTTACAATCGGGCAGTCCATGTTCTTTCAGGTAAAGAGTAATGATGGCACTCAGATTGCAATCCGGCCATATACGGTGGAAGGCAACAGTATGAACCTTACGCTTCTTGAAGCACTAAAGACAGCCAATATTCCGGTGGATGGCAGGAATCTCTCCATGGTGAATGCCATGATGGAAGAACAGATGCCGATTGACAGGAACAGTCTTGGACAGATGGCCCGGATCATAAACAATAATCCGGATTTTGATGTCAAGACACTTGTGCAGATGCAAAAACTAGATATTCCAATAACGCCGGAAATGGCATCGCAGTTTCAGAATTATCTGGATGATAAGCAGGCAATCGGAAATGCGATGTCCAACTTTATCGAGGAACTTCCGAAAGCGCTGGCAAATGGTGAACTTTCTGTGGAACAGCTGGGAGAGACCGCAGAAGCGGTTGTGCGCATTTTGACAGAAGGGCTGCCGGAAGAAATTGTACCTTCGGATGGCAGTGCAAATGTTTTGGATGGACAGAATGTGCAGAGTATAACTACAGAAAATACATTAACAAATACATCCATTGAAAATGAATCTACAGAGAGCACGCCTGTGGAGAATATCTCTGTAAACGAACTGACTGCAGGACCGGAGGAAACGGGTGCAGATGATGTTAGGATGACGGAAAACGGAGAGAATGTACAGAGGACAGATGAAACGATTGCAGATGTACTTCCACAAGAGCAGACGCAGCCGGACACACCGTATGTGAAATTGGATGAGTCGCTGCTAAAGGCAGTTCTTGCGGAGGATGCTCCTTATGCGAAACATACGGTCGGAGCTGTTTTGGATGAAAACCAGATAGAAGATATGACGGAACTTTTGGGAAAATTCCTGGAAGCTGCACAGAATCCATCTGTTTTTGCAGATGGAGGGCTTGTGCTTTCTGGCAGTACAACTGCACTTTTGCATGTGATCCGGGCACAGCTTGCGGCGGGGGGAATGGACAAGGAAACAATTCTTTCCTTACTTTCCGGCAAGGGCTTTGCAGCATTAGTAAAAGATGCGATGGAACAGCAATGGCTCGTCAAGCCGGAGGAGATCATACAGAAGGACAAGCTTACCAGACTATATGAAAAGATAGAAAACCAGCTTACCAAGCTTGAAGATGCGGTTAAGACGAGTGGACAGACATCGGAGAATGTGACATCGCTTGCTGCGGATATACGTAATAATATCCAGTTTATGGATCAGATTAATCAGACGTATACGTATGTCCAGCTGCCAATGAAGCTGGCAGGCCAAAATGCAAGCGGTCAGCTGTATGTGTATACCAACAAGAAAAATCTTACGGACCCGGATAAAGAATTGACAGCTTTCCTGCACCTGGATTTGGATCATCTCGGATCGACAGATGTGTCGGTAAAGATGCTTCAGAAGCATGTAAAGACCAATTTCTACTTTGATAATGATGAATCTTATGAGCTGGTCCGCGCAAATGCCCCACTGCTTGAGGAACGTTTGCGCGCAAAGGGGTATAACTGTGATATCCAGGTGAAAAATGAACAGAAAGCAGTCAATTTCGTTGAAGACTTTTTGAAGAAGGATCAGCCTTCGGCGGGGATGGTACATAGATATTCTTTTGATATGAGGGCATAGGATGGCAGAACAGAATGGATTTCGCCCTTTGTTTGGCGAGAAAAAGGAAGAACCCAAAACAGCAGTCGCAATTGAATATGTGCCGGGGGAGGCCGCTCCGAAGATTCTTGCAACAGGAAAAGGGGCGACGGCAGAGCGAATTATTGAGACCGCTAAGGAAAGCAATGTTCCACTTTATAAGGACAATAAACTTGCGGGTACACTCTCCAAGTTAAAGATTGGAGACATGATACCGCCGGAATTGTATGAGGTTGTCGCAGAAATTCTGGTTTTTGTGGATGATATGGACCGCCTCAAGGCTAAAATCTCAGGTTAGGGGAGTTCTATTTGGGGGATAAACAAAACAACAGACAGGTAGGAGCTGTGCATGAACAAAAAGCTGCCGAGTTTCTTACTGCACGGGGATATAACATCTTAGAACGCAATTTTACGTGCAGGCAGGGAGAGATTGACATTATTGCGAAGGACGGGGAATATATCTGTTTCGTGGAGGTGAAATACCGCGCGGGAAAAACTGCGGGGGAGGCAGCGGAGGCGGTAGATCAGCGTAAACAGAGAAAAATCCTTCGTGTTGCGAGGTTTTATCTTATGAGACACGGAATGAGTGAATGGACACCGTGCAGGTTTGATGTGGTTGCAATGGACGGCACCGGCATCGTGCTCTACAAACATGCATTTGAGGCTGAATAAAATGACAGATAAACAGAAAGTATTAGAATTGGTATCTTATCCGTTGGAGAACAATGAGGATCTACCATTAATCGAGTTTCCTTTATTGCGGCAGTTCGATTTTGTAAGACACTGCTTTACGACAAGGATGGGAGGTGTGAGTAAAGAACATCTTTCCTCTTTGAACCTAAGCTACAATCGTGGTGACGACAGGGAAAATGTGGATGAAAACTACCGCAGGCTTGCGGGGGCCCTTGACGTTACCATAAGTGATTTCGTATTTACAGACCAGACCCACACGGCTAATGTGATCCGCGTCGGAAGAGGGGATCGTGGGAACGGGATTGTCAGGGAACGTCCTTACACAGATGTGGATGGCCTTGTTACAAACGAAACAGGTGTGGTTCTGTCTGCATTTTTTGCAGATTGCGTACCGCTTTATTTTATTGATCCGGTCCATAAGGCAATCGGACTTAGCCATTCTGGCTGGCGCGGAACTGTAAAGCGTATCGGCGCAAGAACCCTGGATAAGATGAAAGCCGAATTTGGCACAGATCCGGCGGATGTCTACGCCGCGATCGGTCCTTCCATCTGCAGGAATTGTTATGAGGTAAGTTCGGACGTCGCAGAGCAGTTTGCAGATGAATTTTCCGGACACAGGGACGAGATTATCACTGATAAAGGACAGGGAAAATATTGGCTTGATCTCTGGAGTGCCAATCGGATTGTACTTACGGAGGCCGGCATCGTTCCGGAGCATCTTGCAATTACGGACCTTTGCACCTGCTGCAATGCAAAATTGCTTTTTTCGCACCGGGCTACCAATGGATTGCGGGGTAACCTTGGCGCATTTATGTATATAAAATAAAGAGAAGGAGAGAACAAAATGAAAACGAAAAAGTATGTGGATTATATTCTGGAGGTTACGAAGGAACTTCTGGCAATTGACAGTCCGACCGGTTATACAGAGAATGCAACAAAGTTTATCTGTAAGGAATACGAGAAGCTTGGATATAAGCCAACACTTACCACAAAGGGCGGAGTTCTTGTGGATCTTGGAGGCAAAGAAAAGGAGAACGGTTTGATGCTTGCCGCCCATACGGACACACTCGGCGGAATGGTATGTGAGATAAAAGGAAACGGCAGACTGCGCCTTTCTCCGCTTGGTGGAATGAATGCGAATAATGCAGAAGCGGAAAATGTCCGTATTATTACAAAATTCGATGGAACATATGAGGGAACATTCCAGCTTGACAATGCATCTATTCATGTAAACGGAGAATACAACAACACCAAAAGAAGCTATTCTGATATGGAGGTTGTGATTGACGAACCGGTAGAAAGTGCGGAGGATACCAGAAAACTCGGCATTGAAAATGGAGATATTGTCTGCTTCAATCCGCGCACGGTGATTACGAAGTCCGGTTACATCAAAAGCCGTTTCCTAGATGATAAATTAAGTGTCGGAATCCTGCTTGGATATGCAAAATATCTGCATGAAGAAGAGATTGAACCGGAACGCAGAATCTATCATCACATTACCGTATACGAAGAAGTTGGACATGGCGGAGCTGCATCACTGCCGGACGGAGTGACAGAGATGATCTCTGTGGATATGGGATGTGTTGGAGAGGGGTTGCAGTGCAATGAACGGATGGTATCCATCTGTGCAAAGGATTCAATGGGACCGTATAATTATCAGGTTGTTACAGATCTGGTAGCGGCCGCAAAGAAGAACAACCTTGATTATGCGGTTGATGTATATCCGTTTTACGGATCGGATGTAGACTGCACGCTAAAAGCAGGGTACGACATCCGCCACGGACTGATCGGTGCAGGCGTGTATGCGTCACATGGGTATGAGAGAAGCCACAAGGATGGTGTAAAGAACACATTTGCACTTCTTGCAGCATACACGACTAAGAATGCCTGAACCATTGCAGGCAAATTAAGAAAATCCTAAGAAAATATTACAGGTAAAATAATTGCATGCCAAAGAAAATATGCTACACTTACCATAGTGTACAGAATGTTGCTGCGAACGGAGTAAACAGTAACTGCAACTTCGATTCATACACCCAGCCGCTTGTACGGCTGGGTGGTTTTTGTAGGAGGAGAATCAGTGATACAACTCAATTTTCGGGATGCAAAACCAATTTATGAGCAGATCAAAGACGGAATCCGGCATCTTATAGTTACGCGTGGACTTGTACCGGAGGACAAGCTGCCATCCGTGCGTGAGATGGCAGCAAAGCTTACAATCAATCCCAACACCATAGAAAGGGCCTATCTGGAATTGGAACAGGAAGGGTATCTTTACACGGTAAATGGAAAGGGAACTTTTGTGAGTAGCGGTGCACAGATTGAGACATGCCGTAAAGACGCACTAATGGAATCACTGGATGAGATTGTCGGGGAGCTAACATTTCTTGCAGTGCCAAGGGAGACCGTGGTACAGCGGGTAGAGGCTGCAATTGAGGAGGGTTTACATGATTCAGGTAAATAATCTTGTGAAAAATTTTGAGGGATTTAGGGCTCTTGACGGAGTCAATATGCAGGTAAAAAAAGGGAATATCTATGGGCTTGTCGGGCCGAACGGCGCGGGAAAATCTACGCTGATCCGCCATCTGACAGGAGTGTACCGGCAAGATGAGGGAGAAGTGCTGATTGATGGACAGGAAGTGTTTGAAAACCGTGCAATAAAGAGCCGTATGGGATTCATACCGGATGATGTTTTTTATTTTATGCAGGCAAACACGTTGGAGATGATGCGCTATTATAGGGGGATATATTCTACTTTCGATGAGAAAAAGTTCTATCGTATGCAGGAGTTTTTCCCCGGAGTGGATGTAAAGAGAGGAATTCGCAGACTTTCGAAGGGAACACAGAAACAGGTAGCTTTCTGGTTGTCAATCTGCTGTCAGCCGGATGTCCTGATTCTGGATGAGCCGGTAGACGGACTTGACCCTGTCATGCGAAGACAGATCTGGAGCCTGCTTATTGCAGCAGTGGAGGAGCGCGGCATGACGGTACTCGTCTCTTCACACAACTTAAGGGAACTTGAAGATGTATGCGATCATGTAGGCATTCTTAACAAGGGAAGAATCATGATTGAACGGTCCCTGACAGAACTGCAGGGAAATATCTGCAAGATCCAGGTTGCATGCCAAAATGGTATGCCAAAGCTGCCGGAGCAGTTTCAGGTGCTTCATATGGCAAATACCGGACGTGTCTACACGATGATCGTAAAGGGAGATCCAAAGGCTGCCGCCAGTGCACTCACACAGGATAGTGATCATTTGAATATTGTTGACATACTTCCCCTGACATTGGAAGAAATATTTATTTATGAAATGGGAGGAGCAGATTATGAAGTCAAAGACATTCTGTTTTAACTCCGCGGTTTTTCGCAAAAATACGGTCCTTTACTGGCCACTATGGGTAGGCTATTTTCTGGTACTTTCTGCTCTGATACCAATCCGCCTCTGGATGAATTTTAACAGTTATTTAAACTATTATGCGGCGGGGGAATCTGCGCAGGAAAGAAAGAGCATGCTCATATACTATTTCAGGGAGACCATGGCAAGGTCAGATATATATAGTATAGTTGTGCTGGCAATGGCAGTATTGACAATGATGGCATTGTTTAATTATCTGTTTACGGCAAGAAGCACTAACATGATGCATGCGTTTCCGGTAACAAGGGGCGAATTGTTTTGCACAACAATTGTAAATGCACTTTGCTTTATGCTGATTCCGGAGCTTATCGCGTTTTTTGCGACGGTATTGGTATGTCTGTCCTACGGAGTGACATGTGTGCAGTATGTGGCGATGTTTTATCTGATCGTGGCGACGGCTTCCATACTGTTTCTTTCCATCAGTGCGGTTGCGGCAATGCTAACAGGCCAGCTGCTTGGACTTCCGGCGGTTGTAGCGGTTGTCAATCTGCTCTATGTGTGGATAAGGATTGTTATCGGAGATGTCCTTTGCCTGATCGGCTATGGACTTACCGAATATACGACAAGAACGGATCACAGCATGCTGTTTTTCTCGCCGATCAGCTATTTCATGCGAAGAGTCAAATTTAATCCGCAGTATGTACAGGAAAATGACACACAGTATATTATCGGCATTACAGTTGAGGGATTTTCCATGATGGGCTGGTATCTTCTGGCCGCAGCAGTATTTTTTGTATTGGCAGCGATCCTTTATCGCAAGCGTCCGCTTGAAAAGGTCGGGGATGTGATGATCTTTTCTAGGCTTAATCCGTATTTCCGCTGGCTGACAGGCGTGATGGTCGGGTATACGCTTATGATGTATATCTGTATGTTTTTACAGGAGGCAAGGATTTTCCTGCCACATCCTGTAATGGCGGGGCTAGCTGTCCTTGCGGGAATGATCGCCTTTTATATCGCAGAGATGCTGATACGAAAAAACTTCCGTATTATGAACAGGAAGGTATTTGGGGAGAGTATTGCATTTGCTGCAGCCATGCTGGTAAGCTTTGGCGCAGTATCTCTTGTGGCAAGAGCGCAGGAGCGTTACATTCCAAAGAAGGATGCTATTGCCTCTGTTTCATTTGCACTATCTTATGATATGACATTGGAAGCGGATGAGGCAGATGATGTGATCGCCTTACAACGGGAGATGCTTACACATGCAGATGAGTGGAATAATGCTGCTAAAAAGTCACTTGATTATACAAATGTGAGAATCAATTATACACTCAAAAATGGATCAATCGTGCGCAGATCCTACCAGATTCCATATACTGAGAGCGGACTTGCAATGATTGAAAAGCTTAGCAGCTACGAGTGTACACCGGAACTGTTTATCAGGCAGTATATGGCAGATTATTTTGAAAACAGATATTATGCAACGGGGGGATTTGACCATAACTATTCACATTATATTCCGTTTGGAGATGATGCGGCAAAGGTGCTTCTTGAAGCAATCAGACAGGATGTGGAAGAAGGCAACATTCAGAACTACAATCTGATTCACCCGGATGGAAGCTGGGATACTCCGGATGACCAATACGCCGGTTATGTAAGTTTTGAGTTCAAAATTCCGGAACAGAGAACGCAGTATGACGAATATCTGGATGAGTACATTCAGACCGGAAATTATTGTTCTATTGCATTTGGTCAAAAGAGCAGGCATCTGATTGATGCATTGATGGAGACCGGATTGATTCAGTCGGAGGATGATCTGATTCTCATAAAGGATCAGATGGAAATGAAGCAGCAGGAACAGTAGGAACAGTAGGAGCAGGCTGTGGTGGATTGATGAATTCCTATGGACTTTCTGTGTCTGTTTCGGTACAATATACATATGTAATTGAAATAGATACAGGAGAATGATTTTGAAAAAGAAGCAACATGTTATATACAAGATAGAACCGCAAAGCATCGCAGAAGAAATGGACCTTGAGCCGGGAGACACTCTGATCTCTATCAACGGAACTGAAATTGAGGATGTCTTTGACTACCACTATCTGATCAACGATGATTATCTTGATGTGATCGTTAGGAAGAAAAACGGCGAGGAGTGGGAGCTTGAGATTGAGAAGGATTACTCGGAGGATCTGGGAATTGAGTTTGAGAACGGCCTAATGGATGATTACAAATCCTGCTCAAACAAGTGCATTTTCTGTTTCATCGATCAGATGCCGCCGGGAATGCGCGAAACCCTGTACTTTAAGGACGATGACTCCCGCCTTTCTTTCCTGCAGGGAAACTATGTGACGCTCACCAATATGAAGGACAAGGACCTAGAACGTATCATCGCGTACAAACTTGCTCCGATCAATATTTCTGTGCATACAACCAACCCGAAGCTTCGGTGTGAGATGCTTCATAACAGATTCGCAGGTGAAGCCCTTAAGAAAATCGACAGGCTGTATGAAGCAGGAATTGAGATGAACGGGCAGATTGTCTGCTGCAAGGGAATCAATGATGGAGAGGAGCTTGATCATACGATCCGGGATCTTGTCGGATATCTTCCGTATATGCAGAGCCTGTCGGTTGTACCGGTTGGATTGTCGAAATATAGGGAGGGGTTATATCCGTTAGAACCATTTGAAAAGGATGATGCAAGAGCTGTGATTGCCATTATCGAGAAATGGCAGGACTATTGCATGGAACGCTACGGAGTACATTTTGTACAGGCGAGTGATGAATGGTATCTGACAGCAGAACTTCCTCTTCCGGAGGAGGAAAGATACGATGGATATATTCAGCTGGAGAATGGCGTTGGCATGCTCCGGCTTCTTTTCGTTGAATTTCATGAGGCTCTTGCTGCCTATAAGAAACAGATGCAGGGTAAAACGGTGGAGAATGGACATGTTACACTGGCATCCGGTGTGCTCGCTGCACCGTTTATAAAATCTCTTGCGGAAGAATTTATGAAGTGCTTTCCAAACCGTGTCATTGATGTCGTGGCAATCCGCAATGACTTTTTCGGGGAGCGGATCACCGTATCGGGGCTTGTGACGGCACAGGATCTTGTGGCACAGCTGAAGGAACGTGAACTTGGAGCATATGTTGGAATTCCATGTAATATGCTTCGTATGGGGGAACAGGTTTTCCTGGATGACTGGACGCTCGAAGAGGTTGAAAATGCTTTACAAGTACCGGCTGTTATTGTAAAATCAAGCGGTCAGAATCTGCTGGATGCAATGGCTGGCATTCATATAGAAAAGAAATAATTGCAGAATGCAATAACAAATATATCAGACAGGAAGGTGGAAAAATGAGCAAACCAATTGTTGCGATTGTGGGACGCCCGAACGTGGGCAAGTCTACATTGTTTAATACATTGGCGGGAGAAAGAATCTCCATCGTCAAGGATACTCCGGGCGTTACAAGGGACCGTATTTATGCGGATGTGACATGGCTCGATCACAACTTTACGCTCATCGATACCGGAGGTATTGAGCCGGATAGCGGAGATGTGATCCTTTCACAGATGAGGGAGCAGGCTCAGATCGCTATTGATACTGCAGATGTTATTATGTTCCTTACCGATGTAAGACAGGGACTTCAGGACTCTGATTCCAAGGTGGCGGACATGCTTCGCCGCTCCCATAAGCCGATCGTACTTGTGGTTAATAAGGTGGACAGCTTTGAAAAATACATGGGGGATGTGTACGAATTCTATAATCTTGGTATTGGTGAACCACATCCGGTATCCGCATCCTCCATGCTTGGTCTTGGAGACATGCTTGACGAGGTTGTAAAGTATTTCCCTGAGAACGATGCGGCGGATGCGGAGGATGAGCGGCCGAAGGTAGCGATTATCGGTAAACCGAATGTTGGCAAGTCCTCCCTGATCAACAAGCTTGCACAGGAGGATCGTGTCATTGTATCCGATATAGCAGGAACGACCCGTGATGCAATCGATACAGACATCAAATTTAATGGCAAGGAATATATTTTTATTGATACTGCCGGACTCCGGAGAAAGAGCAAAGTCAAGGAAGAAATCGAACGTTACAGCATCATCCGTGCGGTAAGCGCGGTGGAGCGTGCAGATGTCGTTATCATTGTCATCGATGCAACGGAGGGAGTAACCGAGCAGGATGCAAAGATTGCAGGAATCGCACATGACCGAGGCAAGGGAATCATCATTGCGGTCAATAAATGGGATGCAATCGAGAAGAACAATGACACGGTAAAAGAGCATACCCAGAAGATACGGCAGGTTCTAAGTTTCATGCCGTATGCGGAGATCCTGTTCATTTCTGCAAAGTCCGGACAGCGTCTCCCTAAGATTTTCGAGATGATTGACATGGTACTTGAAAATAACAGCATGCGTGTTGCTACCGGTGTTTTAAACGAAATTGTTGCGGAAGCGGTCGCAATGCAGCAACCACCGACAGACAAGGGAAAGAGACTTAAGATCTATTATATTACGCAGGCTTCTGTTAAGCCTCCGACATTCGTTGTGTTTGTAAATGACAAAAATCTGATGCATTTCTCTTATACCAGATATCTCGAGAACCGTATCCGTGATACCTTTGGATTTAGGGGAACTGCACTCAAATTTATCACGAGAGAGCGGAAGGGAGATAAAGAATGATCGTTGCAAGAATTATTGCAATTGCAATCGGTTATGTGTTTGGCTTGTTTCAGACCGGCTATTTTTATGGAAAAAGCCAGGGAATCGATATCAGAAAAGCTGGAAGCGGCAATGCGGGGACAACGAATTCACTTCGTGTACTCGGCATGAAAGCCGGCTTGATAACCTTTGCGGGAGATTTGATCAAGGCAATCCTTGCGGTGGTTGTCACTTTGCTTATTTTTAAAAACCAATATCCGGAAGGTGTAAAGCTATTGGAACTGTATGCGGGTTTTGGTGCAGTCCTTGGTCACAACTTTCCATTTTATTTGAATTTCCGCGGCGGAAAGGGAATTGCCTGTACGGCTGGCGTTATTCTGGCGCTTTTTCCGTCTGCAGCGCTTATCTGTCTGGCGGTATTTCTGATCTGTCTTGCGATTACACGTTATGTATCGCTTAGCTCAATCCTGATGGTGCTTGTGTTTTTAACCACAGCACTTATTTCAAACCATTATGGATATCTCGGGGTGGCAGATACATATTTGATCGAGTTTGATATTGTTGTGGGCTGCTTTGTTGCAATGGCAATCTGGAGACACCGGGCCAATATCGTCCGGCTGATTCATGGCAATGAGAACAAATTGAGCATCAAAAAGCAAAAGCAGTAAGAGAGGATTTGAAAATGGAAAAAATCGGAATAATCGGTGCGGGAAGCTGGGGAATCGCTCTGTCAACCGTTGTCGCAAAGAATGGACATGATGTGCTTGTATGGTCGATCATGCCGGAAGAAATCGAAATGTTAAAGACAAAGCATGAGCACATCGACAAACTTCCGGGAGTTAAGCTTTCCGATAAGATATCTTTTACCACGGATTTGAAGGAAACGATTGAAAATAGTGATGTTCTGGTGCTTGCTGTTCCATCGGTGTTTACAAGAAGTACGGCAAAAAGCATGGCTTTGCATGTAAAGGATGGTCAGATTATCGTCTGTGTGGCAAAGGGAATTGAAGAGAATACGCTTAAAACAATCTCGGAGGTTGTTGAAGAGGAAATCCCAAATGCGGATGTGGCAATCATGTGTGGACCATCCCATGCAGAAGAGGTGGGAATCGGTCTTCCTACAACTGTTGTTGCAGGGGCGAGAACAAGAAAAACAGCAGAACATATACAGGATATTTTTATGAATGAGGTGTTCCGGGTGTATTCAAGTCCGGACATGCTTGGAATGGAACTTGGTGGTTCTCTTAAGAATGTCATTGCACTTGCGGCAGGAATGGCGGATGGCCTGGGATATGGGGACAACACAAAGGCGGCTCTTATCACAAGGGGAATTGCTGAGATTGCTCCGCTTGCGGTCAAGATGGGCGCTAAGGCAGAGACCTTAAGCGGTTTGACAGGAATCGGGGACCTGATTGTCACCTGTGAGAGTAAGCATAGTCGTAACCGCAAGGCGGGGATGCTTATGGGTCAGGGATATACGATGGAACAGGCAACTGCAGAGGTTAAAATGGTTGTAGAGGGAATTTATTCCGCAAAGGCAGCACTCGGACTTGCAAGAAAGTATGATGTTACACTTCCGATCATTGAGGAAGTGAACAAAGTCCTGTTCGAGAATAAACCGGCAAAGGAAGCAGTAATGGAACTGATGCTGCGCGATAAGCGGGTGGAGCATGCAGCACTTGATTGGGACTAGGCCTTTTGGTGCACAGATCGATGAACCCGGGAAATATGGAAACTGAAAGAAAAGAGGCAACCGTGTGGAAACAATAAAAATCAGATATTTTTCAGATGAGATTGAAAAACTTGACTATATCGACGGCAAGTCGGATTGGATTGATCTGCGCGCAAGCGAGGAAGTAGAATTAAAGGCAGGCGACTTTAAACTGATTCCGCTTGGCGTGGCGATGGAACTTCCGAAAGGATATGAGGCACATCTTGTTCCGAGAAGCTCTACCTTTAAGACATGGGGAATCCTGCAGACAAACAGTATGGGTGTGATCGACTGCTCCTATTGCGGCGATAATGATATGTGGAGAATGCCTGTGCTTGCTACAAGAGATACTGTGATCCATGTAAACGACCGCGTGGCACAGTTTAGAATTGTTGCAAATCAGCCGGAGATCGTGTTTGACCAGGTGGAACATTTAAGTGGTGCAGATCGCGGCGGCTTCGGTTCAACCGGAGTGAATTAAGAATACCCAGAAAATGGGAAAAGGAGGATACGTATGGAATCTCGTATGGTAAAGTTCTATTCGAAAGACAGCAGTCAGCTTGCGGTGCACGCAATGCCGGGGCATTTTGCAACCAGCCATTCCCACATTAATTATTATGTTGATGTGACAAGTGTTAAGACGCGTGCGTCAGAGGCAAATGAGGCTGCAAAGGTATTGTATTCCAAAATGCCGAAGTACAATTACATTGATACGATTGTCTGCATGGATGGCACGGAGGTAATCGGTGCATTTTTGAGCCAGCAGATTGAGCAGGGAGGCGTTTTATCCACTAACCAGCATGAGACAACATATGTTGTTTCGCCGGAGATTAACAACAATAATCAGATGCTCTTCCGGGACAATATCAAAGGCGCAATTGCGGGAAAGCATGTCGTTCTTTTACTTGCGACCACGACCACGGGAGAGACGATACGCAGAAGCCTTGAGTGCATCCGTTATTATGGCGGAATTGTGGAGTTTGTTGCATCCATCTTCAGTACTGTGGATGAGGTAGATGGGGTTGAGGTTGAGCATTTGTTTGACAGGAGTGATGTAGTCAACTACGAAGCATATCCGGTTTCTGAGTGCCCGTTCTGTAAAAAAGGACATGCAATTGAGGCTATGGTCAATGGGTTTGGCTATTCCAAATTATAGTTTCGTCAACTTGACAAAGGATTTCAAAAATATTTGGCAATTCGTCCAATGGTATTTTTGAAGTCCTTTTTGTATGATAAGTATAACAAGTCCGGAAGGACAAAAACGTAAAGTACATCAGGAGGTATTTTTAAATGGCAAGTTTATCTTTAAAGAACATTTGCAAAGTATATCCAAACGGCTTTGAGGCTGTTAAGGATTTCAACCTTGAAGTTGAAGACAAGGAATTCATCATTTTCGTAGGACCATCTGGATGTGGTAAGTCTACCACCCTTCGTATGATCGCTGGTCTGGAAGAAATTTCTTCCGGTGAGTTCTCAATCGATGGAAAGATCATGAATGATGTAGAGCCAAAGGACAGAGATATCGCAATGGTATTCCAGAACTACGCTCTGTATCCACATATGACAGTATTTGATAATATGGCATTCGGTCTTAAG